>NZ_CP139478.1:1744962-2074924 GCF_034259105.1 Limosilactobacillus reuteri | reverse complement strand
CACTGTGTGTAAATTAATAATATTCTTGTGAAAAATGGAGAAAAGGAGATTTTGCTATCAGTTATACACAGAATTGTGTTGATATATGATATTGACACAGCAGTGAACTAGAGAGTTATCAACACCTAAAAGGCTACCTGTGGATAACTTTATCAACAGGTGTGAATCTGGGGATAATCTCGGAAAAACATTGTTGATAACTTGTCCATAAATTATGAATTTACACAACGCTGTGGATTATTTTGCCGATTTTGTTAATAATCAAAAAAATTTAAATAAAAATTCGCCGTTTATTAATTTCGGTAAGTGTGTTATACTACCAAAGTATGTTTGAAGAGATCGTCTTTTAGACTCTAGAAACCAAACCACTCGAATTTAATAGGAGGTGCAATTGTATGAAGCGCACGTTTCAACCAAAGAAGCGTCACCGTGCACGTGTCCATGGCTTCCGTAAGCGCATGAGCACCAGTAACGGCCGTAAGGTATTAGCACGTCGGCGTCAAAAGGGCAGAAAAGTATTATCTGCATAAACACGGCCACTTTTATAGTGGCTTTTTTTATTGTGTGGGGCAGGGCAGTCAGCTTGACGAGCAATTTGAATCGTTAAAGTTGTCGTATGCCCAGCCCTATTTTTATATCTACTTAAATTAAGGCTGGGGATTATACAAATGAGAAAATCATATCGCGTAAAAAAGGAAAGTGAGTTTCAACGGGTTTTTGAAACCCATAATTCCGTGGCCAACCACAAATTTGTCGTATATCAAATGGAAAAGCCAGGACAAAAACATTTTCGTGTCGGTATTTCTGTCGGGAAGAAGATTGGAAATGCTGTTCATCGTAATTGGGTTAAGCGGCGTATTCGTCAAACATTATTAGAGGTAAAACCGCAATTACGGTCTGATGTTGATTTCTTGGTTATTGCTCGGTCAGCGGCAGATGGTTTATCAATGGCAGAAACAAAGAAAAACCTAGTGCACGTTTTAAAGCGAGCACATTTGTTAGATGAAAAAAGTGAGGATTAGGATTTGAATAAGAAAACAAAAAAATTCCTAAGCTTGGGAGCAATCATGAGCTTAACCCTATTTTTAGCTGCTTGCTCCAATAAGCCAATTACTAGTCATAGTACTGGTATCTGGGACCACTACATTATCTATAACTGTTCACAATTTATCATTTGGTTATCAAAGCACTTTGGCGGATATGGAATGGGGATCATTATCTTTACGATCATCATCCGGATCATCTTACTGCCATTGATGTTCTACCAAACAAAGACCATGATGAAGACGCAAGAACTTGCTCCTCAATTAAAGGCAATTCAGAAAAAGTACTCATCACGTGATCGCGAGTCAATGCAAAAGATGCAAATGGAAACGCAGAAGCTCTATAAAGAAGCTGGCGTTAACCCATGGGCTTCGATGCTTCCGTTACTGGTTCAGTTACCAGTCATGTGGGCTCTTTATCAAGCAATTTGGCGGACCTCAGCCTTACGGAATGGAACTTTCTTGTGGCTTCAGTTAGGTCACCCGGACCCATACTACATTATGCCTATTCTAGCGGCATTATTTACATTTATTAGTTCATGGTTATCCATGGCTTCAATGCCCGAAAAAAATTCAATGACAACTACAATGACGTGGTTTATGCCGATTATGGTATTCTTCATGGCATTGGGATTCTCTTCAGCTATTACCTTATATTGGGTAGTAACAAATGCCTTCCAGGTTGTCCAAACGCTTATCATTCAGAATCCATTTAAGATTCGTCGTGAACGTGAAGAAAAGCAACGGGCTGAAAAAGCAAAACGTCGCAAGATTGAAAAAGCAAAACGTCGCGCTTACCAAAGTCGGCGGAAATAAGTTATTAAGGCTGTGACAAGTAAAGTTGTTGCGAGCCTTTTTATATTAGTAATAAATTTAAAGAGTGGAAATTAATTAAATTCACGGGGGATAGAAATGGCAGTTTTTACTGGAACAACAATTGAAGAAGCAAAAGAAAAGGCCCGTACACAATTGAAACCAACCGTTAATCAGACAATTGAATTTGTGGTTCTTCAACAGCCACGGCACGGTTTTCTAGGAATTGGACGACGCCAAGCGCAAGTGGATGCAGTAATAAAAGATAAAGAAATTGCGATGTCCTCACTGGAAGAAAAAGATAAGCAGCCAGCAAAAGAGTCAGAACAAAAGCCTGCAAGCTTAAATTCCGCTGAAGACGAGCTCGACCCTGCTGAAATCAAGCGGCGGCAACAGGCCAATCTTAAAAAGGTTCAAGCAACTAGTAAAGAATTGGTTGAGTATCTAACAACAGTATTTAAGGAATTGGGCATTGCTGTTGAACCACGGATTATTAATTTAGAATCTCATGACCTCAAAATTGATCTTAAAACTGAGGAAAATGGACGAGTAATCGGTAAGCATGGTCGCCGGATCAACGCGATGGAACAGCTTAGTAATATATTCATGGATTACCATGGAGCAGCAAAAGTAAATGTTGAACTTGATACTTCCAATTATCGCGAACGACGTCAAGAAGCAGTTCACAACCTGGCGCAAAAGGCAGCGATGGAAGTAGTTGCAAGTGGGAAAGCAGTTTTTATGGACCCGATGCCCGCCCGCGAACGGAAACAAATTCACCATGAACTTGAGAATAATCACCATGTAAAAACATACTCCCACGGTCGGGAACCTTACCGGAGTATCGTGATTGCGCCCAAGGACTAACTTATTTGTTGACAATTTCTGGTAATGATCTTAGAATATGAGCGGTTATAAATTTAATATTCGTTAAAGTAGTGAAAGTGCTTTGACCATGTTAGTGATATTTTTATTACTATGCATGGACTGGCACTTTTTTTGTTAGAAAGGAGTAAAGTAGCGATGGCAAATAGCGAGAATGATACGATTGCAGCAATTTCGACGCCGGTTGGTGAAGGTGGAATTTCCATTATCCGAATTAGTGGGGATGATGCGGTGAAAGTTGCTCAACGGATCTACAAAGGAAAAGATCTCGCCAAAGTAGCAACTCATACCATTAACTATGGTCATATTGTCGACCCTGATACGGATCAAGAAGTCGATGAAGTGATGGTTTCAGTAATGCGCGCTCCTCACACTTATACGCGTGAAGACGTAATTGAAATCAACTGTCACGGGGGATTGTTAGCAACTAACCGTATTCTGCAATTGGTACTGAGCTTTGGCGCCCGGATGGCAGAACCAGGTGAATTTACTAAACGGGCCTTCTTAAATGGCCGTCTCGATTTATCCCAATCAGAAGCGGTAATGGATCTAATTCGCGCAAAGACAGATAAATCGATGAAGGTTGCATTAAACCAGCTTGATGGTGATTTGTCGCGGTTAATTCGTAATTTGCGCCAGGATATTTTGGATGTATTAGCGCAAGTAGAGGTTAATATTGACTATCCAGAATATGATGCTGTTGAAGAAATGACGACGAAACTCTTAAAAGAAAAAGCAGAGGACATTCAACAACGAATCCAAGGGCTTCTTAACACAGCTAAGCAAGGAAAGGTTTTGCGAGATGGTTTAGCAACGGCTATCATCGGGCAGCCAAATGTTGGTAAATCAAGCTTATTGAATTCCTTGCTTCACGAAGACAAGGCGATCGTTACAAACGTTGCCGGGACAACCCGGGACGTAATTGAAGAATACGTCAATGTCAACGGGGTGCCATTGAAGTTAATTGACACAGCAGGAATCCGCGATACAAATGACCAAGTTGAAAAGATCGGGGTAGAGCGGAGTCGTAAAGCCTTGGGCGCCGCTGACTTAGTACTTCTCTTGATTGATAGTTCAAATGAATTGACTGACGAGGATCGCCAATTACTGGAAGCAACCAAGGATAAGCAGCGGATCATCATCTTAAATAAGACGGATCTTCCACGCAAGATTGATTTAGAGGAATTGAAATCACTGGCTGGTAAGAGTGCTGTTATTGAAACTTCAATCGTTAATCATGAAGGGATGGATCAACTTGGTGAACAGATTGGTCACATGTTCTTCAACGAGGGGATTGAAAGCAATCAGAATAATGTAATGGTTACAAATGCTCGGCATATTGGCTTACTCCACCAAGCTAATGATGCTTTAAGCGATGTCTTAAAAGGAATTAATGATGGAATGCCGGTAGACCTGGTTCAAATTGATATGACCCGGTGTTGGGAATTATTAGGTGAAATTACTGGGGATAGTTACCATGATGAGTTGCTTGACCAGTTATTTAGTCAATTCTGTTTAGGAAAGTAGGGAATAAAAGAATGAAGAGTTCAGAAGCATTGCAAACATCTGATGCCGTTCAATACGAAGCGGGATCATACGATGTAATTGTTGTCGGCGCGGGTCATGCCGGAAGCGAGGCCGCCCTTGCCGCAGCCCGGATGGGGAATAAAACCTTATTGGTAACAATTAATCTAGAAATGGTTGCTTTTATGCCATGTAACCCCTCTGTTGGTGGTCCGGCAAAAGGAATCGTGGTCCGCGAAATTGATGCTCTTGGTGGTGAAATGGGTCATAACATTGATAAGACCTATGTCCAAATGCGGATGTTAAATACCGGTAAGGGTCCCGCTGTCCGTGCATTACGAGCTCAAGCAGATAAACATGCTTATCACCGTGCAATGAAGCAGACAATTGAGGAAGAACCTAACCTTACTCTCCGTCAAGCAACTGTTGACCAGTTAATTGTTGAAGATGGTGTCTGCAAAGGTGTTATTACTAATACAGGAGCTCGTTACCACGCTAAGACAGTTGTACTAACTGTTGGAACTGCAGCGCGCGGAAAGATCATTATTGGTGAATTACAGTATGAATCTGGTCCAAATAACTCTAAGTCTGCGGTAAAACTTTCGGAAAACCTTGAAGAACTTGGCTTTGATCTTGAGCGTTTTAAGACGGGAACGCCACCACGGGTTAATGGAAAGACTATCGACTATAGTGTAACGGAAGAACAACCAGGGGATGAGGAACCACATCACTTTAGTTTTGATACTCCTGATAGTGCCTATATTCCAATTAGCGAACAATTATCTTGTTGGTTAACTTATACAAATGAAGGGACGCATGCCATTATTCGGGAAAATCTTAGCCGGGCCCCAATGTTCTCTGGTGTTATCAAGGGTGTTGGGCCACGCTACTGTCCTTCAATTGAAGATAAGATTGTTCGTTTTGCTGATAAGCCACGGCACCAAGTTTTCCTTGAACCAGAAGGCCGGGATACGGATGAATATTACCTTGACGGAATTTCGAC
Organism: Limosilactobacillus reuteri; assembly: GCF_034259105.1. Classification (NCBI taxonomy): domain Bacteria; kingdom Bacillati; phylum Bacillota; class Bacilli; order Lactobacillales; family Lactobacillaceae; genus Limosilactobacillus; species Limosilactobacillus reuteri. The sequence goes on along the minus strand of NZ_CP139478.1, from coordinate 2,069,656 downwards.
ATCAATGCCAGAAGAAATCCAACAAAAGATTGTGCACTCAATCAAGGGGTTAAAAAATGCAGAAATGATGCGTCCTGGATATGCAATTGAATACGATGTAGTTGCGCCGTACCAACTTCACCCAACCCTTGAAACTAAGATCATTAAGAATCTCTATACTGCAGGCCAAACAAACGGTTCTTCAGGTTATGAAGAAGCAGCGGGTCAAGGATTAATTGCAGGAATTAATGCAGGATTACGAGCACAAGGCAAGGAACCATTTGTCCTCAAGCGCTCGGACGCATATATCGGCGTGATGATCGACGACTTAGTAACGAAGGGAACGAAAGAACCTTACCGTTTACTTACAAGTCGGGCAGAATATCGGTTAATTTTACGGCATGATAACGCTGATTTCCGGTTAATGGAAATGGGCCATCATGTTGGTTTAGTTAGTGATGAGCGGCTTGCTAAAATGGAAGAGAAGAGGCGTCAAGTCGCAGCTGAAATTAAACGATTAGAAGAAATTAAGCTCAAGCCAAGCGACGATAAGGTTAATGAATTTATTGAAGCTCACGGGGATAACCGCTTAAAAGATGGAATTGCGGCAGCTGACCTCTTGAAGCGACCATACTTCGATTACCAAACGTTGGCCGAATTCATTCCGGCACCAGAGCAGGAACTTGATCGTCATGTGATTGAGCAGGTTGAAATTCAATTAAAATATGCTGGTTACATCAAGAAAGAGGAAGTTAAGGTTGAACGGATGAAGCGGATGGAAGCTAAACGGATTCCGGATGATATCGATTATGGTGATATTGATGGTCTAGCAACTGAAGGACGCCAAAAGCTTGAAAAGATTCGTCCAGAAACTTTAGCCCAAGCCTCGCGAATTAGTGGAGTTAACCCCGCTGATATTGCAATCTTGAGTGTTTACGTCCGACAGGGAAAATTTTCCAAGAAGGATCGTAAATAAAATTTCCCGGGAAATAAAATCTGGAGAAATAGGGTAATGCCTCCGCTTTCCAGATTTTATTATGGTTTTCTTAAAGCAAAGGGATAATATACTTAAGTTTGGCATTATATGGTATAATTTAGGTTCGAGTTTTAATAACGAATTTTAAATAACTATTTTGTGATCCGTGAATTTAAGAGAAAGAAGAGGAAATTTATAATGTGTGGGATTGTTGCATTTGTTGATAATGAAAAACCACAAATTAAAGACCAATTAATCAAAAAAATGAAGGACCGGATTATTCACCGGGGACCTGATGCGGAAGGTCAATATGTGGATGATGATGTAGCACTTGGCTTCCGGCGCTTGAGTTTTATTGATGTTAAGTCTGGTAATCAACCAATCTTTAATGAAGATAGCTCAAAAGCCATTGAATTCAACGGTGAAATTTACAATTTTGAAGAATTACGTGAAGAATTAATCAGTAAGGGTCACACATTTAAGACACATGCCGATACTGAAGTAATCTTGCACGGATATGAAGAATGGGGGAAGGATGTTGTTAACAAGCTGCGCGGAATGTTCGGCTTTGTTATCTGGGATTTTAAGACGAAAGAAATGTTCGGTGCCCGTGATCATTTTGGAATCAAACCATTGTATTACGCTAAGATGAACGGTACTTTCTTTGTTGGGTCTGAAATTAAGGCATTTCTTGATCACCCTAACTTTAAGAAGGAACTTAATAAAGAAGCGCTTAAACCATACATGACATTCCAATACCCAGTTACTCAAGAAACTTTCTTTAAAGGTGTTTACCGGCTTCCAGAAGGTCATTACTTTACTTATAAAGACGGTCAGTTTGAAATGACTCAATACTGGGACGAAAACTTTGAACCAGAAGACGAGACGTTTGATGAAGCTGTTAACAAGATTGATGATGTTGTTAAGAATTCTGTTAAGGCACATACGTTTGCGGATAAAGGAATTAAGGTTGGTTCATTCCTTTCCGCAGGGGTTGATTCAAGTTTAGTAACGGCCTTGATGCGTCCAGATAATACGTTCTCAATCGGATTTGATAGTACTTACGATGAGACTAAACAAGCACGTGAATTAGCAGCTAAGATGGGCTTGAAGAATACTGATGAAAAGTTGACTAACGAAGAAGCTTTCCATGCATTCCCAATGATTCAATACTACTTAGATGAACCCGATTCTAACCCATCTGTTGTTCCTTTATACTTCTTGAACAAGTTGGCAAAGGATAACGGTTACAAGGCCCTTCTTTCTGGTGAAGGTGCCGATGAATTATTCGCGGGATACATTGATTATGGTTTCAATACGAAAGTTAAGTTTATCCGGTGGGTAACTGACCAACTAAAGAAGATGCCTCGTGAACGCCGGTATAAGTTTGCTAAGTGGTTAGATGGGAAACACTTCCACGGCCAAGAGCATATGTACCGCAACTTAGCGCCAGCACGGGATACTTTTATTGGTCAAGCATACATCTTTAGTCCTGAAGAAGCTGCTGACTACTTGCAACCAGAATTTGATTGCGGACCAAGTATTGCCGACATTCTTAATCCACTTTTTGATAAGATGGAAGATAAAGATATCGATGAAGTCGCAAAGAAGCAATATGTTGACTTACACCGTTTCATGCCTGGCGATATTTGTTTAAAGGCAGATAAGATGAGTATGGCTAACTCTGTTGAAATCCGGGTACCACTTCTTGACAAAGAGGTAATGAAAGTAGCTGAAACGACACCAACTAAGTACCTCTTTAACTATAAGGATACAAAGTGGGCATTCCGGATGGCTGCTAATCGGCATTTACCGGAAGAATGGGCTACACGGCCTAAGATGGGCTTCCCAACACCAGTCCGTGCATGGCTTCGGGAAAAAAAGTACTACCAAGAAGTACGTGAATTATTTGAACAAGACTTCGTAAAAGAGTTCTTTGATCAAGAAAAGCTTCTAAAACTTGCCGATGATAACTTCGAAGGCAAGGTGGATGGTCGTCGTAAGATTTGGACAATCTACACTTTCTTAACGTGGTATAAGTTATACTTCATTGATAACTTCAAACCTGATGAATCAGGAATTGACCGCGCACAAAAAACGGCTACAACAGAAGCATAGAAAAATATTAAAGGAGGCTGGCGAAGGGCTGTAGAACTCTTCTAAGTCTCCTTTTTTGTTAGTTGATAACCCTTATTTATTTTTATGATAAAAAATGAAATAATATAGGGCAGATTAGATTGAAGGAGAGTCATTTGCAAGATGGAATTGCATATTACACCTGCTTTAGCATTATTGCGCGAGCACCATTTATTGGATCATGTTAGTAATTTGACTGATTTTACCGCAACTAGCGTGTCCTATGATTCACGGAAGGTAAAATCAGGAACTTTATTCTTTTGTAAAGGAAATTTTTTGCCTAAATACCTAGCATCCGCTAAAGAAAAAGGTGCGATTGCGTATGTGGCTGAAAAGGAATATCCAGAGGGCGAAGGGTTGCCAGCTATTATCGTGAACGATGAACAAAAAGCGATGTCTTTATTGGGGGCAGCATTTTATGGCTATCCGCAAAATGATTTGTTCATTATTGCGATTACAGGAACAAAAGGCAAAACAACAACGGCTTATTTTGCTGACCATATTCTAGCCCAAAGTACAGATAATCATATTGCCCTTTTTTCAACGCTTGATCGGATTTTAGGCAATAAGCCGGAAGATAAATTTAAATCTGATTTGACTACTCCTGAATCCTTAGACCTTTTCCATGATATGCGCGCTGCCGTTGATAACGGGATGACGCACTTAGTAATGGAAGTATCATCGCAAGCATACAAGAAAAACCGGATTTATGGTTTAAAGTATGATGTTGGAATTTTCTTAAACATTTCGCCAGACCATATCGGACGAAATGAGCACCCAACTTTTGCTGATTATCTTCACTGTAAGGAACAATTATTAGTAAATTCTGCTAAATGCTTAATCAATGCGGAAACTGAAAAGTTTACTGATGTTTATTACACTGCTAAGGCAACCACACAACCAGAAGACATTTTCTTGTTTGCACGGCGGGGAGCAAACATCGAATTACCTGACAATGCCCAAATAGATTTTGAATATCGAAATGATTTAGAAGATCTTCATGAAAGTGAATTTGAGTTGACCGCCTTAACTGAGAAAGCAAAGCAATTGAACTTAGATGGCCGTTATAAAACGAGTGTCCCTGGAGATTATAATGAAGGAAATGCGGTCGCTGCAATCATTGCTAGTGGATTAGCTGGGGCGAGTGCTAACGATGCCGTAGAAACATTAAATCATGTTCACATCCGTGGTCGAATGGAAATGATTAACAGTAATACTCATGGAACAATTTATGTTGATTATGCCCATAATTACGCTAGCTTGAAGCGACTCTTGGCATTCTTAAAACGACAAACTAATGCTGGTAAAGTAACAGTTGTCTTAGGAGCAACCGGTGATAAAGGCATTTCTCGCCGTCCAGGGTTTGGAAAAGCTTTAACTGAAGAACAACCAGATGAAGTGATTTTGACGACTGATGATCCAGGGTTTGAAGATCCGATGACTATTGCCCGGGAAATAGATTCTTATATTGATCATGATAAAGTAAAGCATATTCAATTTGAAATGGACCGCGAAACGGCGATCAAAAAGGCAATTGACGGTAGTGAAAATGATGATATTGTAGTCCTTGCAGGGAAGGGTGAAGATCCTTACCAGAAGATTAATGGTAAAGACGTCCCTTACCCAACGGATGTGAAGATTGCACGTGATTATATTAATGAACTAGAAAGATAAAGAGGAGTGGGGATCTAATGAGTGAACAACCTTTTGTTCCATTGATTCTAGGTAGTGATTTCAACGCTTACGGAATGGCACGGTCGATGTATGAAAAATATGGGATTAAGTCGCAATTATATGCTCGCCAACCATTGGCACCAACCCGTTATTCAAAAATTGTTGAATTGCATTATAATGAACAATTACAATCACCAGAAGTGTTTACGAAAGTATTAATTGAAGCGGCAGATGAGTTTGCTAAGCAGGGCAAGAAGACCGTTTTAATTAGTTGTGGGGATGACTACACTGAATTAGTTGCAAAAAATCGCAAAGAACTTTCTCAGCACATGTTCTGTCCATATGCTGATTATGATGAAGTGGCAACATTAACGGATAAAGAGAAGTTCTACAATGTCTGTGAAAAGTATGGTTTGCCTTATCCTAAAACCGATATTTTAAAACCGGACCTTGATTACAAGAACTATAAATCACCATTTGAATTTCCAATTGCTTTGAAGGCTGCTGATGCGGTGCAATGGCATAAGGGAAACTTTGAAGGGTATGAAAAGGCTTATATTATTAAGACACCAGAAAGATTAGCGGAAGTTCTGGGGATTATCTATGAGCATAGTCCATACAATGGCGACCTCGTTTTACAAGAATTTATCCCTGGTGATGATAGTAATATGCGGACCATCAATTGTTACGTTGATAAAGATCATAAGGTAAAGATGATGTGTCTCGGTCACCCGCTACTTGAAGATTGCAATCCAGCAAATGTTGGTAATTACGTTGCGATTATGCCAGCATATGATCAACAAATCTATGACAACATCAAGAATTTCCTTGAAAGTATTGAATTTACTGGATTTGTTAACTTTGATTTGAAATATGACCGTCGTGATGGCCAATTCAAGGTATTTGACCTCAATCCTCGCCAAGGTCGTAGTAGTTTCTTCGTTTCATTAAATGGCTATCAACTTGCTACTTTCCCAGTTGAAGATTACGTTTTTGATAGCTTAAAAGATCAAGAGACGATTTATGGGAACAAGGACGAAAGCAACTATAAGTTATGGCTGGGGGTCTCAAAAAAGACCTTCCTTCAGTATGCTAAAAATAACGAAATTAAAAAACAGGCTGAGGAGCTTATTAAAGAAGGTCGCTATGGAACAACTTTCCATTATGACAAGGACATGAATTTCATGCGGTGGTTAATGGAACAACGGATTAATCATAACTATCAAAAGAACTTCGAAAAGTACTTTGTCGAAAAGAAATAAAAATTAAAAGAAGAGGCTGGAAAAAACTTGTTTTTTCAACAGCCTCTTCTTTTATACGAATATTGTCTAAGATATCGTGGAACTAGCTTCGCGTCGCCACAAGGCTCGAGGCTAAGTCCGAACGATAATCAGCCCGTGCCGTGCTAATCACCGTTCTATCCTTAGCCCACCGCCTTGTCGAGAAGGTTAATTTTCCACTCACATCTTTTTAATGTTCCCGAAATGTCAATTTAAGTTAGAAAGAAAATAGTTGCTCATCAGTGACGTAAGACATGAATACTTCATATGGAGTTCGATAGCCTAGTGATTTACGGGGCAGGTTATTTCGCTTACTCATCAGTTGGGTTACCAATTCATCAGGAAGATTGCGGAAATCTAGCTGTTTCGTTAAGCCATCCCGGCGTAAAAGACCGTTGTTGTTTTCGTTCAGCCCTCGTTGATTGGGAGCACCAACCTCGGCAAAGTAAGTGTGAAGGTCAAATTGATTGGCAATCTCGCGCCAGCCGGCGAATTCTTTTCCGTTGTCAAAGGTAATCGATTTGAAGAAGTGCCGCGGGAATTTCCGAAGCCACTGACTTAAGTGTTGGTTAATCGCATCAGCCGTCTTTTCGTGCACATTGAGTACAATTTCGACCTTCGATTGGCGTTCGGTCAGGGTCATTACCGCCCCTTGGTGCTTTTTGCCTTGGACGGTATCAGCTTCAAGGTGCCCAAATTCAGTGGCATAGTGCGGAAAGTCCTTGGCACGCTCGTGAATACTTCGCCCCAATTGGCCAGCCTTCCCACGGCGCTCGACATAGCCATTCGGGTGCCGCTTACCTCGCATCGGCAAGGAACGGACATCGAAGCCGAACTGGCCACGTTCAAACATCCGGTAAAGAGTTCGCCGGTTACAACTAATTGGGCGCTCAGCGCGCCCAATAATGGTATCAGGCGTCCACCCCTGGGCAATTTTGTCGTTGATATAAGTGAGTTCAGCCAGTGACAACTGAGTACGTTTTCGGCTACAACGTTGCTTATTGCGCATATAGTGATCTTGATAATCAGCAATTGAGGCACCGGTTTCCAGGTAACGATAAACGCGATAAACGGTTTCGGCGCAACGTTTGATCATTTGGGCCACTCGGTACGCTTTAAGCTTTTGCACGAAAGAATGGGCGATGATTGTCAGCTCGTTTGTGGTAAGATGGGTGTAAGTCATTTGTGGTTTCCTTTCTTTTGTTTAGGGGTATTCAAAAGTCTACCACAAATGGCTTTTCTATTTTTCTAACTTAATTTTACAAACGGCGGTTATTAAATGTGAAAATAATATATTATTTATTATAAATAACTTTTCAGGTTTTATTACTAGTTGTATGATTAATAACAGTTAGATAAAGAAATTGAGGAATTATAATGAAAGCATTTCGTGAAGCAATGAGTTGGATTATTCCCATTTTAATCGGGTTAATAATCGCATTAGTAATTAAGCAGTTTTTCTTCCAAATTGTTCGGGTTGATGGCCCATCCATGCAACCAAACTTACAAAATAATGAACGAGTATTTTGTTTGAAAACTGCCAAGATCCATCATGGAAGTGTCGTTGTATTTGATGCTAATGGTGTTGATCCGCAAGTATCGGTCAAGACTGATTATGTTAAGCGAGTAATTGGACTTCCTGGTGATACTGTTAGCTCTAAGAATGGAAACATTTATGTTAACGGCAAAAAGATTAATCAAGACTACATTAGCAAGAGTCAACGAACAACCGGAACTGGAAACTGGACACTGCGTAGTATCTCAGTTCAGAACAGTTGGTTAAAGAATAATGGTGCCACAAAAGTTCCGAAAGGTGAATACTTTGTTCTTGGGGATCACCGGAGCGTTTCAAACGATGGTCGTTACTGGGGATTTGTACCTAAGAGTAAGATTGATGGGGTTGTAAAAGTTCCATCATGGACTGGGACAAAGACAACTCGCGAAAATGTTAATAAAGAATGGCAGCATTTCTATGACAAGTAATAACTTAGTGGGTAAAAAAATTCTGTAAGGAAGCTTTGATATGGATTATCAAATTTGGCTAGCGACAATAGATGATCAAGTAATCGCCTGATGTGTTCTTGAGTATTTTTATCCGCATCCTGCCCATGATCATTCGGCGCAGATAGCTATTTATATTCATAAAGATTATCGGCGACAAAATCTTGGCTATGCTTTATTAAGATATGCGCAAAACAAATTGAAGATCATTTAGATATAAGAACTGTAATTGCGTATATTTATATTGAAAATCAAGCAAGCTACCATCTTTTACCTCCTGTGGGTACGAAGAATGGGGTAAGTTACCACAAATTTCTGAAATAAATGGTCAAATGCGCTCTCTTTATATGATGGGTAGGCATTTTAATGAGTAGTAAACTTTATGAGGTTGAGCAATTTTAAGCTCTAACCTCTTTTTTAGTGCGCCCGGCATGGGTATTAGCTAGGTGGTGAAAGTCCGCTATGGGCCGTAGTAGTCGGAACCATGAGCTGAGGACAAGGGTGTCCACCGTGAGGTGGAATCTGAAGGAAGTCTAAGGCAAAGTACTGCATCGATGAACAAGAAGTAGCTATAAGGCTGAAATTAACTGGATAAGGCTGCTAGACAAGTTGAAGTCCAATACTACTCGAAGTTGGTCTCAGTAAAGCTAACGATGACATGGTACGAAAGCTAATATTCTTACCCGGGGAGATCTGGCCTACACGTTTCCGACAAGAGGAATAAGTTTAATTTCCACAGAAACAAGCGGTGCAGTGATGCAGTGTTGAGTAAGCCAGAAGTCAGCCGAGGTCATAGTAGTTTGAATAATCAGATGAAGGACTGAACGACAATAACTTGTAACTTATATCGGAGGTGTAATCAGGTGCGACAATCGCAGAAAACAGAACAACAAGCTGACCGCTTGTCGAGGATAGGTTTGGAAAACCGAAAGTACACAAGGGCGCGTAGTACCGGTTATGGTGAAGGTAAAGGTATGAGTGTCACTATCCAAGACCTGGTCTTGGATCGCAATAACCTTAATCAGGCTTATTTGCGAGTTAAGAGAAATAAAGGAGCAGCAGGCGTTGACGATATGACAGTCAATGACCTTCTGCCATATCTCAGAGAAAATAAGACGGAACTGATCGCTAGTTTGCGTGAGGGCAAGTATAAACCAGCTCCAGTCAAACGGGTAGAAATTCCGAAGCCTAATGGTGGAGTAAGAAGACTTGGAATACCAACGGTGGTGGACCGAATGGTTCAACAAGCTGTAGCCCAAATTCTTACGCCTATCTTTGAGCGTATTTTCTCTGATAATAGCTTTGGCTTCCGTCCCCACCGTGGGGCCCATGACGCTATTTCAAAAGTAGTAGATCTTTATAATCAAGGTTATCGAAGAGTTGTCGACTTAGACCTAAAAGCCTATTTTGATAACGTTAATCATGACTTGATGATTAAGTATCTCCAACAATATATTGATGACCCATGGACACTAAGACTCATTCGTAAGTTTCTAACTAGCGGAGTCTTAGACCATGGGCTTTTCGCTAAGAGTGAAAAAGGAACCCCACAAGGAGGGCCATTGTCACCACTACTGGCGAACATCTATCTAAATGAGTTGGACGAAGAGTTGACTAGACGTGGTCACCACTTTGTGCGCTATGCGGATGATTGTAACATCTATGTTAAAAGTCAACGAGCCGGAGAACGAGTAATGCGAAGCATTACCCAGTTTCTAGAAAAGCGCTTGAAAGTTAAAGTGAACCCAGATAAAACCAAAGTCGGTAGCCCGCTACGGTTGAAGTTTCTTGGCTTTTCGTTGGGTGTAGACCACAATGGGGCCTACGCCCGTCCAGCTAAACAATCGCAACAACGAGTAAAGAAAGCACTGAAGTTATTAACTAAACGTAATCGTGGAATATCTCTGACAAGAATGTTTGAAGAAATTCATCGAAAAATGCGTGGGTGGCTTCAGTACTACTCAATTGGGAAACTAACTAACTTTATTCAACGCCTTGACAAGTGGTTGAGGGTCCGAATAAGGCAGTATATTTGGAAGCAATGGAAAAAGTTTAAAACTAAGGTAACTAACTTACAGAAGTTGGGGCTGCCCCAGCATGATGCATATGTCTTCGCTAGTACCCGAAAGGGCTACTGGCGAACTGCACATAGTAAGACCTTGAGCTATTCTCTAACTAATAGAAAACTGGAACAACTCGGACTTATGAATATGTCCAAGACGCTCCAGTCAATTCAATGTGATTAAGTTGTCGAACCGCCGTATACGGAACCGTACGTACGGTGGTGTGAGAGGTCGATAATTGAACTAATCAATTATCTCCTACTCGATTTGTTCAAATCAAGGCTTACCATTTTACATTTATGGAAAAAATGACGACAATGGTTTTGTAGGAATAACTTGAAATGCGAAAGGACGGAGAACAATGATTTTAGATGAGACAATTACGCTTAACAGTGGTGTAAAGATTCCTAAGTTTGCCTTGGGAACCTGGATGATTGATGATGATCAAGTAGCTGAAGTAGTCCGCAACGCAATTAAGATGGGATATCGGCACATCGATACAGCTCAGGCTTATGACAATGAGCGGGGAGTCGGTGAAGGTATACGAACGGCCGGTATTGATCGGGATAAAATCTTTGTTACTTCAAAGATCGCTGCTGAACACAAAGATTATGATGTAACTAAAAAGTCGATTGACGAGACTCTTGAAAAGATGGGGCTTGATTATATCGACATGATGCTTATTCATAGTCCTCAACCATGGAAAGAAGTAAATCAATCCGATAATCGTTACCTGGAAGGAAATCTCGCAGCTTGGCGGGCTATGGAAGATGCCGTTAACGAAGGTAAGATTCGAACAATTGGCGTTTCGAATTTCAAAAAAGCCGATCTTAAAAATATTATCAAGAATAGCGATACCGTTCCCGCTGTTGATCAAGTTTTAGCTCATATTGGTCATACTCCATTCAATCTTTTATCATTTACTCATGAACACGACATTGCGGTTGAAGCATATTCACCAGTTGCTCACGGAGCTGCTTTGGACAATCCCGTAATTGAAAAGATGGCGAAAAAGTACAACGTTTCAGTTCCACAATTATGCATTCGGTATGATTGGCAATTAGGAATGATTGTCTTACCAAAGACTGCTAATCCAGAGCACATGAAGGAAAATGCTGAAATCGATTTTGAAATTTCTGAAGCTGATATGGACCTATTACGGCGAGTAAAGCCATTAGACTACGGTGATTTTGATATTTACCCTGTTTACGGTGGAAAAATGTAAAGATAAATAAAAATGGCAGGTCTGTTTGAGTGCTAATTACATTTAAACAGGCGTGCCATTTTTTGAACTTAGGTTGTTTTATATTCTTGATAAAAATTTTAGTTAGCTAAATCTTCGCCAATATTATATTTTATTTTTCCATCACTTACAATTAAGAAACATCTATTTTGATCAGTAGGTGTCAGGACTTTAAACGTAGCCATAGAATCGAGCTTTTCATCTGCTATTATTTGCGAAACTTCTTGAATGTCTCGTACATAGCTGTTCCATAGTGATACTTGCCCGGAATTCATTGACTGGTACATGGTACTATTCTGATCGACTGTTGCCTGTATTTTGCAATATACAGGCTAGTACAATTTTTTCAGATTTCTTTACTCTTAAATTAATATTATTAAGATCTTGTCTACCAAAATTGTATGCATAAGACACGTTTTTTAAGACAAATAGTTCCTCTGAATTCTGAAATTCTAATAATTTACCTCGTTCTTTTTTTTCTGATGAAATGGTTAATATCTCATTTAACCTGTCATTTGCAACACTTGCAGCTTGAATTTTTGGTTGAAGTTGTGCTAACTCTTTTAACGGGGTCGTTAAAAATACTAGTAATGCATTAAAAGTAATCAGCTGCCCCAATAATAAATTATTATTAATTACCAAGCGAGATCCTAGCCATAAAATAATGACACTATATATTGCATCAACATATAAAACTAAATTTTGTTGTAAAAGGTAAACCTTTGCAAAAGAAATATTGACTTTCATAAGTTCAAAATACTTTTGCGTTATTTTGGCTATATAATTATTTTCCCAGCCCATACTCTTAACCGTCTCGATACCAGATAAACTATCAACAATAAGCGAGCTAATTTCAGAATTTTTCTGCATACTTTTTCTATTTCATGCAATCTGCCAATACCTTTACAAAGAAGAAAATCACAATTAAATAAATTGGTAAAAACATAATAGCTATAAATGCTAAGTAAGAGCTTTGTAAAAATAAAACTCCTAGTGTTCCAATAACCATTAGTATATTGATGCTACAAGTAATATAAATATTCGCTATAGCCTCAACTATCTTATTAGAATCATTAAAGCGAGAAATTATTTCACCACGTTTTCTAGTTTCAAAAAAGCTTATAGGCAATTTAAATACATGCTTCAAATAATCCATTATTATTTTTTGAGTTAATTTTTGACCTAATACATCTGTTAGAAATTCATTAATAAATTTCGCCAAATTCCCAACAAAATACCCAATAATAAGTCCTAATGAAACTATACTAAGTATTCCTAATTCTCGTTGGGGTAAAAAATTATCAATAATACCTTGAAAGAGAAATGCTCCTATTATCTCAGCGCTCATGGATAGAATGGCACACATAACTATTAAAAATATTGATTTGTGAAATTTTGTTAATAAAGTTCTATAAGAGAATAAATTAGGTTGCTTAATAGTAACTGGTATATATTTTTGACTTTTTTCAAATAAAATTGCTATTCCAGTCCATTCTCCTGAAATGTCAATTTAAATTAGAAAAAAGGTGAAAGTTGTTCTTCTGTGACATGACTCAAGAATACTTCTAATGGTGTACGATAATTAAGAGATTTTCGTGGGATATTGTTGCGACGATGCATTAGCTGAGTGACTAGTTCGTCTGGTAAATCGCGAAAATCTAGCTTTTTACTAAGACCATCACGACGCAAGAGGCCGTTATTATTTTCGTTTAACCCTCGTTGATTGGGAGCACCGACTTCCGCAAAATAGGTGTGAAGATCATACTTATTGGCTATTTCTCGCCATCCAGCAAATTCTTTCCCGTTATCAAAAGTAATTGATTTAACAAAGTGACGTGGCAGTTTAGCGAGCCATTGATCAAGCTGACAATTCACTGCTTCGTCTGTTTTATGATGAATATTAAGGACAATCATTACTTTGGATTGTCGCTCTACTAGCGTCATTACCGCTCCGCGGTGAGCTTTACCTTGAACTGTATCAGCTTCAAAGTGCCCAAATTCATGTTGGTAATGCGGAAAATCACGATATCGTTGATAGATACTGCATCCTAATTGGCCAGCTTTACCACGATGTTCCACATAGCCATTGGGATGGCGTTTTCCTTTCATCGGTAGCTGTTTAACGGAAAAGCCATACTGATTGCGGGCAAACATGCGATAAAGGGTGCGCATACTGCAGCTAATTGGGTGTTCATGACGACCAATAATAGTATCAGGAGTCCAACCTGCCTTGATTTGCGCATGGATATAGTTAACTTCGATAGTTGGCAGTTGGGTCTGCTTCCGACCACAACGACGCTTATGTCGCTGATAAGTCTGAAGATATTGGTCGATGGTTTTACCGTCGTTGAGGAAACGATAAACACGATAGATGGTTTCTTGACTACGCTGAAGTAATTTAGCAGTCCGATAAGCTTTAGTACCTTGATACCAAAAATCAGCTATGAGAGTTAATTCACGTGTGGTAAGATGTTTATAGGTCATTTGTGATTGCCTTTCTTTTGATTAGGGATATTCAAAAGTCTATCACAAATGGCTTTTTATTTTTTCTAACTTAATTTTACAAACGACGTCTTTAAAAAAGCTTCTCTTGATTTCTTAATTATTCCTATATCATTATCTGGATCTGAAAGTACGACATGTTTTTCAGTTATTCGGTTAAGCACATAATAATGCTGAAGACTATTATTTTTTATAACATGTACTATTAATGGTAAGTATGATTGAACTTTATCAAATTCATCATATTTCAAACGAATAGCTTTTCCTATCAATTTGTATGCTTTTGCAGCTTGGATTATTCCATATATACTGGTTCCTTCTTTTGAAGTTTTAGCTAATGTTCTTAACCTAGCGATTGGTATTTTTGATTTATAATACTTAAGTACCATACTCAAGGCAGCCACACCACAATCTGATTCATCGACTTGAGCCGTATAATACTTCTTAAATTTCACTTTTCTCCTCCTCTTTTTTACTTTTTCATCATAGCAAACTTGCACGTTTAATTTACTGTTCATTATTTAACGTTGTTTTTTTGCTTTTTTTCGTTAAATAAGATACGTTTTTACTATTTATACAATTAAAACGACTATTTTTTACAGTTTATCATTAGGGTCTGTTTGTGATAAATTGTCTCTAAAGAATATTGATACAGCAGGTTCCTGCATTTTATTAAAACAGAGAGGTTCTTTTAGCCTATTAAAAAACAAACCTATAATTAGGAGCATTATTATGTCTGAATTTGCGAAAATGACCACGTACAAGAAAGAAGAATTTTTAGAAAAAGAAATTCTAAAATATCTGCAAAAAATCCAACAACCAGCTACTAGAACCCAAATAGCAGAATACTTGGTAAAAAATACAGATAGCATTCCTAATGATTCACTAAAATATGTAACATCAAAGAAAACCGATAGAGAATATGTTTCATTTATGAATCGCCTTAGTTTTGCCATAACTTCACTAAGAAAAGCCCAATTAATTGATCACCCCAAACGCGGAACTACAGTTTTAACAAAATTAGGACAGGATATTAATCCAGATAATGAAAAATATATTCACAAGCTAGTGATGAAAGGATGGGCCAAATTATGAAATAAGTCATATTTCACTTAAAATAAATTCAAGCAAATTTCAGGAAAGGAGAATTCGACCATGAGAAAGGAAGTACGTTACGCTTTTCAAAAAACTAGTCCGGTAATGCTTGGCTTTCTATTTTTAGGCGCCAGCTATGGGATCTATATGCATAAACTAGGCTTTAATTTTTTATATCCGTTATTAATGGCTGCGACCATTTTTGCTGGATCAGTCGAATTTGTAATTGGTAATCTTTTAGTCCAGAGTTTTCAGCCATTGACTGTTCTCATTTTAACTGCCCTTGTTAATTCACGACATGTTTTTTATGGCATTACGATGTTAAAAAATATGCCAATACGGGAAAGTTAAAGCCGATTCTTATTTTCGGAATGTGTGATGAGGCTTTTTCCTTAAATGCAACGCTAAAAATTCCAGATAATCTTGATCGCTCATATGTTTATTTTTACATAACCGCGTTCAACTATTTTAGTTGGGTAGCTGGTGCAGGCTTAGGTGGTCTCCTTGGGGAATGATTAACTTAAACTTAGCAGGTTTAGATTTTGTAATGACGGCGCTTTTTATTGTGTTGTTTACAGAACAGTTGAAAAATGCCCGAACTCAGCGTGATGCTCTGATTGGTTTAACATTTGCAATTATTTGTTTACTATTTTGCAACAAGAATGCTTTTCTATTAGTGACATTAGTAACACTTGTCGCGCTGTTCTCATTAAATTACTTAATCACGAGGAGAAAAAATGACATTAACTGAATAAATTATTTCAATTTTAATCGCAGCAGTTGTAACTATGGCGACCCGCTTTATCCCATTCCTGATTTTTGATCAGTCAAAAGAATTATCACCTTACCTGGAAGAACTGGGGAAATTCCTTCCGGCAGCAATCATGGGAGTATTAGTAATCTATTGTTATCGGAATATTTCTTTTGCTGAGCCTAGTAAGGCATTATTAGAAATCGTTGCCGGCTTAGTAACATTATTTATTCACCTTTGGAAAAGAAATATGCCACTATCGATCTTGGTCGGAACTGGCTTTTATATGGTGATGCTGAATTTGTTTTAATGAAGCTATAAAGCTAAATTATGATTCGTGTAAATTAAGAGTCATAGTTTAGCTTTTTTAGTTATGATATTCTTGGATAAAAAGGGGCGAGCTAAAATGACAGCATTAACTGAAAATATGTTTGCAATCTTTGACCAGCCGGAGTTTTCCTTTAAGAAGATTAAGGAAAATCATTCACCAGACGAGGTTGCAGAATTAAAAGAGAAGTTTAAAGCAGTTTGGCAAGTGTGGAAGAAAGTAAATCAAACTGTCGCTAGTCAACTACCAACGGGTGAATTTGCGAAGGTTCACGTTGAGAGTTGGACGAATGGTTGGAATTTACGTGACCATTATTGGGCCTCTTATCGCTTAGCATCCTTGGCAGACTATAATCCCTGTATTGGGGTGATGCTTGATAAAAAGCAGTTACAGGTCTACCTAATGTTTCAACATTATAAGAGTGAGCAACGACAAGGGACGCCGGATGAATACAATCAATTACTGGATAAAATACCGGAATGGGCTAATGATATTGATGCCACACGCTGGTATCTTTGGGATAAGGATGAGATGGAATTTTCTGATCATATGTCACTGACTAAATACATCAATAGTCGGGATGCTCAGCAGTAATTTAATTTTGATGCACGAAAGACCAGTTTTTTGCTTGGTAAATTTGCATTTCGTGGAAAAGACCAAGTTAATAATATGGAGGAATACATCAGTTCAGTTATTAGGCAACTTACCCCACTATATGAAGAATTGAAGTGAAGATGTAACGGGGATGTTAAGTAGAAAAGAGTTTGGAGTGTTTTAAATGGAATATAATTCTCAACAATTACAACAAGATATTAAACATGATCGTCAAATGATTGAATCATCATTTGATAGCAATAAGTTGTTTCCGCCTAAAGAGATGAAAGAACGCTTTGGTAAGTATGGTTGGGGAAAGCATGAAGATTAAGTATAAGCTGAATGAAATAATTGATTTGTAGCAAAAAAGGCACCAGAAGCTAGTTATAACTTCTGATGCCTTTTTTGTTTACCTATTAATAGTGTTATTAATTGTTTTTTACCGGAATTCGTAATACTGTTTTTAGATTTTTAATCTTGGTCCGGCGGGGATCTGACAAATAAATTTCATGGTGATGCCGATCATCGTTAATATCTACTTGTAAGCCCTGTTCCTCAATAAATTTATGTATTTTGTCGATCGTTGCCGGTTCATCATCATATGACCCGATATGAAGTGCTTGCACACAGAGGCCTTCGTGCATTGACAGGAATTCTACGTTATGTAAATCAAGCTGCTTCCTTTCGCTAGCCTTTTGAATTGCCCAGTCAAAAACATCTTGAGTAACAAAGTCGGGAAGGCGAATCATTGCAATGAAATTGAACTTTTCTTTGTGAGCGTAGTCAATTCCAGTGATACCATCTTGCCACCATAGTCCTTCTAGTGGGGGAACAACAAAATCAAAATAATCTGGAATTTGGTAGGTGCCTTTTTTGCTCATTTTAATGGTATAAGCAACAGCGTAGAGCTTTTCAATTGCTTTTTTATACTCACTATTTTCTTGATTAGGATCACCATGTCCCCGCACAGTAAGATCTTCATCGCTGGTACATTGATTAAGCTAGGACTCTTTCCGGAAACATACAATTCTTTCTGCTCTTTTCTGAAATTATAAGCCATCTTGTCACTTCCTATGTGGTGGATTATAGAATGAAGTTAGCCACCCAGTTGGTGGTAAATAAAAAACGCCATTCGGCGTGACATCAGGTATCATATTAAGTGAACCAAACCTATATGAAAGGATGTCCGTCAAATGACGCACTTAAATGATACCATGTCTACTAGTTTATTGACTACTCATAAAAAGAATGCTCATCTTACTAAAGAAGAACGTGTGATGATTGCGACTTTAAAGTCGCAAGGACTTTCCAATCGCGCAATTGGTCGCCAATTAGGAGTTAATCATCAAACAATTAATAACGAGCTCAACCGTGGTACGGTCCGCCAACTTCGTCGTCAAAAATCTAATGGTAAGATTTACGAATATTCTTACTACATCTATAGTTATGAAGCTGGTCAGGCCACATATCTTGAACATCACCGCCATTCTGGTCGTCGTCGCTTATATTATTCTTCAAAGCAATTTTTACGATTAGCTGATCAGCTAATGCTTGGTGAGTTTGACGACCACCATTACTCCCCACAAGCGGTTATTTATAAGGCTCGAGATTTAATGAATGATGGCACCCTGATCCCAAAGTCGGTTGTAACTTTATATCAATGGATTAATGAGGGTGTGCTTCGTACGTCCAATTTAGACCTCTTTGAAAAACCTAAACGTAAGCATCATCGAACTCATCCGCAAGCTAAAAGGTGCTTAGGGCCTAATATTGCTCAACGACCTCAAACTGCGGACCAACGGTCCGAAATTGGCCATTGGGAACTAGATACAGTTCAGGGACAGAAAAACGGTAATGACAGTGTTGTACTAGTAATGACTGATCGCCCTTCACGAGTTAATATCACGAGTAAAATTGCTGGTAAAACTGCGCATGCAGTAAATCAGTTCTTTATAAATTTACGCCAGAAAATGGGCACAGATGCTTACTATCGCATCTTTAAGACAATAACCTCTGACAACGGTTCAGAATTTAGTGAGTTAACACAAGTTCACGATCATGTTTTCTATGCTGATCCGTATTCCCCTTGGGAACGTGGATCCAATGAGATCAATAACCGGTTTCTCCGCAAGGAGATTACCAAAGGTGAAGCTATAAATAACTATAGTAGTGCTCAGATCATAGCGACTAATGATTGGATGAATCACTATCCACGAGCTATGTTTAATGGACATTCGTCAATGGATATCTATCGTAAGGCCTTCTACCAAGAGATATTACAGCTCCATCAACCAATAATCAATTGGTCAGTATTATTTATTTGAGTCCAGTGGCTAACTTATTCTTGAAATTTAGGTCACTTCCTATGTTTTTATTCTAGCTCAACTTTTTTAATGTTGCCCAGCTCAGTAAGGTCAGTAAAGACGTTTTCTGATTTGAAGCCAGATCTTAATTCACCATAAAGTTGACAGGAGATTTTTCCGTCTCCGTAATCATAGATCGAGTATTTGAGCGGAACTTCAAAATATTTTTTGTTTAACTGATTAATAGGTGTATGCAAATCATCAGTATTTCCTTCTAATTGAATAAAGCAGGAGAATCCTTTACCTCGCCTAAGTGCAAACTGATCTAGATATTTTCCAATAACTTCTGCTAAAAGAACGCAACAAGTACCAATAATCCCAATACTGTATAAACCACTACCATAGGCAAGACCGATTGCGCCGGTAACCCAAATTCCAGCTGCCGTAGTTAAACCATCGATTATTTCATCGTGACGATTAATGATTGTCCCAGCGCCTAAAAAACCAATCCCGCTAACAACTTGAGCGGCAATCCGTGATGGGTCAACGTTCCAATTGCTATGGGTAATTTTCATTAAATCGAAAAATCCGTATTTTGAAATGATCATGACCATTGCTGCCCCCACCGCAATTAAGGCATGGGTCCGAATTCCAGCCATTTTAGCCTTACTTTTTCGCTCAAACCCAATGATTCCACCACATAAGGCAGCCATGAGCATTCGTAAACACCAGTCAAGCCTAAGCAACGATTACCCCTCCTTTACCAAAAATCAATTATTATCAATTTTATTAGCCTAACTGTACTATATCGCGTTTAGATGTTTAAATCCAAAAAGAAAGCTGAAAGAAATAACATTTTCTCTCAGCCTTTAACTATTATTCATATACGGAACGCTTTAACACACCGACAAATGGCAGGTTTCGGTAAAGGCCATTAAAGTCTAGGCCATATCCGACAATAAATTCGTTTGGAACTTTAAAACCAACGTAATCAGCTTCAACATCAACTTCACGACGGTCCGGTTTATCGAGTAAGGAACAAATCTCAATACTCTTCGCGCCACGATCAGCGAAAAGACCAGCGAGATACTTTAATGTATGACCAGTATCAATAATGTCTTCCATAATAATAACTGGTCGACCATTAATATCGTGGGAAAGATCTTGAATTAATTTAACTTTTCCAGTGGATTCTGAACTTTCTTCGTAACTAGAGACGTCGACATAATCAACGTTTAATTTGAAGTTAAGGCGCTTCATCATTTCGCTAGTGAAAATCATTGCCCCTGTCATTACGGAAACTAAAACTGGAAATTCATCTTGATATTTTTCAGTAAGTGTATTGGCAAGTTCATCTAAGCGTTGATTGACTTGATCTTGAGTATATAAAACTTTTTTGACGTCGTTATTCATTCTAGCTCTCCCTTGATAATGTTCGTTATTTACGAACTATTTTTTACAGTTTTTATTTATTGACGTTAGAATTTTAACATAAATCGAATGAATTTAAAGTGCTTTAGTGAGAAAAATCAGATTTTTGTTCTGCTTTGTAAGATGAGGGATAAAATTTGTATAATACAGGTAGATATTTTTTTGAAAATGGATGCCTGGAAGGGATACTTATAATTATGAAAAAAGTTAACTTATATATTTTTTTGACGCTCTGTTCCTTTGCCATCTTCTTATTGACCACGCCATCAAAGGTAAAGGCAGAAGTAGTTGACAAACAAACGCAACACCAACTTCAAGATTATATGAAGAACCATCATATTAATGGAGTGATGCTAGTTAATGGCAAAGATGGGAAGCCAGTTGTCATTGAGAATAATGAAACCACAAATAAAGATCAAATCGTAAAGGCGGATCGACTATTTCCCACGGCATCGCTTCAAAAGATTGTAACGGGAACCGCTGTTTACCAATTAAAACAAAAAAAGCAATTAGCTTGGGACACTTCGCTAAGTAAGTATTACCCACAGATTGATGGCAGTAAAGAGATTACAATTCGGGAATTAATGAACCATACTAGTGGCTTGATTAATAATGATCGTCCATTTGAACCACTTAGAGGCCAAAAAGCCCAAATTGCTTATATGTTTAAACATCTCAAGTATGATCATACACACATGGGATTATCAAGATGTTGATTATGAAATATTGGCAGCCATTGTTAGTAAGCGAGCACATTTAAGCTATAATGCATATATTCAAAAAAATTTTGCTAAACCGCTCCATCTTCACCAAATTAAAGATTTTTCTGAGGTTTCAAAAAAAGAAATTCCGCAACCAATGGATCCAACAGTTGATTGGCACCGGATAACGGTAACGACCTCCTCAGACTTTGGGCAGGGAACCTATTTATATCGCCAAACGACTACTGGAAGTTTGTATATAATGAAGTGCTGAAAGATCCAAAAATGATTAATGAATACTACCAACAGGCGCAGCATCAAGAAGTTGCCTATTTTGGCGGAGTCTACTTTGATGGGGATGTAATCCGGGCTAACGGTAGTATCCCCGGATATAACTCTTGTTTTGTGGCTGATTACAAGACAAAGCGGATGATTATGCTCTTTTCTAATAATATCGATTATTTGAAGTTGAAAGCTGCCTCAGATGATATTTTGCATAACTACATGGAATAGTAAAAATTCTCTAAGTCTTTAGCAAACCAAAGGATTTAGAGAATTTTTTTGATGTTATTTATTTGCGTAAGAATTTATCGTCTTTGTCTGGCAAATCTTCGGGGATAAAGCGTTCTGCGCGCATGTGTAAATTATATTTTTCACGCAATTTAGCTAGTTCTGCCATCATCGGTGAATCATGATCAGCGTCTAATGCTTCTTGACTTTCCCAAGTATCAATCAAAAGGATCGTGTGCGGATCATCAAGTGGTTGAAAGTATTCATATTTTAGATTACCAGGTTGCTGGCGAATTTTATCAGCGATTCCCCGCTTTTCCATTTCCTGGGCAAACTTTTTGGCATTATCACCTTCACCAGTGTAGTAAAGATTCATTGTAAAACTCATGGTTATTCCTCCTATTTTTCTATAGATCAATAATTTCTGGTTCAAAATCAATTTGCTTAAGAAATTTGAACAGGTCATCTGTCTTAATAAAAATTGTATGAGTATTTTCATTAGGATGGAAGGTCTGAATTGGTTCGTCGACAATATCCTTGTCAAAATATACTTTTACATTATGAGCTTCATCATTCAGCAGGCCAAATGGTGAAACAATTCCTGGTGCTAAGCCAAGCTGTTCTTGCAGATATTCCGGTCGAGCCATTGAAACCCTTTTAGCTCCAGTTAGGGCCATGAATTTATGAAAGTCCATTGGTTTTTTATCATCCATAATAACCATATAGAAATTCTTTTTCTTACCTTTCAGAAACATGGTTTTAGTGCGAACACCTTCATGACCAGCGATATATGCATCAGCTTCTTCGGTGGTGTGAGCAGCAGGGTGATCAATCACAGTATAGTCGGTTATGCCAAATTTCTTCAGTGCATCTTTAACTTGCTGATAAGTTCCTGATGTCATAATTTTGCTCCTTAATTAAATCCTTTGCCATGAAGCGTTTACATTAATTATAAAGCAAATTAAGCAATTAAATGAGTTTTATTACAAACTAGCGACAATAAAGATGATCGTTTTTGAAGATCGTCTGTAAAACCTGTTTCAATTAATACTAGGGATCGAACTTAATACCTTTATGGAAGCAATTTTAATCGAAGCCTTTGTTACTTAGTAGAAAATGTCATAGGTTAGTGTAAGATTTTCATAGGTTGGATGAATAATTCATCTGGTCGTGGAAATCTTTTTTGTAGACCAATTTACTTATTTACAAAAAAAGAAAAGACCAGTAGCCTTTAGTGTGTCGAATACTAAGCAAAGGCAGGTCTTTCCTCATGGATATTTTAACAGAAATCGAGCAGAATTTGGTGAAATCAGGCAGTTTATTTGAAGCTGAACAGATTATTTTAAAAGGGGTATTGGAGTTAGGACAAGTAATCATGCAAAACTTTTTGGAAAGCTTAGATCGAAGCTTAAAGTCCCAAGCTCCAGCGAACTATCAAGTAATCAATAAACAGCCACGGACGCTTAACTTTATCTTTGGCCCGGTGACTTTTCAACGACGGTATTATCAGGTTGGGACAAAGAAACGTGAATTTTACTTAGACCAACAATTAAAAATTAAACCACGTCGTCGTTTATCGCCACACTACTTAATGATGATGGCTAAGATTGCCCAAACAACTACAATGCGCAATACTGCCGACATTTTGAACCTTGTATTTGACAGCGGAATTACTGCCGATTCGGTAATGCACGCCGTGCATGAGTTAGGAAATCAGGTAGCTAAACAAACTCAAGCAAAAGAACACCAAGCTACTCCTCGCCATATGCCTAAAAATTTAACTATTGAGGGTGATGCCTTTATGATTAAAGGCAAAAAAGAAGCAGGTCAGCTGACTCTTGTGCACCATTATCGGGTTTATGAGCGAGTAGCTAATCAAATCATTAATCGGCATGACTTTCTCAGTGTTGGGCACCAAGGACGGCTTGAAGCACGACTAAGTGATTATTTAGACCGCCATTATAAGCTTGCCGGTCAAACGATCTTTTTGGCCAGTGACGCTGGCCCAGGTTACGAACCAGCTAAGCTATTAAGTCTAGTTCCTCAAGGTGCACATGGTGAATACTTTCTCGACCGCTATCATTGCTTACAGAAAATTGAACATACTTTAGGTCATCACAACGAATTAGCTATGCGAGCAATTAAAGCGGTTCGCCATCATGATCAAGCAGAGCTAACGATAATTTTAGATACTTATGAATCACAAAACTTAACAGAAAAACAAGCAGACGAACTAATGCGTTTAAGAAAATATCTACAGCGAAATTGGCGGTATA
Organism: Limosilactobacillus reuteri; assembly: GCF_034259105.1. NCBI lineage: Bacteria > Bacillati > Bacillota > Bacilli > Lactobacillales > Lactobacillaceae > Limosilactobacillus > Limosilactobacillus reuteri. Next base: position 2,045,813 of record NZ_CP139478.1, on the reverse strand, counting down.
TCCTCTCGCCACAAATGCGTGGATTTAAGGATATTCATTTAATCGGTTCAGTCGAAAGTTCTCACCGGGCTTTTACTTACCGGATGAAGAAACAGGGCAAGTCGTGGACTGAGCAGGGGGCTAAGGCCATGATTGGTTTAATTGAAGCCCGAATGAATGGTGAACTGCAAGCTAGTTTAAATACGATCCTAGAACAATTAACAGTTCTTCCTCGAGTGGCTCAAACCAGCCTATTACAGGAAATGCATATTCGAACTGGAGAGTTTCTAAGAAAAGCACCGACAAAGCCGTCAATTGGAGCAGTACAAGGAATAATTCCGATTAACACGGCCACAAGTAGACCAATGGGACAACTTTTTAAGGCACTAACCCACTAAAACTGTATATTTAAAGGCTACCTATGAAAACTTGACAGATACATGTCATAGTGATCATTATTATTTATAATCATAATATGTTATTATGTGATTATGAGGTGATTATAATGAGTTCGAAAGTTCAAGTAAACATTGATCCAGAATTAAAACAGTCAGCGGAAAATATTATAAAAGAAATTGGTTTAACCCCAACCGCTGTAATAAATGGAATGTATAAACAAATAGTTGCCACAGGGAAAATACCTCTTAGTTTTTCTTTGACATCAAAACAAAGGGCGGAATTGGAGTTAAGAGAAGTATCTAAGAAAGTTCCAGTTCGAGAAGTTAAGACAAAAGAGGAACTTGAGGAATTTTTTAATGAGGACTAATCAAATTTATACTGCTTATGTATCTTGGGGTTTAGATGGGAAAAGGCGTCCAGTTTTGATCGTAGAAGATAAAAGTAAAAATGTCTTTTGCTATAGAATAACAAGCAAATACAAAAACAAATCTGAGAGAATTAAGAAAAATTATTTTCCTCTTATGGATTGGAAAATAGAAGGACTTGATAAGCAGTCATATGTTGATGTGGGAGATATTATTAAGCCTTCAAAAGAACATGTATCTTTTAGGCTTATTGGAGAATTGTCAATACGTGATATTGAAGCGCTGATAGAATTTATTCGCAATCGATATGAGATATAAAGACAAAAACGTCGCAGAAAAATTCTGTGGCGTTTTGTTTTGCAACTTGCGAAGAAATTAAAGCAAAAACGCATAGAATCACAGTAAATTACCACGACCCTATGCGTTCAAATTTCAGTTACTTAACTAAATACCGCAGCCAAACAGCACCATCATCAAAACTTTTAACATCTTTTAATTGCAGAGCGATTGGATTACTGCTCTCTGGACGGCCATCAAAAAGACTTGGCTGACCAGTTCGCCCATCGGCACCAGCACCAATTAAAATACTAATTTCATCAACTAATCCTGCTTCTAGGAAACCGCCATTGATTTTTCCGCCACCAACAATTGCTAAACGGTCAATATTGAACTCATCAGCAAGGATTTCCATCGTTTTAGCCAGGTCGATTTGATCTTTCCCAGCCGTAATCCATGAAATGTTTTGGATGTTGAGGTAATCAAGGTAATCTTTCGTAACTTGTTCACTCGTAATAATGAGCTGAGGGAAGTTATTGCCATTTTCCTTGCCCCATTGTAAAGTTCCCTTAGTATCGACAATGATATTATAACTATTAGCTGTCGCATTTTTAGCAAAGGCAGTTTTACCGAGTATTTCTTTGTTTTGTGGATTGAATTTCCCACCATGTGTCAATTCAGTTTCTGCAGTCACGTGATCACTAATTTTAGTAGGAACATTTAAACTATCCAACGTAGAATAGTATTCAGGTTCGCCAGCTAATTGGGTCGTCATTCCACAGTCAATTCGTCCATTAACTGATGTCATCATATGAACGATAATATATGGTTTGTTCATTTATAAAGCCTCTCTAATATCTAATTCCATCATAGGGTAAGGAGGTTGTTATTTGAAATACTATGTAAAAAATGAGTAACTGATTAAGGGTAATAATGAGGTAGCTAGAAACTATAATTGCAATTTTATCTTTTTCGTTGATATTTATAGGGAAATACATCCTAATGACAAGGTTAGTATTCATGACTTTTATGTAAAGGAGGGTGTTTCCGTTAATAGATGAATTAACGGTTGTTGCTCATTTCCTTAATGATTTATATCAACTTGAACAAGAATTTTAAAAGTTTCATATGAAACTTTTTTTACCTTCAATTACCATAAAACAGCTAAAATAGAATACAAGACAAGCGATTGGAGGATTAAAAATGGATAAGGCTGTAATTTTGTTAGTTGAAGACGAAGAAAGTCTTGCTAGTTTCTTGATAACCGAGCTAGAACTTGAAGGTTATGAGGTCATCTGGGCAAAGGATGGACGCGAGGCCCTAGCAATATTCAAAGAAAAAGAAATAACCTTGATTTTATTAGATTGGATGCTCCCCGTTTACGATGGGCTAACTGTTTTCCGGCGAATTCGTCAATCAAGCAATGTGCCGATTATTATGATTACCGCCCGTAGCCAAACTTCTGATATTAGCATGGCACTTGACCAAGGATTAGATGATTATATTACTAAACCATTTGAAATAGAGGAACTCTTAGCTCGAATTAGGGTTGCTTTACGACGGCTAGGTCAAGAAAAAGTAGACAAGCTTGACTACCATTTTGGACCATTTGAAATAAACTTACTGAAACATCAATTTATGGTGGATGGGAAACAGGTGCATTTAACCCCGAAAGAATTTTCCCTCATGGCGACCCTCATTAAAGAACCCGGAGTAGTCCAAACCCGTGATGACCTGCTTAACGAAATATGGGGTTATGATTTTGACGGCCAGACCAATACGGTCGATGTCTATATCCGGGCTTTACGCAATAAGTTAGGGAAATATCGTGACTCCATTAAAACGGTGCGGGGGATTGGGTATATGTTAGGTGATGAACAATGAAAACCACACGAGCAGTAACTGCAGCGCGGCAATTAACCCGTCTTTTTTTAATGCTATTTGCAATTATTTTGGTAGTTATTAATCTGCTCTTTGTGGTTACAGCTACTAACCTAATCTATCGTTATGCTGATGATCAGGCAGAAGAAGTAATTGAGACCATTGAAAAAGACTGGCCCGAAAATCAAAATCGGGAAACTTTTTTGAATGCGTATGTTGCGCGGCAAGATGATGATGCAATCGAGATTACTGATGGAGAACGGAGATATACCTCGCCCAAAGCGCGTAAAATTTTTAAGCGCATTGACCACCGCAAGTTAGCCCTTAAAAATCTACAGTTAACCCGTCATGGGGTCTATTATCTACGGCAGGAAAAGGTCCATCATCATCGCACCGTGAAAGTAGCAATTAATGTTGATGATTTAATCAAATTAACGGGTTGGTTGCTGATAGTGACCCTGTTAATCAACCTGGTAATAAGCATCGTGGCTCTCCCCATCATTCGTCGCTTGGCACACCGGTGGACCCAGCCCCTGACAAATTTGAGTGCTGAGATCGATGCAATCACGCCCCAAAGTGATCGATTGCAGACTTTGACGGTCCCTAAACAGCCGTTAGAGGTACACAAAGTTGCGCAGTCCTTTAATCAATTATTAGGCCGGCAGTATCAGGTAATGCAACGAGAAAAAGAATTTATTGCGAATGCCTCTCATGAGTTAAAGACCCCCCTTGCCGGAATTCTGGGACATGTAAACTTAATCAGAAGGCACGGGGATAAACATCCAGAATTAATTGCTAAGTCATTAAGGTATATTGGCCAAGAAGCGCAACGAATGAGTCAATTAATAAATGAGCTGTTGATCTTAGAAGGACATCAAACGAAAAAGTTAACCGAAATCAACTTATCACAAGTTGTTCTCGCAGAAGTTAAATCCCTTCAAGGGGCATATCACCAAAAGATTATTACCGATTTAGACCCAGAGCTATCTTATCGGATAACCACCGAAGATTTTCAAAGTCTTGTTCATAATCTCTTAGAAAACGCGGCCAAATATTCACCTCCTGATTCAACGATTAATGTCCAATTAACGGCGGATGATCACCAAATAATATTAAGCGTCGCCGATCAAGGGCAGGGAATTGCTAGGGAAAATCGGGAAAAAGTTTTCGAAAGATTTTACCGTGAAGATGAATCACACTCTAATAAGGTTGCTGGTTCAGGGATTGGCCAGCCGACGTAAAAGGCCAATTGCGTAATTATTTCTGCAATCTCCTCTTTGGTAATGCCGTTGTTCTTAGCGGCTTGCATGTGGTAAGGGGGTTGCTCAAAGGATCCCTTGGTAATTGAAGCCGTAACTGTTAGCAGACTCCGATCACGAAGGCTTAATTCCTTTTCCCGTGACCAAACCTGTCCGAATAATACATCATCATTTAATTCTGCAAATTTAGGGGCGAAATCACCAAGTTGGTTGCGACCAGCAGTTTGTTTCTTTGCCATGAAAATCTTCCTTTCTCAACTAGTATTTTTGATTACTCTTACTATAAGCCGAGATAGATAAAATGGAAAATACTTATATTAAGTAGGTAATAATGCGAAAAGTGAATAATTATAAATGGTTTGTCCTCATTAAATTGAAACTTAGTGTTAAATGTATAGTGTTAAAATTAAAACCAGTTATAAAGACGTTGAGAAGGAATTGAGGTCTTTCCTAAGTCTGTTCACGAAGCACGGATTAAGAGCAACCTTGATATTTTTGACTTTGAGCTAATGGATGAAGAAATGGACCAGATCCGTGCGCTGGATAAGGGGAAGGGAATACATATCCCAGATGCGCCAGGGGTTGGTGAGAGGTTATTAAATGTGTATGATCTTCATGCTACTGATTAATACTTTTAAAGCATAGATAAGGATTGATTATAAGCATTTTTCATCATTGCTTTTTTACATTAAAATTTATACAGCATTTTAAGGTGGAGGAGGCTCTCAATAATGGCAAAGACCCTTGTTTTATACTATTCCGCAACTAACACTACGAAGAGGATTGCAGAACAAGTTGCGCAAAAGCTAAACGCTGAGATAGCAGAAATTCATCCGGCACAAGCGTATACCGTGGCTGATCTTAATTGGCATGATGAAAGTAGTCGGACAACAGTTGAACAACACGAGCACAATCGCCGTGTTGATATTAAGGATGATTTACCAGATATTACTAACTACGATAATATTGTTATTGGTCATCCGATTTGGTGGGCAATTCCACCGCGGATGATTAGTACGGTGATTGATCATCTTGATTTAAACGGGAAGAATTTAGCACTATTTGCTACTTCTGGTGGGACAAACTATGAGCGTTCACAAAGTTATGTTGAACGTACTATCGATGAAAATGGCTATGATACTAAGGTCAACCAAGGAGCAATCTTAAATAACCCACGTCAAATTGATGGTTGGATTGACTCGCTTAACTTTGAATAGAGAAAAGCGCTGAGACTGGGAAATCCAGTTAATCAGCGCTTTTTGTAATGATAAGACTCATTGCACTTCCTTTAAATAGTTCAAGAAAACCTGTGCAACGTTAGATAATTGACGGTTTTTATTCCAAATCAGATTATTTTGATCTGTAACAGTAGGAGTTAAGGGACGAAAGACAAGGTCGGTCTCCGATATATTGATCAAATTTTCGTAAGTTAGGGCAACTCACGCTCCCGTTTCCACTAATAAACGAGCATTAAAAATTAAATTATACTAGCCAATGAAATTAAACTGATCGATCAGTGAACCGGCCCAACTTCTAAAAACGTCTTGTTGTTTTAATTGCGCTGACGTTAGTATTGGCAGGCCAATTAGATCTTGCGGAGTAATCTTTTCCTTTTCTGCAATCGGCTGATCTTTTCGGACTAAGATTCCCCAGATATTCTTTTGCGGCAAACTAATAGAATGATAATTTAGGAGTTTTTCTGGTCCCATTATGATTCCAAAATCCAAGGTACCGTTATTTAAGCGCTGGTAGATCAGGTCACTATCACCACTTACTAAGTTAATCTTAATATCTGTATACTTTTTGATAATATCACCAATTACGGTCATTACTGGCTGAATAGCTGCACTTTCTCCTGCACCAATATCTAATGTTCCGCTAATGACATTTTGTGATTGCAGGTCGGTTTCAGTTTTGTCAACGAGACCAGTAATCTCTTGTGCCCGTTCATATAAATAATAGCCTTCTTGGGTAAGTTTGATTTGCCGGTGTCCTCGTTCAAATAAAGTAATCCCCAGTTCCTTTTCAAGATCCATTAATTGTCGTGATAGTGTCGGTTGAGAAATATGTAATCTTTTAGCGGCATTTGAAATGTTCTTTTCTTGGACTACTTCAATAAAATATCTCAGTACACGGACTTCCATTTTGATCACTCCAATATGCTTTTTAACTATAGTATGTCATTAAATATAAGTATTTAACATTATTATAAAAACTCGCTAAGATATAAACAATAATTTCAGGCAAAAAGAGGGATGAAAATGAAGGAGATTCAAAAAGAAGAACTTGCTGCAATCAGGGACATGGCTTTAAAAAATCAAGACTTGCTTCAACAATTGAATAGCCGCCCAGCATCGCAAAAAGAAATTCACCACGTCCTTAATGATGTAACTGGTCAAAAAATAGATGACTCTGTTGGAATTCGCTTACCGATCCGTAGTGATTACGGAGCTAACCTGAAAATTGGGAAACAAGTATTTATCAACAGTGGTGCGATGTTTACTGACCTTGGCGGAATTGAATTAGCAGATAAGGTTTTAGTCGGACCCAATGTAACAATTATTTCGGTAAATCATCCCCTTGATCCAGAAAAACGCCATGGGGTTGAATTAAAATCAATCCTTATTAAGGCTGGGTGCAAACGCGACAATCTTACCAGGTGTTACGGTTGAAGAGAATGCGGTGGTGGCCGCGGCAGCAGTTGTTAGTAAAGATGTTTCTGCTAATACTGTTGTTGCAGGTGTTCCTGCTAAAGTAATTAAAAAATCGGAGGAGAATAATATGTCATTTGGATACATTACATCATTATCAGCAAACGTAGAACGGCAAAGGATTACTTTAAAAATCGTTAGGGCTTAAAATTAGCCGGTGACCTTGATGATCGGGATGTTTAAATACCATTTAAGCATTAAGCAGCTCAAACAATTCTTTGATGCAAAGGAAGATTAGATGAAAAAGTATTATCAGTTATTATTAGGACTTAGTGCCATTTTTGTTGGTTTATTAGGAATAAGTTCGCGCGTTCGTGCGGTGACCCACTATGTGCAATCCGCGACCCCGACGATTTTTGTGCATGGCTGGGGGAGCAGTTCTCATGCCGAAGAAAAAATGGCTAATGCGGCCCGTGATGCCGGTGTAACCAAGACAATTGTGCGAGCGAATGTTGACAAAAAAGGGAAGGTAACTTTTAACCGCCCAATTCCCGCAAATGCCGTTAATCCTATTGTGGAAGTCAACCTTGAAGATAATAAATTAAGTGCATATCGAGATAATTACACGCAAGGTTATCATCATGGTGGTGAATATGTAAAAAATGTGGTATTAGCTTTAGAAAAACAACACCATTATAAGCAAATTAACCTTGTGGGCCATTCAATGGGAGACTTGGAAATTATCAATTATATTAATGACAATGTAAATGATAAAAGCTTTCCGCAAGTAGCCCACTTAGTAGCGATTGCTGGACACTATAATGGACTGGTAGGGCAAAGTGAGACGCAAAATGCTAAGATAAATCCAAAGACCGGCGAACCAGAGAAAATGGACTCTGCCTACCGCGAATTACTTGGTTTACGGCAGACCTTTCCGAAAAATACAGCCGTGTTAAATATTTATGGGGATGTTGGGGATGGTAGTCACTCGGACGAAGATGTACCGGTAAATTCTGCTAAATCATTAAAGTATTTAGTCAGTGATCGTGCAAAATCATATCGCGAAGTTGAAATTCATGGAAAGAATGCCCAGCACAGTAAGCTCCACAATAACAGTCAAGTAAACCGTGAATTGATTAAATTCTTGTGGGAAGAGTCAAATTAGTTGATACTGTGCATATTTTGCGAATAATGATCCATGGCAATGTTGTTTTTAATGATTTTCTAATTTAACTCTTGTTTTTCTCATTTTCACGTGATATTCTACTAATAATCAATTAAGAGAAATTAAAAAACGTTGACCGAGAATCGTCAATTCTGCTGAATTAAGAGAGCCGGTGGTTGGTGGAAACCGGTAGGAGGTAGTTGCGACAAATCCCTCGCGAGTTGTATGCCGAAATAATAGTAGAACATACTGGTAGCAGCCATTATCTTGCCGATTAATTGCCATTGTGGGCAGTTGATTGAGGCAACCCTTGTGTTGTAAATAAAGGTGGTACCACGTTGATAGACGTCCTTTTAGTTCTTAATAGAGCTAGGAGGGCGTTTTTTATTAGACATATTTAAAGGTGGTGGTGGTCATGGCAGACAGTGATATTTCAGACATTATTAACATTGAAGAAAAATTAGAACATGACCTGACCGGCTTAGACCGATAATTAATTTGGTAACAGCGGTCAGGTCCTAAGGAGGATATTATTATGACTGCAAATAAAAACGTTACCTTAAATGAAGAACAAGAAGCTTTTGCTCAAGAACTTTTCCAAGCTTATCAAAGCAAGAAACCACTGGTAATGGATGAATGGGCAGAGGTCGTTAGCGATGATAATACAGCTTATGCCCTTCAAGATCGTTTCGTTGAATTAAAGGGACTCCCAACTGGCGGGTATAAAGTTTCCTTAACTAGTAAGAAAACCCAGGACATGTTTGATTCTGATAGTCCGCTCTATGGACAACAAGTTGATGCCCACTTCTTACCATCACCTGCCGTTCTCTCTCTTAAAGAACAAACGATGGCTCCGTTAGTGGAAGTTGAACTCGGCTTCCGTGCTAAAACTGACTTGCACGCCAGTGACTCGATGGAAGATTTATTACATAAGACTACTGTCTGCGGCACGCTGGAAGTACCTGATAGTCGTTTTGCTGACTGGTTCCCAGATCTAAATAAATTCAGTGTCATGAGTGATTGTGCTGTTGGTGGGTATGTAGTATATGGTCAAGAACGACCAACCGATGAGGTGTTTAAGACCGTTGATGATGCAGCAAATGTAAACGTCACCCTTTACCACGATGGCAAAGAAGTGGATAGTGGGGCGTCAAGTGAAGTGCTTGGCAACCCATTAAAGTCATTGCAATGGCTAGTCAGAAAGCTTGAAGAACAAGGGAAGACATTCCGCGCAGGGCAGCTAGTATCATCAGGTACTTTCCTCTTACCACCACATTTAACTGCCGGCAAGTGGGAAGCCAAATTTGATAATGGCTTCGGCACTGTGAGTGTGGACGTGACCGACTAGAATTAATTGTTTTACATAGTTGTGCAATAAAAGAGAAAGGGAGTTTTATTATGACGAGAAAAGTAGCAGTAGTCGGAATGGGTCACGTTGGGGCAACGGTAGCGCACTATTTAGTTGCTGGTGGCTTTGTCGATGACCTCGCATTATTTGATACTAATGAAGCTAAGGTGCAAGCGGATGCTTTGGACTTACGAGATGCAATGGCCAATTTGCCTTACCATACTAACCTGACTGTTAATGATGAAAGCCAATTGCGTGATTGTGATGTGGTCGTGTCAGCCCTAGGGAAATCAAAGTTGGTTGATACGCCAGATCATGATCGCTTTGCTGAATTTAAGTTTACGCGGACCCAAGTGCCCTTGGTAGCGAAGATGTTAGTAGACAATGGATTTCACGGTAAGTTAGTTGATGTTACTAACCCTTGTGATGTGATTACCTCAATGTACCAAAAATTAACGGGATTACCAAAAGAACACGTGATGGGGACGGGGACCTTACTCGACTCTGCACGGATGCGGGCCCGGGTTGGTGAAGCGTTGAAAGTTGATTCACGCTCTGTTGTTGGTTTTAATCTTGGGGAACATGGCAATTCGCAATTTACGGCATGGTCGACAGTCCGCGTTCTGGGGAAACCGGTCACTGAACTAGTAAAAGAACGGGGATTAAAGCTTTCTGAGCTAGAAGAACGTGCTCGTCAAGGAGGCTACCTCGTATATCAAGGGAAGAAATACACTAATTATGGTGTTGCCACGGCAGCAGTCCGGTTAACCAACGCATTATTGAATGATGCGCGAACTGAAATGCCAGTTTCTAATTATCGTGAAGAATACGGCACGTACCTTTCATATCCAGCTGTCGTTGGCCGTGACGGGGTAGTGGAGCAGCTGCATCTGGACTTGACGCCGGAAGAAGAAGCAAAACTAGCAACATCCGCAACATACATCAAAGAACGATTGAAAAAAGAAGAAGAGCGAGCAAACCAGCTAGCTCAGGCAGAATAGATTGATAACGTTAATGCCATGTGACATCTATTACGAGGAGTGACGACAATGACCAAGTTTAATTTTTCCAAACGCGTGCCAGCAGATGGAACAGATGCAGTCGGTGTAATCTTAAAAGCAGCAGCGGATCCAAAGATTATTTCTTTTGCTGGAGGATTGCCGGCGCCTGAGCTTTTCCCTGTCAAAGCGATGAAAGAAGCTGTTGACCAGGTGTTTGCTGAACGTGGTCAAGAAGTAATGCAGTATGGAGCTGCTAAAGGGGTGACAGCCCTCCGTGAATTGGTTCTCCAACGTGTCAAAGAAAAAGAAAACGTGACCGGGCAGCTAGACAATGTGTTGATGACGACAGGTTCAGAACAAGCTCTTGACTTAGTCGGAAAGGCCTTTGTTAATCCTGGTGATACCGTACTGGTCGAACAGCCAACTTATCTTTGTGCTCTTGATGTCTTTAAATCATATGGTGCCAACTTTGTAGGGGTAGAAATGGATGAAGCGGGGATGAAGATGGATGCCCTAGAAGAAGCATTAAAGGCTCATCCGGAAGCTAAGCTGGTTTACACCGTGCCAAACTTTCAAAATCCAACTGGCCGAACCATGGCACTAAAGCGACGGGAAAAGCTGGCCGAACTAGCCGCTAAATATGATGTTTATGTGTTAGAGGATAATCCTTATGGTGAAATTCGTTTTAAGGGGCAGCATGTGCCAGCAGTTAAGTCGTTTGACAGAACCGGACACGTTTTCTATATGGGGACTTTTTCCAAGACGCTTGCTCCTGGTTTCCGTTTAGGATGGGTGGTAGCCGATGAAGCTGTTGTTAATAAGCTGACGGTACTGAAACAGTCTACAGACTTGCATACAGATAACTTAGCCCAGTATGCCGTGGTAGAATTTCTGAAGCATAACGACCTTGATGCACATGTCAAGCAAATTAGTGACCTGTATGGGCAACGCAAAGCACTAATGACAGAAGGGCTAGAGAAATACTTCCCCCAAGGTGTTAAATATTCTGATCCAGAAGGCGGAATGTTCCTATGGGTTGAAGTACCCGGAGTAGAAGATACTGTTGAGCTTTTTAAGCAATGTCTGGAACATAACGTGGCCTTTGTACCAGGTGACCCATTTTATGCAGGTGAACCACAGCCCGGTGCCTTCCGGTTGAACTACTCCAATGCTCAGGAAGACCAGATCAAGGCAGGAATGAAGCAACTCGGTGAAGCTCTGCAAGACGAGAGAGAGAATTAACGGCCAAGCCAAGTTATGTTATGACTAAGCGCCTTTCTGCTCCCGCCCAATCCACTGGCGTAATAATTAAACTGCGGTAAAGAAAATAAAATCCGCTAGTATTTTGGCGGATTTTTCTTTATCATTAACATAAATTTAATTTGCCTTAAAAGGAGTAAAAAAGTGCGCTCAAATAAGTTAACCAAAATCATTATTACCTCTACTCTCGCACTATCTTTATTAGCAGTGCCAGTTAGCCAGGCCACAGTTTTGGCGGCTGAGACAACTAGTGAAAGTACGAGCAACAGTTCAACTACTCAGACCCATACGCTAAATAAATCATATGTTGTATATGGAGCGGGGGCTGCCGAGAAGAATGAATTAAATAATGTACTAGCAGTCGATGATAATTTTACAACGTTAACCGCTACTGCCAGTGATTATCAGAAGTATATCAATCCGAATGGTTCGACAACTAACGCCGCCATGGTTAGTTCGGTAGCAATTGTCCCCACCGATCCAGGCTCGGGGATTAAAGTTAATGTAAAAAAGTTTAATGGTGAGGATAATATTACTAAAGTAACTGCCCAACAGTACGCTATGGTTGCGCAAATGGCGGGGGTTACGGATGTTACTATCACCGTTAGCGCTAACCGGGCCGTTTCTGGGGAGTCAGCTTTAACCGGAGTCTATAAAGCAATTGCGGCAGATGGAGTTAGTTTAAATGAGCAAAATACTCAATCTGCTAACCAAATGTTGACCGCAACAAATGGGGCAATTGAAGCTAATAAGGACGATAGTAAATATCCTGGTAAGTTGATGGCTGCGGTTGGTGATACCACTAAGGAAATTAACCAACAAAAGAAACAAGGAACTACCCCAACGCAAAATCAAATTCAAGTAATCTTTAATCGGAAACTTGAAAAGCGAAACATTTACAATGAAACAAAGAATCATGAACAACCAATTATCAATGCGCTTGTTCAGTTTAATAATGCTCCAATTAGTTCAAGTAAAGACTATAGCTCGCACGTAACTGATACGATTAATAATGTAAAGAATTCATCAGGAGATATGATGAATAAGGCGAAAAAATTCTTGAATTCTCAAGACGGGCAGGCAGTTAAGCAACAAGCTCAGTCTTGGTGGACCCAGTTTGTTAACTGGATCCGTAGCTGGTTTTAATTGACGTAAAAAATAAGAGGCTGAGAAAAAACTTTTGTTTTCAACAGCCTCGTTTTTTATACGAATCTTGTTACGATATCGTGGAAATTAACTACAAGGCTCGAGGCTAAGTACGAACGATATCAGCCCGTGCCGTGCTAATCATCGTTCTATCCTTAGCCCACCGCCTTGTCTAGGAAGTTAATTTCCACTCCCTTATTCGTTTAGTCTAAAGTTACTTCACCAGCAACATCGGTATTGAAGAAGTCTGCAATTTCTTTAACATCCATCCCTTGACCAAGACCCCACATTAATTTAGTGATGGCACTTTCGGAAGTCATGTCGCGGGCGCTGATTGCTCCTTCTAGTAGTGCAAGTCGTCCGACCTCGTATTTTGTTAGGTCGCTTCGTTCATAAAGACACTGACTAGAAGTAATAATTGGAATACCGTTTTGGATTAATTCACCAACTGCAGCGACCATATTTCGCCGAATCGAGGTCATTCCTCCGAGACCATACGCTTCAATCACAATTCCGTGACAGCCATTTTTAGTCATTGCATGGAGCAAGGCAGGATCAAATCCTGGGAAGAGCTTTACCAGTGAAACATGAGTATCGATCTTAGTATTTAATTGACTTTTACCAGGTTGGGGATGCCGGTGATCCCTAATGGAAAAGCCGTCTGAAGTAACTTCTCCTACTGGTGGGACATTCACACTTTCGAAGGCATCGAAGGCGGTTGTTCGAACTTTAACACTCCGACAGCCACGCATTACTTTACGATTAAAAGCAATATAGACTCCTGGCTCGCAGTTAGCAGCGGCTGCAAAGGCAAGTCGTAAGTTATCAGGGGCATCACTAAGAATCACATTCATAGGAACTTGGCTTCCAGTTAGTACAACAGGAATATTAATATGTTGAAGCATGAAAGTCAGCATCGAAGCAGTATAAGCCATCGTATCTGTCCCATGTGAAACGACTATTCCATCATATTCGTTACGATGATCATAGATCGCTTCGGCAATAATTTTCCATTCTTCTGGCTGGATATTAGATGAATCTAATTCGAGAATATCACGAACAGTAATGTCATATTCCAGCCGACCAAGCATTTTGATTAATTCTTCGCCAGATTCGCCTGGAGCTAGTCCTTCATCAGAGACAACCGAGGCAATAGTTCCACCGGTTGAAAGGAGTAATAATTTTTTCGTCATTTTTAGTCACCATGATTCATTTTTTATTAATCGTCGTTTGTAAAATTAAGTTAGAAAAAGTAAAAAGCCATTTGTGATAGACTTTTGAATATCCCTAATCAAAAGAAAGGCAATCACAAATGACCTATAAACATCTTACCACACGTGAATTAACTCTCATAGCTGATTTTTGGTATCAAGGTACTAAAGCTTATCGGGCTGCTAAATTACTTCAGCGTAGTCAAGAAACCATCTATCGTGTTTATCGTTTCCTCAACGACGGTAAAACCATCGACCAATATCTTCAGACTTATCAGCGACATAAGCGTCGTTGTGGTCGGAAGCAGACCCAACTGCCAACTATCGAAGTTAACTATATCCATGCGCAAATCAAGGCAGGTTGGACTCCTGATACTATTATTGGTCGTCATGAACACCCAATTAGCTGCAGTATGCGCACCCTTTATCGCATGTTTGCCCGCAATCAGTATGGCTTTTCCGTTAAACAGCTACCGATGAAAGGAAAACGCCATCCCAATGGCTATGTGGAACATCGTGGTAAAGCTGGCCAATTAGGACGCAGTATCTATCAACGATATCGTGATTTTCCGCATTACCAACATGAATTTGGGCACTTTGAAGCTGATACAGTTCAAGGTAAAGCTCACCGCGGAGCGGTAATGACGCTAGTAGAGCGACAATCCAAAGTAATGATTGTCCTTAATATTCATCATAAAACAGACGAAGCAGTGAATTGCCAGCTTGATCAATGGCTCGCTAAACTGCCACGTCACTTTGTTAAATCAATTACTTTTGATAACGGGAAAGAATTTGCTGGATGGCGAGAAATAGCCAATAAGTATGATCTTCACACCTATTTTGCGGAAGTCGGTGCTCCCAATCAACGAGGGTTAAACGAAAATAATAACGGCCTCTTGCGTCGTGATGGTCTTAGTAAAAAGCTAGATTTTCGCGATTTACCAGACGAACTAGTCACTCAGCTAATGCATCGTCGCAACAATATCCCACGAAAATCTCTTAATTATCGTACACCATTAGAAGTATTCTTGAGTCATGTCACAGAAGAACAACTTTCACCTTTTTTCTAATTTAAATTGACATTTCAGGAATATTTTAAATAGGGATTTTCAGCGAAACAAGTTAAACGCCTATAATTTAACTTAAATTAGGCCAATTTTGATTAATTTCATTAAGTAGGGGCGTTAAAGAATTTTTTTGTTTCTTAAGGTAGTTAGCATAAAACGTCATTGTCGCAGCTTTATCGGTAATTGGGAGTCTGACTCGATCGTCCTTTGAAGTACGTTGTCGTGGATTAGCTGTTGTTATATTAGTGCTAAAGTATGGAAAACTGGAATATTTTGTGATTTCAGTAAGTGCGGCCCATTCTTCTTGATATAAAAATTTAGCATTTGGAATATATTTTTGGATAATTTCTTTCCATGGTCCGATATCGTTCAAAACGACAAAGCTTAATCCGGCTAGGTCCTTAAAAGAAACCTGTTGGGAATTAGCAAGGTACATAAATTTATCAAGATTAACATAGAGATTTTCAGCACCTAAATAACGTGATTCAATTTGATCAGTTTGAATCTCTTGGTCGCTGATAATTATTGAATTTTCATTGTTTAAAAGTGAAGTGGTGATTTGATCAGGAGTAATAAACTTCTCGTCAATCAAAATTTGTGTAGAGAAAGATGCACTTTTTACACGAAGCAGAATTAATGGGCCCGGAGCAATTGATGCGATTTTAATTACTGATTGTCGAGCAGCATAATTTTGAAGCTGCTGAACAAAATTGCAGTTGACGGCGAGAACTTCAGTAGCTTTTTCAGCAGCTAATTTTCCGGTATCAGTAAGGATAATGCGGTTAGGTTGACGGTCAAATAATTGAATTCCAAGCTCGTCTTCTAATTTTTGCATCCCCCGGGTAACGGTCGGTTGGGTAACATTAAGTTTTTCAGCGGTTTTAGCAAGTGTTTTTTCACTGGCAAAGGTCACTAATTCTTCAAGCAAGTAATTGTCGATCATTAGACCACTCCTTAATAGTATGCGCTGATTGTATACTACCATGTAAAGGTAGTAATTTTCAATTTGTAAATTAGCAATTAATATATAGACAACGATTAATTACAGGAAGGAAGAATTATTATGACAAATGTACCAACAGTAAAATTAAATAACGGAGTAGAAATGCCAACCCTTGGATTTGGAGTATTCCAAGTTCCAGACTTAAGCCAAGCTGAACAAGCAGTTACCAATGCTCTTGAAGTCGGCTATCGTTTAATCGATACTGCTGCTGCTTACCAAAATGAAGAAGCAGTTGGAAAGGCAATTAAGAATAGTAGTGTAAACCGTGAAGATGTCTTTGTAACTTCTAAGTTATGGGTGTCTGATTTTAACTATAAGCGGGCTAAAGCAGGGATTGACGCTTCACTGCAAAAACTTGGCCTTGATTATATGGATCTTTACCTTCTCCACCAACCATATGGCGATACAATGGGTGCTTGGCGAGCATTACAAGAAGCACAGAAAGAAGGTAAGATTCGCGCAATCGGTGTATCGAACTTCTACGCTGATCAACTAAAGGATCTTGAATTAACAATGCCGGTTAAGCCAGCGGTCAACCAAATTGAAGTTAACCCTTGGTATTAACAAGATCAAGAGGTTAAGTTTGCGCAAAGTGAAGATATTCGTGTTGAGGCATGGGCACCATTTGCGGAAGGTAAGCATGATATCTTTACCAACGAAACAATTGCGGAAATTGCTACCAAGTATGGCAAGAGCAATGGTCAAGTAATTCTTCGCTGGCTTTTACAACGGGGTATTACTGTCATTCCTAAGTCAGTCCACAAGAACCGGATGGAAGAAAACATCGATGTCTTTGATTTTGAACTTTCCGATGATGATATGAAGAAGATGGCTAGTCTTAACAAAAACGAAAGCCAATTCTTTGACCACCGTGATCCGGTTACGATTGAACAAATCTTTGGCTCTAGCTTAAAGATGGTTCAAGATGACGAGAAATAAAGATTGCACTAGCCATTGCTTATGGATCAATTTATAATTGGAACAATTATTAACATCTAAGGAGTGATTGAAGTGCAATTAATTATTACTGATACTGCTAGCAAATGGTTCCAACAAAAATTTAACCTGGTTAGTGGAGATGGAATAAAGCTTTATGGTAAAACCATTCAACCACACAATGTTAAACATGGTCCTAAGCAGGGGTATGAACCTGAATCGACGCTCGATGAGGCAACAATCATAGTAAAAAAAGATGGTATTAATTACCATGTTAACTTTGCGGATGCCTGGTTCTTCTCAGGACTAGTTGTTACTGTTGATTATCAGCAAGAGACTGAAGAGCCAGTTTTTATTTTTCGCCGTGAAGATAATGGTGAAGCAGACGTTGATGCTGCAACTGGGGCATCACGAAAATATGAAGAATATTGGGAATAAAAATTATTGTTAAGCTCATGAGTTGATGTTATAACAATAATATCTTAGGTACTTGCAGGCGATACCTAGCACAACATTGCCGTTGACGGAAAGGATATTCGATGAGAATCAATGTTTTGCAACATACGCCAAATGAAGGACCAGGAACAATTCAAGAATGGTCACAGGATCGCGGACATGAGATGTACGTTTATCATCCTTATCAGTTTGGTAATTTGCCGACTGCTGATGAGACTGATCTGCTGATTATTCTTGGCGGTCCCATGAGCCCTAATGACGACTTAACGTGGATTAAACAAGAGCGAGTTTTAATTCGGCAACTATTGGATGCTCATAAGCCAATCTTTGGCGCATGTTATGGGGCCCAGCAGATTGCTAAGACACTCGGTTATGCCGTAAAAAAGACACCACATAAAGAATTTGGTTGGGCGCCGGTGTATCTAAAAAGTGATCTTATTTCTGATATTCCCCAAAAATTAACTGCTTTGCATTGGCACGAAGAGATGTTTGAAGTTCCAGCTCAAGCAGACTTATTATTTAGTAGTGACTTAGTTAAAAATCAAGGTTTCGTGATGAATGGTAATGTGATTGGTCTTCAATTTCACTTTGAGCCAGCAGCAGATAATGTTCGCGAGATTGCTGTAAATGATGATCAGTATCCGTTAGAACATAATGATCTACACCAAACTAGCCAAGAAATTATTCAGCACGGGGTTCCTACTGAAAATAAGCGAGTAATGTATCGGTTATTGGACTTTATCACAAATAACTAAAACGTAAAAAGATTGTTAAGACGAATAGTATGGCTAAAGAAGAAGCGAGACCGGTTTACGACCGACCTCGCTCCTTTAGTGCGCCCGGCATGGGTATTAGCTAGGTGGTGAAAGTCCGCTATGGGCCGTAGTAGTCGGAACCATGAGCTGAGGACAAGGGTGTCCACCGTGAGGTGGAATCTGAAGGAAGTCTAAGGCAAAGTACTGCATCGATGAACAAGAAGTAGCTATAAGGCTGGAATTAACTGGATAAGGCTGCTAGACAAGTTGAAGTCCAATACTACTCGAAGTTGGTCTCAGTAAAGTTAACGATGACATGGTACGAAAGCTAATATTCTTACCCGGGGAGATCTGGCCTACACGTTTCCGACAAGAGGAATAAGTTTAATTTCCACAGAAACAAGCGGTGCAGTGATGCAGTGTTGAGTAAGCCAGAAGTCAGCCGAGGTCATAGTAGTTTGAATAATCAGATGAAGGACTGAACGACAATAACTTGTAACTTATATCGGAGGTGTAATCAGGTGCGACAATCGCAGAAAACAGAACAACAAGCTGACCGCTTGTCGAGGATAGGTTTGGAAAACCGAAAGTACACAAGGGCGCGTAGTACCGGTTATGGTGAAGGTAAAGGTATGAGTGTCACTATCCAAGACCTGGTCTTGGATCGCAATAACCTTAATCAGGCTTATTTGCGAGTTAAGAGAAATAAAGGAGCAGCAGGCGTTGACGATATGACAGTCAATGACCTTCTGCCATATCTCAGAGAAAATAAGACGGAACTGATCGCTAGTTTGCGTGAGGGCAAGTATAAACCAGCTCCAGTCAAACGGGTAGAAATTCCGAAGCCTAATGGTGGAGTAAGAAGACTTGGAATACCAACGGTGGTGGACCGAATGGTTCAACAAGCTGTAGCCCAAATTCTTACGCCTATCTTTGAGCGTATTTTCTCTGATAATAGCTTTGGCTTCCGTCCCCACCGTGGGGCCCATGACGCTATTTCAAAAGTAGTAGATCTTTATAATCAAGGTTATCGAAGAGTTGTCGACTTAGACCTAAAAGCCTATTTTGATAACGTTAATCATGACTTGATGATTAAGTATCTCCAACAATATATTGATGACCCATGGACACTAAGACTCATTCGTAAGTTTCTAACTAGCGGAGTCTTAGACCATGGGCTTTTCGCTAAGAGTGAAAAAGGAACCCCACAAGGAGGGCCATTGTCACCACTACTGGCGAACATCTATCTAAATGAGTTGGACGAAGAGTTGACTAGACGTGGTCACCACTTTGTGCGCTATGCGGATGATTGTAACATCTATGTTAAAAGTCAACGAGCCGGAGAACGAGTAATGCGAAGCATTACCCAGTTTCTAGAAAAGCGCTTGAAAGTTAAAGTGAACCCAGATAAAACCAAAGTCGGTAGCCCGCTACGGTTGAAGTTTCTTGGCTTTTCGTTGGGTGTAGACCACAATGGGGCCTACGCCCGTCCAGCTAAACAATCGCAACAACGAGTAAAGAAAGCACTGAAGTTATTAACTAAACGTAATCGTGGAATATCTCTGACAAGAATGTTTGAAGAAATTCATCGAAAAATGCGTGGGTGGCTTCAGTACTACTCAATTGGGAAACTAACTAACTTTATTCAACGCCTTGACAAGTGGTTGAGGGTCCGAATAAGGCAGTATATTTGGAAGCAATGGAAAAAGTTTAAAACTAAGGTAACTAACTTACAGAAGTTGGGGATGTCCCAGCGTGATGCATATGTCTTCGCTAGTACCCGAAAGGGCTACTGGCGAACTGCACATAGTAAGACCTTGAGCTATTCTCTAACTAATAGAAAACTGGAACAACTCGGACTTATGAATATGTCCAAGACGCTCCAGTCAATTCAATGTGATTAAGTTGTCGAACCGCCGTATACGGAACCGTACGTACGGTGGTGTGAGAGGTCGATAATTGAACTAATCAATTATCTCCTACTCGATTTATCATAATAATTCGCTGATGCTAGTGGTTTTGCCGGTAGCAAAAGTATAAAGTTAGAATCGCATTTTTATAATTAAAATATAGTTAAAGATTTTATTGACATTATAATCTTTTTATCATATCGCCGTTTGTAAAATTAAGTTAGAAAAATAGAAAAGCCATTTGTGGTAGACTTTTAAATACCCCTAAACAAAAGAAAGGAAACCACAAATGACTTACACCCATCTTACCACAAACGAGCTGACAATCATCGCCCATTCTTTCGTGCAAAAGCTTAAAGCGTACCGAGTGGCCCAAATGATCAAACGTTGCGCCGAAACCGTTTATCGCGTTTATCGTTACCTGGAAACCGGTGCCTCAATTGCTGATTATCAAGATCACTATATGCGCAATAAGCAACGTTGTGGCCGAAAACGTACTCAGTTGTCACTGGCTGAACTCACTTATATCAACGACAAAATTGCCCAGGGGTGGACGCCTGATACCATTATTGGGCGCGCTGAGCGCCCAATTAGTTGTAACCGGCGAACTCTTTACCGGATGTTTGAACGTGGCCAGTTCGGCTTCGATGTCCGTTCCTTGCCGATGCGAGGTAAGCGGCACCCGAATGGCTATGTCGAGCGCCGTGGGAAGGCTGGCCAATTGGGGCGAAGTATTCACGAGCGTGCCAAGGACTTTCCGCACTATGCCACTGAATTTGGGCACCTTGAAGCTGATACCGTCCAAGGCAAAAAGCACCAAGGGGCGGTAATGACCCTGACCGAACGCCAATCGAAGGTCGAAATTGTACTCAATGTGCACGAAAAGACGGCTGATGCGATTAACCAACACTTAAGTCAGTGGCTTCGGAAATTCCCGCGGCACTTCTTCAAATCGATTACCTTTGACAACGGAAAAGAATTCGCCGGCTGGCGCGAGATTGCCAATCAATTTGACCTTCACACTTACTTTGCCGAGGTTGGTGCTCCCAATCAACGAGGGCTGAACGAAAACAACAACGGTCTTTTACGCCGGGATGGCTTAACGAAACAGCTAGATTTCCGCAATCTTCCTGATGAATTGGTAACCCAACTGATGAGTAAGCGAAATAATCTGCCCCGTAAATCACTAGGCTATCGAACTCCATATGAAGTATTCATGTCTTACGTCACTGATGAGCAACTATTTTCTTTCTAACTTAAATTGACATTTCGGGTATTATAATGTCAATAATTTTTGATAACCGCGATGAAGGGATGAGTAATTGCTATTCATTTTCTACAGAGAACTGGATTAGATGCGAACCGGTGTTAATGGGGGTAATGAAGATGGTCCTGGAGCGATGGAAGTTGTGAGCATTTGTTAGCAACTTACGGTTGATGCTCGATACTGCATCTAGGTTTTCTTAATAACTGCATTAAGAGTACCTATTGAGAGAGTGTCATTTGTTGTGATGCTAATTAGGGTGGTAACACGCTAGTCTGATAAAAGATTAACGTCCCTAGAACTGATCGAAAGATTGGTTCTAGGGGCGTTTTAAATTTTAAGGCTGATTTGTTAAACAATATACCTTTCCAGGACAGTATGGGACTCATATTGATCCACCCGTTCATTTTTATAAGGATGAAGAAACGTTATGTTGAAGATTTACAACTAAAGGATTTAGTCTTACCCCTGGTTGTCATTGATTGCAGTGAGAAAACAGAAGCAAATCCCGATTATAGTCTCACCGTGGAAGATATTAAAAACTGGGAAAAGAAGAATGGCTCAATCCCTGAGGGAGCATTTGTTGCTTTACGGACTGATTGGGGGAGGCGATGGCCATCACAAGTAAAATTTGAAAATAAAGATACTAAGGGTCAAAATCATTATCCAGGATGGTCGCTTGAAGCGTTGAAATATATTTATGAAGTGCGACATGCTACAGCAAATGGACATGAAACTTTTGACACTGATGCAGCTGTTAACCAGCAAAATGGCCTAATTGGAGAATACTATGTTTTGTCACATGGTCATTATCAGGTTGAATTGTTAGACAATCTTGATCGGGTTCCCTCTACCGGGGCAGTAGTCTTTATTTCAGTGGCTAAACCTGAAAATGCACCAGGCTTTCCGGTTCGAGTCTTTGCGGTTTTTGATGAATCAAAAAATAAAGAAAACACTAAAGCGATAAAATAATTATCTAAAGAAAGGTTGATATATATGTCAAAGTCATCACAAATTCCATTTCGTTATGATACTGTTGGAAGTCTGAAACGGTCTCAACGGCTCAAAGAAGCAGAAAAAAAGCTATTTGCACACAAATTAGCTATTGGTGATTTTGCTGATATTCAGCGTGAAGAAACGAAAAAGATTATTTATAAACAAATCAAACTTGGCTTTCATGACGTTACAGATGGTGAATTCAACCGTAGTTGGTGGCATCTTGATTTTTTATGGGGCTTAAACGGGACAGAAAGATATGATTATCAACAAAGCTATAAATTTCATGATGGCAAAACGCGTACTGATAATGTACGGTTAGCTGGTAAAATCCACTATAACCCAGCCCATCCATTTTTTGCATCATTTAAATATGTTAATAGTCTAACCCCAGATGAGGTGGTGGCAAAGCAAACAATTCCGTCCCCAACCTTGCTTTTCCGGGATAATCGTAGTGATAATTGGGCAGAGTTCTATGATAGTTGGGATGCTTATCTTAGTGATGTTGCAGCTGCATATCGTCAAACCATCCAACATTTTTATGACTTAGGCTGCCGCTACCTTCAACAAGATGACACTACTTGGGCATTTTTGATTTCAAAGTTAAATGCTACTCAAAATGAGCCAGAAGAGCATGCCAAGTATGTAAAGTTAGCTAAAGATGCAGTTAAATTGATTAACCAAGAACTTGAAGGATTACCAGAAGACTTAACAATCACGACACATATTTGTCGCGGGAACTTTAAGTCGACTTATCTATTTAGCGGATCGTATGATGTAATTGCTAAATATCTGGGTCAGCTTAACTATGATGGCTTCTTTCTGGAATACGATAATCAACGATCGGGTGGCTTTGCTCCATTAAAAGTTATTTATAATAACCGGCCCAATATTCGCATTGTTTTAGGATTAATTACTTCAAAGTTTCCTGAACTAGAAAACCCAAGTGACCTTAAAGCGCGGATCAAGGAAGCTAGTCAATACGTTCCATTAGATAAACTAGCTATATCTACTCAATGTGGATTTGCATCAACTGAAGAGGGCAATAACTTAACTGAGGACCAACAATGGAAAAAACTTGAATTAGTACGTGATATTGCTCTGGATGTTTGGCCGGACGCAGATTGATAATTTAATTCTACAAAAACCTAAAAAAATACCTCAACGGTCTATTAGGAAGTTGAGGTATTTTTTATTTTAGATTAAATCTACCTTGTTATTAAGGGTTCAAACGGTTAAGCATCCGTGGGAATGGAATAGTTTCACGAATGTGGTCTTGGAGAGTAATCCAAGCTAAGAATCGTTCAAGTCCCATTCCAAATCCAGAATGAGGAATTGAACCGTACTTCCGTAAATCATCGTACCAACCGTAATCTTCTTTACTTAGGCCGTTTTCTTCAAGTTTGTTTGTGATGTATTCGTAATCGTAAGAACGTTCAGAACCACCAATGATTTCACCATAGCCTTCTGGAGCAAGCAAGTCCGCACAGATAACTTGACGAGAATCTTCAGGGTCTTCAGGCATGTAGAAAGCCTTGATTTCTTTAGGATAGTTCAAGATAAATACTGGCTTTTGGAATTGATCTGCCAAGTAGGTTTCTTCTGGTGAACCAAAGTCAGCACCGTATTCGACATCAAAGCCACCCTTTTGAAGCATTTCGATTGCTTCTTTATAAGTGATTCGTGGATATGGTAATTCAGTAAATGGCTTCAAACTTTCTACACTACGACCTACCATTTCAAGTTCGCGTGCACAGTGGTCAATTAAGTCTTGAACCAAGTAAGCAATGTATTGCTCTTGAATCTTAAGACTTTCATCTTGGTGCATCCAAGCCATTTCTGGTTCGATCATCCAGAATTCCATTAAGTGCCGACGAGTCTTTGATTTTTCAGCACGGAAAGTAGGACCCATCGTGTAAACGCGACCTAATGCCATGGCACCAGCTTCTGCATATAGTTGACCAGATTGTGAAAGGAAAGCAGAGCGGTCGAAATAGTCAGTTTCAAATAATTCTGTTGTCCCTTCAGGAGCACTTCCAGTTAGTTCTGGAGAATCAAATTGAGTAAATCCATGCTTTTCGAAGAATTTCATTGTCGCAAGCTTAACACGGCTTCGAATCCGCATTAATGCCCACGGCTTGCGAGAACGTAACCATAAATGACGGTTATCAAGCAAGAAGTCAATTCCATGTTCCTTGTTACCGATCGGGTAGTCTTCACTTTCGCCAACAATGTCAAAGTCTTTGATGTGGATTTCATAACCAAACTTTGAACGTTTGTCTTCAGCGATTTCACCGATTACCCAAAAACTGGTTTCTTGGTGTAAATCGTGCTTAGCAGAATCAAATTTTTCTTCCGAAACATCATTTTTACGGATGATTCCTTGGAAAAAACCAGTTCCGTCACGGAGTTGCAAGAATGCAATCTTACCGCTTGAACGCTTATCAGTTAACCAAACACCAATCTTAACCGTTTCCCCAACATGTTTAGGTGCTTCATTAATTGTAATAGTTTCCACTTTTATACTCTCCCTTAAATTATAGAATTTGAATGTGGTTTTCTTCACACTTCTTAATCATATCTTCTGGCCAAATACTTGCCTGTACTTCTCCAATATGAGCTTTGCCAAGAAGGAGCATACAGAGACGAGATTGACCAATTCCTCCACCAATTGTATATGGTAATTCGCCATTGAGCAACATTTTATGGAATGGTAATTTTTCACGATCAGTTGCATCGGCTTGTTCAAGTTGGTATTTCATTGATTCTGGACTAACCCGAATTCCCATACTTGAAATTTCGATCCGGCGTTGAAGAGGTTCATACCAGAAAATAATATCACCGTTTAAGCTCCAGTCATCGTAGTCAGGTGCTCGACCATCGTGAGGCTTACCACTGCGTTGCAACTTATCACCGATCTTCATTACAAAGACAGCACCAAGTTCTTTAGCAATTTTATCTTCCCGTTCAAGTGGGGTGAGGCCTGGCCACCGATCTTCAAGCTCTTGCGTTGTAACAAAGTGAATCTCATCTGGTAAATGGTAGACAGCTTGCGGGAACTTGTACCAAACTTCATGTTCCATGTGCTTAATTACTTTGAAAATATCACGAACTGTATCCTTTAAAGTTTCTTCTGTTCGTTCATCCTTACTAATAATTTTTTCCCAATCCCACTGATCAACATAAATTGAGTGGAAGTTGTCGAGGTCCTCTTCTTTCCGAATAGCGTTCATGTTGGTATAGAGACCTTCATGCATTCCAAAACCGTACCGCTTAAGAGCAAGTCGTTTCCACTTTGCAAGGGAATGAACGACTTCAACAGTTTCGCTTGGCATATCTTTCATTTCAAATGATACTGGTTGTTCAACACCATTTAAGTTATCGTTTAATCCAGTACTTTTTTCAACAAACATTGGTGCAGACATTCGTTGAAGATTTAGTTCCTTGCCAAATTCGTCTTGGAAAGTTTCACGAATATAACGAATAGCAGCTTCAGTTTCTCTAATTGAAAGACGTGGATCGTAATCCTTTGGAATAGTTAAGTCCATAATAGACACTCCTCAAATAATATATTTAGGAATGAATTAAAAAAGCCCTTCGTTCCCCTTATAATCAAGGGACGAAAGGCTTTTTTCCGCGGTACCACCCAAATTGTCTAGTATAAAACTAGGCCTCCTCAAGAGCACATCATGCTCTGCCGGTGAGGTAACGGTCCGGATCCGGCCAAGCCTACTTTAAGTAAACTTATTTGGGTTGGCAGCACTCGCGAAAGTGTTATTCACTAGCGTAGGGTCGACTGGTTTCTCACTACCACCAGTTCACTGAACGAATACAACTAGTTACTCTTCTTTCTCATCGCTTTTTTTATTTTGTTAATTGTATTTTAACCTAATTCATTTAAAATGCAATACTTTTTTAAATAATTTATTTTAACCAGGTCATCTTGGCTTCTAAATTATTATGGTTAGTAATCTGAAAACCGTTTTGTTGGTAAAACTTAATAGCACGCTGGTTTTCTAAATATACATCTAAAATGAGCTGTTGATGTTTTTCTTTAACAACATTTAGTAGATTAGTACCAAGATGCTGTGATTGATACTCTTTTGCGATAAATAAACCAGCAATATAATTTTCTTGCAGGCCAATAAATCCTTGAAGATGATTATTGGCAGCTACTGAACAATAAACTTCTGCTTGTTGAATCGCATTTTGAACATTTGATAAATTTTGATACCAATAATTGGGGTCAATAAAAGGGTGAGCCTCTAGATTAGTAGATAACCAAATATCCATCACTCTATTGATATCAGTTGATTTCATTTTTCTAATCATGATTTTTTTGAATTAAATTTAGTTGTGATATTTGACGCAGAATAATCAGCACGAGTAAAGTTTCAATCGGCCAAGTAATTAGCTCTTTTGGTAAACGGATGAAGAGGAGCGCCACGAAAGTATGGCTGCTACTACTAGAACTTAAGCTCATAAGGTAAAGCCATAAGGTTGTTCCGATAACATTAGTAAGAAGAATTTGGAAAAACTCATATATTAAAATTCGTTGCCAGCTTATCCGTTGTTGGTATAGAAACATGCCTGCAATTACACCAGAGATAAATGCTGAGAGAGTAAAGCCGGGAAAGAACAGGCTTCCTGAGTTCAAAATAGTATTACTTATGATATCCGATACGACCATTGACCAACCACCAATCCATGGACCAAGGCAATAGCCAATAAGTGCGGTGGCAATGAAACCGAAACTAAACTTTAAAACCGCTGGATCTCCAATTGAAAGTTTATTTAAGATTACCTGCAGTGCGACTAACATAGCAGCTAAAGTTAAATTCTTTGTCGTAAAACGCGGTCCAGCAAATGATAACGTAGACATATCAATCCACTCCCTTTTAAAAATTTTGTTAGGGAACACATTGACGTTTCCGTTCATGGTGAATGCGGAATAACAAAGCAGCTAGTTATTAGCCTCCTTCTAACGTTCACATTCCGTTCCGTTAGACAATAACTCTGAGATTCCTACCCCAACAGTAGTAATATATGCTAAATATAAATATGAATCAACAAAATAAGCGAAAATTACTATCGCTTGCATCAAGTAAAATTTCGTTATTGTTGAGCGATTGCATCATTAACTGCTGTTTGCTCTTTGTTAATTAAATTGACTTTGCTTTCAATTACACTAATGTCCATTTTAATTTCCCGGGTTAAACCTGGTGTATTAAGTTTCGGTTCAAAGAAATCCTTAAATTCGTTCAATCGTTCCGGAGTATGGAAAACGCTGGCAGTGACAGTGATAAAGGTAGCAAATTCCATATCGCCACCAACTGTGTCATTTAACCATTGCCATTCATCACGAAGCCAATTCCAGGCAGCTTGTTGACCTGCTTTATTGGCAAGAAGACCACGATACCATGCTCGTAAATCTTGTGGCTTAATGACGTCAGCATCTTCAAAGTAACTAACAACTTTTGCGATTAATGCTGGATCAGTTGTATTTGGTATTGCCATTCGCAAGTCTTGTTTAAAGCTTGCGTCCGCCGTTTGTTGGTAAGCTTTGATCAATTTATCGAATAATTCAGCACTCCCGAAGTTTTGAACTTCATTTTTAAGAACCAACCCACGAATATCCGCCGAAAGGGACTCTAATTTATCTTGATTTTCGGTGAAGATTTGGTGAGCTTGAGTAATTGAATCATTATTGCGTGCAAATAGTGAAGCACTAAGAATGTAAAGGCGCGTTAATTGATCGTCATTGCTTTCACCATCTTTAGGCAACCAACCAAGCCGTTTTACCTGATCCTTGCTTAATAAATCAAAGAATTGTCGAAGTTCTTGTTCAGCAGGAGAATCAGGCTTAGCAAACATTTTAAGGCTATTAGCAATTTGGTATAGTTCAGCGTTAACAATGGCAGAAGTACTATCTTTAAATTGCTTTAATAATGGAATTAATGACGCATAAGATACTTGTTGTCCTTGAGCAAGTAACCGCAGATCCTGAAGAAGTTGGCGCTGGGCGATCGGGTCTAATTCATCAGCGTGATCTAAAATATCGTTT
This sequence comes from Limosilactobacillus reuteri, assembly GCF_034259105.1. Lineage (NCBI taxonomy): Bacteria > Bacillati > Bacillota > Bacilli > Lactobacillales > Lactobacillaceae > Limosilactobacillus > Limosilactobacillus reuteri. Next base: position 2,017,421 of record NZ_CP139478.1, on the reverse strand, counting down.
AGCAGCGTATCGTCATATTTTACGATGAAGTGTGAATTATTACCGAGATTTAGCCGGAATGGTTGATCATTCTTATCACGTAATGCTTGATAATTGCCAAGGTTGAGTTCTTGTTCAGCCATAATTTGTGGAGCTTCATCATAGTTACTATTAAGCGGGATTTGCCATTGCCGATCAACATCTTTACCGTCACCAATGAAGAATTGCTTTTGTGATAGTACTAAGTCGCCATCATCATTAATTTTTGCTGTTACAACAGGATAACCTGGTTGTTCAAGCCATGAATTCATGATCTTTCCAATATTAAGCCCTGATGCATCGCCAAGAGCTTTCCATAAGTCAGCTCCGGTTGCATTACTGTATTTGTGAGCAGCAAAATAATTCTTAAGGCCTTCTCGTAACGCTTTGTCACCTAAAAGTGCCCGGACCATTACTAACATTCGCGATCCTTTGGCATAAACAATCGCACCATCGAATAGGGCATCAATTTCGGCTGGATTGTTAACATCAACATGAACGGATTGAACGCCATCAGTTGCATCTCGTTGTAATGCCATTGGGGCTTCCGAGGTTTGGAAAAGTTCCCAAATGTGCCAGTCAGGCTGGAGAGCATCCACGGCAACATATTCCATCATATTAGCAAAACTTTCATTAAGCCATAAGTCATCCCACCACTTCATTGTCACAAGATCACCAAACCACTGATGAGCTAGTTCGTGTGTGATGACAGTTGCAACTAATTGTTTCATTTCAAGGGAAGTATTATCTGGATCGAGTAATAAGTAAGCTTCACGGTAGGTTACCAATCCCCAGTTTTCCATTGCACCGGCAGAAAAATCAGGTAAAGCTAACTGCCATGAGTGTGGAAGAGGGTACGGAGTTTGATAGAATTCCTCGTAAAATTCGATTGCCCGCTTAGCGATATCTAATGCAAAATCAAGTTCCTTTGGTTGGTGCGCTTTCGTTGCGAATACCCCTACTTTAACGCCACCCTTTGTCTCAGTAATTTTACTTTGGAGTTCTCCAAATGCAAAGGCAACAAGATAAGTGGACATTCGCACAGTTGGTTCAAAGTAGTGGATGCCATTTTCAACATGATCTTCTGGCATATTAGCGATAATGGTTTCGCCAGGATGCTCATCAAATTTAATTGCTAGACTGAAGGTAGCTTTAGCCTCTGGTTCATCGACACAGGGGAAAGCTTGCCGCGCAAAAGTTGTTTCAAATTGAGTTCCAATAATCTGCTTTTTCTCCCCATCAACCTCATAGTATGAGGGATAAATTCCCATCATCGAATCAGTTAACTTAGTATTATACGTTACAGTAAAAGTTACTTTACCAGTTTGCGGAAGGGTAATCCGAACTGCCTCGGCATCATTATCAATCTTAAAGTCTAATTCTTGACCGTCTGCTTGAACGCTGGTGACCTGCAAATTCTTTTGATTAATTGCAATTTGAGGATCAGTTGCGTTACCAGTGATAGTTGTTTTTCCATTAATGGTTTTCTTTGCTCGATTAATATCGATAAAAACATCATAATGGTCAGGTTGGAAAGTATTATAAAAGCGTTCGAGTTTTGCCATGTAAAAGATTCCCTTCTTAATTTGTTTTTAATGTTTATTATACGGCTGATGAGAAGAATTAGCTAAACTATTACCTGATTTTGGAATAGAAAAAAGTTGCAGACCAGCCATATCTTGTTGTGACTGATCAACAACCTGTAAAAAATCAAATTTGATCTAGTGCTTCTTCAATCGGCGTATCGCCACTCCGCATCATGATAACATGACCGATTGTATTATCGTGTTGTAGGATATCAGCTAAGGTCTGGGCAACATCTGGAATCGGATTAGAGGTTGCAGAACCTTCACCAATTTGAATTTTACCAGTCCCCGGTTCATCAGTTAAGCTAGCGGGTTGAAGGATAGTGTAGTCAAGGTTCGTATTTGAGATAAGATAATTATCAGCGAAGAACTTGGCAATATTGTAGTCCATGATTGAGGCTAGTGATGGAGCTTTTGACCACATTTCAGGTTGTAGAGCATAGAGCGAACTTAACATAATGTAACGTTTAATGCCATCTTTTTCGGCAGCCTGCATTGTTTTAACTGCCCCCATCGCATCAGTTTGCAGTAAATCTTTACCACGTGATCCGGCAACAAAGTAAACTGCATCCATGCCTTTTATTAATTCAGCGATTTTTTCAACGCTATCATGTAGGTTCAATTCAACAGCAGTAACGTGGTTTAACTTAATAACTTTTTCCGGATGGCGAGTACCAGCTGTAACTTCATTACCGGTAGCAACTAAATCTTTAATTAAGTCAGTAGCAACACGGCCGGAACCGCCGACAACAAATACTTTCTTCATAACTAATCGAACTCCTAGATGAATTTTAACGCAGTTTCTCCAATTTATAATTAAAAGTGACCTATTACATATAATTTTAACTAATTTTTTGTAAGCAGTAAAGGATGATGATTCCAAGCTTTAATTCAATAATTTTGCCTAAAATGCGGTATCATTAATAATGTATAAGTCATTTTAGAATTTTAGGCAAAGAAGGGATTTATTGTGACTAAAGAACACGATTTAACCTCAAAAATGGTTGAAAAATTAAAGAAAGAATTTCATTCACGTAAAGATGCAGAAATTATTGCCCGGGCAATACAAAAAAATGGGATTAAAGCTGCGAGTGAAGATCCAACGGCAAGTGAACGTCTTCATCGAGCATTTTCTTATGAAATTAAGACAGGTAAGCCAACCAACCAGCGTCATAGTGGGCGTTGCTGGTCTTTTGCAGCGTTAAACACATTACGTCATAAGTTTGCGACAAAATATAAGTTCAAGGACTTTGAATTGTCACAAAATTATCTGTTTTTCTGGGACCGAATTGAGCGGGCAAATATGTTTTTCCAAAAGATTATTGCAACTGCTGATAAGCCCTTGCATGATCGAACCGTTGATTTCTATCTTAGTTTCGCATTAAATGATGGTGGACAATGGGCGAATGCCGCTTCTATTATCGAAAAATATGGTGTTGTTCCAGAATATGTAATGCCTGACACGCATAATACAAAGGATACCTCAGATGTGGCCGAAGTATTTGATAGTTTAATGCGCAAAGATGCAATTGAATTACGTGCAATGGTGCAAACTAATGCCAGTGCAGCGGAATTACAGGAAGCACAAGAACGAATGATGGGTGACGTTTATAAGATTGCGGCTTACTCATTTGGTGAACCACCTGCAAAATTTGATCTTGAATATCGAGATGATGATAAAAAGTTCCACCAAGTTCTTGGCTTAACGCCATTAAAGTTCTATCATGAATACTTTGATACAAACTTAAGTGACTATGTTGTAGTTACTAACGCTCCTGATCATGAAATGGATCGGAGTTATTTAATGCCAGCTCAAGATAGTGTGGTTGATGGTTTGCCAATTAAATTTGTTAATGTTCCTTTTGCAGAACTACAAGAAGGAGCCATCAAACAATTGCAAGCTGGTGAAACAGTTTGGGTTGGGAATGATGTTCTTCAACAAATGGACCGTAAGCGCGGCTTGATGGATGCAAAATTATATCATCGAGAAGAATTGCTTGATGTTGATTTTGTAATGGATAAGAAGCACCGTTTGGAAACTAAGCAAGCCGTTGTTTCTCATGCGATGACATTAACAGGCTTTGATATGGTAAATGATCAACCTACACGATGGAAGATTGAAAACAGTTGGGGTAAAGATAATGGCGATAACGGATACTTTGTAATGACCCAAGATTGGTTTGAAGAGTATACTTATGAAGCTGTTATTAATAAGAAGTACCTTAGCGATCGAGTAAAGAAAGTAGCTGAAAGTGAACCCGTTACTCTACCAGCTTGGGATTCTTTGCAGTAAAATATAAATAGTGAAGTACACACGGAGAGGTTGGGAAACAAAACCCAATCTCTTTATTTATTTCCTGGGAAATCATTTAACTTCCTCAAATAGTTGTATGATAGTAATTAGAATTTAATTAAATTTACGCAAAGAAAGTTGGAGAATTGATGGCGAAGGAAAAATCGATTTTTACGAAAGATGTTGTGCTCGTAATGGCAGCATCATTCTTTTTTATGTTTAGTAATATGTACTGTAACCCATTGATTAACGGTTATGCTCAAGATTTAGGCGCATCAAGTGCTTTTGCGGGAATAATCGTTGGAATGATGAGCATTGTTTCAATGTTTTTGCGACCAATTGCTGGTAATCTGACTGACCGTTTTTCGAAATATTCATTAGCTTTTTGGGGTGGAATACTGTGTTTTATTGGAGTAGCAGGGTATGTATTAACGCCTAATAGTACTTTCCTGTTAATATGTCGTTTGGTTAATGGATTAGGATTTGTGTTATGTACAGTTTGTATGACAACCTGGCTATCATATTTGGTCTCCTTTAATCATGTTGGCGAAGCAATGAGTTTTTATGGACTAATGAATGCTTTGGCAATGGCATGTGCTCCCGCTGTATCAATTAACTTGTATAAAGTTATTGGGTATCGAGCTGCAATGGTGATTTCTGCATTATCGGCTTTACTAGTTGTTGTCACGATACAGTTTGTCAGTAACCGCGCCCAACCGGTAGCCCACTCTGTAAAACAAAGTGGCCTCCATATTAAAATCATTCAGCGAGATGCTATTCCAGTTGCCCTTTTAACAGCTTTGTTTGCTATCCCATATTTTGCAACGCAGGCGGATATTGTTGAATATGCTGAACAACGTCACTTACCTATTGCTGTCGGCGCTTATTTCTTAATTTATGCTGTCGTTCTTTTACTTAGCCGGTTATTCTTACGGACCCAATTTGATACTGTTCGTTTTGAACCCTGGTTGATTTTAAGCACGGTCGCAACAATCTTTTATCTTATTATGTTAAGTATTATGAAAAATAATATTGAAATGGCGCTGGCGGCCGCTGGGATGGCATTTGGCTATGGTATTATTTATTCCGTTTGTCAGTCAACAGCAATGATGCTAGCTCCAGATAATGAACGAGGTCTGGCAAGTTCGACATTCTTTCTCGGTCTTGACATTGGAATGACGCTCGGACCAATCATTGGGGGAATTATTGATAGCATGTTGCCAGTTAAGTATTTTTATCCAGTAATGTTATTCATTATTCCGTTAGTTATTATTATTTTCCTAGTAAACCGAAAGAAACTAAATAGTGCAATTGACCAGCATTAGAGGTAATAAAATGAAAAACTTAAAAAAATTAACTGGCGTTTGTAGTTTATTATTAAATTTAATGCCTTTTCTGCTGTATATTTCTCTTACTAAGGAGCAATCTGATGTCTTTGTTGGTGCTTTGCCTTTCGCTATTTTCTATGCTTTCCGGCATACAATTTTGTTATTTTGCCGTGATTTAGAATATGATTATCAACGGCTGGCTTGGATTGGTCTTTATAGTGGAATTATTGGTTACTTTTTAGGGATGTTTGGTGGATTTCAACCAATCTTCTGAGATTTGTCAGGTGTAGGTGCGGGGATTGCTTCTCGACTATTTCCAACCGCAATAAGTCAGCGGCGGCGATTAATAAAACAAGGACTCTTACCCCAGCAGGATCATCTTAAGCCGCTTTTTCAAGTTATTATAGTTTTGATTGTGCTTGGGATAATTGTGGGGATAAAGAAGCCAGTAATTAGTTTTGCTTTAATGTTAATCATTACCTTTTGTGTAATGAGATCAATTTGGGAAACACCCCATGCAATTCGTCCGCTGCCAGTTCGTCTGCATTGGGCTAATTACTTGCTAGCATTAATTTTGCTTGGCGCAATGTTACTATTGCGATTAGGGAGAAGTTTAGGCTTTGGGAAACCACTTGAATGGGGAACCGCTCTTTTATTGATCTTCCTCATTACGATGATCCTTGCCTTGCTTGTAAACCATCGGCGATTACTTCATTATCCCAATCATTTACGGCAACGAATAATGCTTTATGGTGCTTGTGGTCAGTATTGGACCTTGTATAGTACCGTTTTTATTGACATTTTGTATGGCACAAAAATGTATTCTTGGACAATTGTTGCTTACTTATTTGCTTTCGTCTTTGGAGGATTATTGGTAAAACAAACCCACCACTTATTCCATTTTAAGGCTTGTCAAATTAATTTAGTGATGCTAACAATTGGAATTCTCTTAACATTTTGGTTGCCAACATATTTTATTGGCGTATTTATCATCCGTAGCTTTGCTGGTGCAGAACGTAAAACAGCAATTGATGACTACGAGAAAGCAACCCATAATTATAGTATTTCTTCGATCGTCAATTATTACTATGCATCAATTGCGGGGATAATTTCCCAATTAGTAATGTGGGGAAGTTTATTTATTTTTGCTGGAACAACAGGAATGAATAGAATTTTTGGTGCGTTTTCGGTGGGAAAAACAAGTATTCAAAGCTTTCCAATTATCATGAATACGCATCTTATTCTTGCGGGTTACATGATTATATTTATAATGGCATTGGCGTTTAGATTAAAGAACACAAAAAAGCAAGAACTTAGATAGAAATATCTTTGTCCTTGCTTTTTACAATTTCTTATCGCCAATGATTAAGATGTTTTTTAGTGATGACACACAAACCATCATCGCCGACCTGCTTCATTTCGTCAGTACACATGATTTTAATGTCACCAGTTTGTTTTGCTCTGTTTTCACCCCAGTAATTTAAATAACGAAGGGCGGCATAAAGGTTCTCACCCTCAGGAGTTAAGCGATATTCAACGTGTGGAGGAATTGTATTGAAACTTTTACGGATAACGAGGCCGGCATCTGTCATTTCACGAAGCTGGTCACTCAAGACTTTATATGAGGTTCCTAGTTGCTTAACTAGTTCACTTGTCCGTCGGGGATGACCGGCTAAAAGATAGAGGATAACGGACTTCCATTTACCACCGATGATTGCTAAAGCGTAGTCTGCTCCAGTATTATACATTTTAGGTTGCCGTTCCATTAAAATTCCTCCTTTAACGTTTATGATAATTATATAAGGCAGATTGCAAGAAATAACTTGAACGAATTTAGTGACGTAGATTAATCAAGAAGATCTCGATTGGTGTGTGCCAGTTAAGACATTTAAGTGGTCGGGAATTCAGATACCAATTGATTTGAACCAGCTGGCGATCGCTCAGCTCTTCAATGGCTTGTCCCTTGGGAATAAACCGTCGCAAAACTCGATTACGGTTCTCATTACTACCGCGTTCGTGCGGTGAATAGGCATGGGCAAAGTAAACCTGAGTACCCGTTAGCTGTTCAATTGCCTGATAGTTAGCGAACTCTTTCCCATGATCCACGGTAAGCGTCTTGAGCTTGTCTTGAAGTTGACTAGCTAGTTCAAGTACGGCTTGAGTCATGGACTGACTGTCGCGACCATGGAGCCGTTTAACAATTGTCAGGCGACTCTTACGCTCCACAAAAGTCGCCACAGCTTGACCTTTACGTTTGCCAGAAAGTACGGTATCAGCTTCAAAGTGGCCGAATTCTTGGCGAGTTTCGACTTTATGAGGACGCTCCTCAATGGAGCGGCCGTGACTGAACGTACCACGCTTTTCTTTAGCACGATGACGACGAATTCCATGATCAGGCAAATCGGGTAACTGTACATCAAGCCATCCTTGATCAATCCAGTTATAGACCGTCTTGTAGGCAATCCCAACTACATGGGCAACTTGTTCAGGGGACCACTTCTGGACTTGAATCTTTTCCTCAATCAAGTGCTTAAGGCTTTTAGTGAGTGAAGACTTCCGCCCCCGTTGACTAACCTTGCGTTCAAAGTCAGTTTGCGCTAGTTCAGCTTGATACCCACTATTTAGCCGGTGAAGTTCGTTAAAGATGGTGGTCTTACTAAAGCCTAAGTAGTTAGCGATGTATCGCAAGGAACGTCCTTCATTATGAAGCGTTTCAATGACAACACGGTTCTGGAATGATAAAATAGTGGTGCTCATCAAGGTCCTTCTTTCTAATGGATTGTGTGGTAACACCATTAAAGACCTTGATGGGTTTTTCTGTCCACTTAAATGTTCAACTTAAATTTTACAATCTGCCATAACGTTAAAGAGGATGAAGAAAAATAAGTTTACTTAATTAATTTGAACATCTCTTCGTCATCAAGATGAGTCTTTTCCCCAGCTGGTACCTCAATTGAACCAAATGGCATTTCAGCGCGCAATTGCCAATCGGCTGGAAGATTAAACGCTTGATGAATAGCATCATCGATCAATGGGTTGTAATGTTGAAGACTGGCACCAATTCCTTGTTCTGCAAGTGCTGTCCAAACGGCTTGTTGAGCACCACCAAGTCCTTGTTCAGCCCAGTTTGCAAAATTAGCTGCATATGATGGGTAATCATTCTCTAATTGGTGCACAATTGTAGTGTCAGTAAAGTAGAGGATCGTTCCATAACCAGCTTTGAAACTATCAATCTTGGCCTTTGTTTTTTCAAAAGCATCTGGACTCTTAGCGATTTTGCGTAAAGCGTCCTCAACAATTTCCCATACTTTGTCTGATGATTTACCAAATAATACGACTGCTCGTACTGTTTGGCTATTGAAAGAAGTTGGTGAGTTTTTGATTGTTTGCTTCACTAAGTCAAAAATTTCTTCTGGTGTTTGTGAAAGATTATTACCAAGCGCATAGATTGAACGACGATTTGCAGTTAAACTATTAAATTGTGAATTCATAATGATCACTCCCGTACATTTATTTACTTACTAATAGTAACTGAAAGATAAAAATATGCAAGAAGTGAATTTTATTTCACCAGAGAAAGGAGAAAAATGGTCGAAAAAGATTGTCCAATTGAAAATACGCTTAAGTTAATAAACGGAAAATGGAAAAGCGTAATTATATATCAAATTAGTAAATATGAGCCTTGTCGTTTTTCGGAGTTGCAAAAATTAATTCCAGATTGTTCAAAGAGAATGTTGGCTCTTCAATTAAAGGACTTAGAGGAAGCGAACATTATACAAAAGCGTGTTTATTCGACAGTGCCGCCTAAGACTGAATATTTATTGACAGAAGTAGGAAAAAGTTTGGTACCAATAATTAGGTCAATTAACCAGTGGGGCAAAAAATATACTAAAAAATAAAATTTTACCGATTACTTGTCCATCAATCATATCTTACCTGAGTGTAACTACCTTACTTATATGTACTTACTTTTAATTGGTACAGAGAATTGTATACTAAAAGTAGAATTTACGAGGAGGTAGAAATAATGGCAAAAGAAGTTTTGATTCTAGGTGCAACGGGAAAAATTGCTGGACACGCAATTGATGCATTGTTAGCAAATGGCAATGATGAATTATTACTATTTACCCGGCACCCACAAAATATGAATGTTGTCGATGAAAATCGAGAAACAGTTATTAGAGGGGATGTCCTAAATATTGGTGATTTAGAGCCAGCAATTGAACGAGCAGATGTGGTTTATGCTAATCTACGTAATCCTGAAATTACGCAACAAGCTAAAAACATTGTTAGTTTGATGGAAAAATATGCTGTAAAGCCATTAGTCTGGATTTCTTCGATTGGAATCTATGATGAAGTTCCAGGTAAATTTGGTAAGTGGAATAATGAAATGTTAGGTGGCGGCCAAAAAGATAGCTATTTAGGAACTTATCGCAGTGCTGCCGATGTAATTGAAAATTCAACCCTTGATTACACGATCATTCGTCCAGCTTGGTTAACGGATAAGGATGAAGTTGATTACGAAACGACTGCAAAAGGGGAATCATTCAAAGGTACCGAGGTCTCGCGAAAGTCAATTGGTAATTTTGTAGCAAAAATTATTGATGATCCGGCACCATATGCACGAAAAAACTTTGGTGTGAATAAACCAAATACAGACGGGGATAAACCTGCCTGGTATTAAATCGCTAATTGCAAGATAAATTAATCCATTGTATACTGATACCGAATAATTTACTAACGACTCGTCTTTAGTCCCCGGATTGAAGACATTAAGAGTACTAGCCATCTTCTACTAGGGCCTGTCACAATGACATGAAGAAGTTGGTTAGTACTCTTTTATTTTTTAGGAGTTTTTTAATATGAATGTTGAAGTAAAAACATTAAACGAAATGACAGCTCAAGAATGGTGCAAATTGGCGGAAGAACGGATAAAAGTATTTGTTGTTGAGCAAGAATGTCCTTATCAAGAAATCGATGAACAGGATTATCAAGCTCACCATTTAATGTTAAATAACGAGCAAGGAGAATTAGTGGGTTATACGCGAATTATGAACAAAGATGAGGCTCATGCCACTTTTGGACGAGTATTAGTTTTAAAGCAATTTCGTGGACATGAATACGGACGTCAGCTAGTTCAGGCAACGATCGATGAAACTAAGCGTCTTTTCCCAAATAAGACAATTCAAATTTAAGCTCAAGCATATCTTAAAGAGTTTTACGCATCGTTTGGATTTAAGCCGATTTCAGATGTTTACCTTGAAGATAATATTCCGCACTTAGATATGATATTAGATTAATTGTGAAGAAAATACTAATAAAGTAGTAATTTTGCGTTAAAGTGAGGTAATTATTAATTTTTTGTGTGCGCTTCCATGGTATAGTGAGGATATTGAATTGACACTATCAAATAAGGAGGCGGAATATTATGGCAAAGACATTTACAAGAGAAGAATTGAAAAAATATGATGGGCAAAACGGGAATCCAGCTTATGTAGCAATTAATAATCGTGTTTATGATGTAACGCATATTCCAGCATGGCAAGATGGCACTCACCATGGAAACAAGGCAGGATTGGATTTGACAGATGTTTTATTTGATTACTCGCCACATAAGGATCGCGTATTAGCTAAATTACCATTAGTAGGACAATTAGTGTAAGAAGGGCTGGGTTTATCTTAGTCTTTTTTATTTTTTATAAAATTAACTTGTTGCTTTTTTAGTCATTGGAGTGCTTTTAGTTTATTTATTAAATAATAGTGTTATATTTAAAATAATAATGGACTTTAGGAGGAACAACTCATGGCTGAGAAAAAATTTACACGAGATGAATTGGCTAAATATAATGGTGATGGTGAAAAGCCACATTACATGGCAATCGATGGGTTAGTTTATGACATTACAGATGCTCCTAAAAAAGGAATCAGCATAAAAGAGTTAATGGAAGTCGTTTTTGGCCGTTCAAAAGAAAAAGATGAAATTCTAAAAAAGTTAACAGTTGTCGGAAAATTGGCTGATTAAGGAGTAGGTTGGATGGCAAATCAAACATTTACCAGAGATGAGTTGCGTAAATATAATGGGCAGAATGGAGCAGCTGCATATATTGCAATCGATGGAATTGTTTACGATGTGACTCATAGTCCTGCTTGGAAAAATGGGATTCATCATGGATATCAAGCCGGTTATGATTTAACGAATGCACTGTATAAGGTTTCTCCACATAAAGACCGTGTATTGGCAAATCTACCCAAGGTGGGAACTTTAGTGGGAGAAGAATAAATAGCAGGAACTCTCAAAAGTATCTTGAGTCCCTGCTACTATTCATTTTAAATTATCCCCAAACTTCTGTAGCAATTTCTTTAACAAGTGCAATCTTTTTCCATTGTTGTTCTTCTGTTAAAATATTTCCTTCTTCAGTTGATGCAAAGCCACATTGAGGACTAAGACAGAGCTTATCTAATGGATGGAATTGCGCAGCCTCATGAATTCGTTTGATAATTGCTTCCTTATTTTCAAGTTTACCTGATTTTGAAGTAATTAAACCAAGAACAACATACTTATCATCAGGAACTTTGCTAAGTGGTTCAAATCCGCCAGCACGTTCACTATCATATTCGAGATAGAAGGCATTGACGTTTTCCTTGGCAAATAGCGTGTCGGCAACTGGTCCATAACCACCAGCAGCAGCCCACGTTGAGTGGTAGTTTCCGCGGCAAACGTGGGTATTAATTGTTAAGTTGGCAGGTAAATTAGCAATTGCCTCATTATTTACTTTTAAGAATCGCTTTTGAAGGGCCTTAAGTTGAGATACATCAGCATTGGGGTCTTTTTTCTTTAGGTTAGCAAAGGCGTTAACAGAAATTCCCCATGTACAGTCATCTAGTTGAAGAGTACGACAACCAGCAGCATAGAGATCTTCAATCACTTGATGATAAGCAGCTGCAACGTCATGATCTAAATCTTCTTGGTTGGGATAGAATTCTTTAGCATTAGCTTGATTTTCAGGTCGAAGAAATTCTTCTAAAAATTGTGCTGGCGCAGGAATGGTTTGTTTAACTTGAACGCCATCAGAGGCATGGGCTTGTGTAAATTTGAAATGTTCGACAAAGGGGTGGTTTTCGCCGGAAATTTTTCCGCTAATTTGAGCAGAATCATTTCGGGTTTCTTCATCATGGAAAAAGTAACCATGCTCTAGGTTAACATGTTTAACTCCTTGCAATCCCCAGAAGAAATCTAAATGCCAGTAACTACGCCGGAATTCACCGTCAGTAACTGCTTTTAGGCCAGCAGCTTCTTCTTGTTTAATCAAATTAATAATTGCCTTATCTTCAACAGCTGTTAAGTCTGCTTGTGTTATTTCGCCGTTTGCAAATTTTGCGCGAGCTTCTTTTAACTCTTGAGGACGAAGGAAGCTTCCAACGATGTCATAACGAAATGGTGATGTAGTACGTGTAGTGAATTCAGTCATAGTAAATCGATCCTTTCTATTTATGATGGGTTCAAGAATTGAAGCAATAAAAAAGCCCCTAGGAAAAATATTTCTACTTTTCCTAGGGACGTTGATTAATCAATCGTTAATTAACGTGTTACCACCCTAATTTGATAGTATCTTACAATACTATCCTCAATAGGTACACTGATGGAAGCTATACCCAGACGTTTTATCGGTCGTCAATCGTGAACTACTTATATAAAATACTCGTAATTCGTGAAGCTCCAAGACCATCTTCATCTCAGTCTCTTATGTCACTTCTCATCAATCGTGATTCTCTGTAATAAGATTCTAAGATTACTCATCTTTTCTAAGCTGTTTCTCATTTATTTGACATTATAATACGCGGATGAAATATGAATGTCAAGATAATTTATGAAAAAAATAAACCTTGACATTTACATCCCAAAGTATTAAATTAGATAAAAATTAAAATATGATTATAAAAACACGTTGAAAAGAAGAGTAATTATGAGTGGATTAGCAGAGAGTCCTTGGTTGATGGAAAAGGATAACCTGCTTATAATGAAAATCACTTTGAGTGCCATGATGAAATTAGTAATTAATGGTGGGATCAGCCCATTATAGCTGATGTGTTTAATGGAAACATTGAACATTTGAGGCTAATAATGCGAATTATTGGCAAATTAAGGTGGTACCACGCAAAAAGCGTCCTTAGGTTAAGTTGTTTAATCTAAGGACGCTTTTTTAGTGCGCCCGGCATGGGTATTAGCTAGGTGGTGAAAGTCCGCTATGGGCCGTAGTAGTCGGAACCATGAGCTGAGGACAAGGGTGTCCACCGTGAGGTGGAATCTGAAGGAAGTCTAAGGCAAAGTACTGCATCGATGAACAAGAAGTAGCTATAAGGCTGAAATTAACTGGATAAGGCTGCTAGACAAGTTGAAGTCCAATACTACTCGAAGTTGGTCTCAGTAAAGCTAACGATGACATGGTACGAAAGCTAATATTCTTACCCGGGGAGATCTGGCCTACACGTTTCCGACAAGAGGAATAAGTTTAATTTCCACAGAAACAAGCGGTGCAGTGATGCAGTGTTGAGTAAGCCAGAAGTCAGCCGAGGTCATAGTAGTTTGAATAATCAGATGAAGGACTGAACGACAATAACTTGTAACTTATATCGGAGGTGTAATCAGGTGCGACAATCGCAGAAAACAGAACAACAAGCTGACCGCTTGTCGAGGATAGGTTTGGAAAACCGAAAGTACACAAGGGCGCGTAGTACCGGTTATGGTGAAGGTAAAGGTATGAGTGTCACTATCCAAGACCTGGTCTTGGATCGCAATAACCTTAATCAGGCTTATTTGCGAGTTAAGAGAAATAAAGGAGCAGCAGGCGTTGACGATATGACAGTCAATGACCTTCTGCCATATCTCAGAGAAAATAAGACGGAACTGATCGCTAGTTTGCGTGAGGGCAAGTATAAACCAGCTCCAGTCAAACGGGTAGAAATTCCGAAGCCTAATGGTGGGAGTAAGAAGACTTGGAATACCAACGGTGGTGGACCGAATGGTTCAACAAGCTGTAGCCCAAATTCTTACGCCTATCTTTGAGCGTATTTTCTCTGATAATAGCTTTGGCTTCCGTCCCCACCGTGGGGCCCATGACGCTATTTCAAAAGTAGTAGATCTTTATAATCAAGGTTATCGAAGAGTTGTCGACTTAGACCTAAAAGCCTATTTTGATAACGTTAATCATGACTTGATGATTAAGTATCTCCAACAATATATTGATGACCCATGGACACTAAGACTCATTCGTAAGTTTCTAACTAGCGGAGTCTTAGACCATGGGCTTTTCGCTAAGAGTGAAAAAGGAACCCCACAAGGAGGGCCATTGTCACCACTACTGGCGAACATCTATCTAAATGAGTTGGACGAAGAGTTGACTAGACGTGGTCACCACTTTGTGCGCTATGCGGATGATTGTAACATCTATGTTAAAAGTCAACGAGCCGGAGAACGAGTAATGCGAAGCATTACCCAGTTTCTAGAAAAGCGCTTGAAAGTTAAAGTGAACCCAGATAAAACCAAAGTCGGTAGCCCGCTACGGTTGAAGTTTCTTGGCTTTTCGTTGGGTGTAGACCACAATGGGGCCTACGCCCGTCCAGCTAAACAATCGCAACAACGAGTAAAGAAAGCACTGAAGTTATTAACTAAACGTAATCGTGGAATATCTCTGACAAGAATGTTTGAAGAAATTCATCGAAAAATGCGTGGGTGGCTTCAGTACTACTCAATTGGGAAACTAACTAACTTTATTCAACGCCTTGACAAGTGGTTGAGGGTCCGAATAAGGCAGTATATTTGGAAGCAATGGAAAAAGTTTAAAACTAAGGTAACTAACTTACAGAAGTTGGGGATGTCCCAGCGTGATGCATATGTCTTCGCTAGTACCCGAAAGGGCTACTGGCGAACTGCACATAGTAAAACCTTGAGCTATTCTCTAACTAATAGAAAACTGGAACAACTCGGACTTATGAATATGTCCAAGACGCTCCAGTCAATTCAATGTGATTAAGTTGTCGAACCGCCGTATACGGAACCGTACGTACGGTGGTGTGAGAGGTCGATAATTGAACTAATCAATTATCTCCTACTCGATTAGTCATAAAAAAGGAGAGAGAATTATGAAATTTACAGTAGTTGGTGCAGGTGCAATGGGATTACGGTTTGGTGTTCTATTACAAGAAGCAGGTAATGAAGTTGATTTTGTTGAAGGATGGTTACCACATTACAACAAGATGAAAGAACAAGGAGGAGTTTATGTAACTCGCGAGCATAAAAATAGACACCTTGTTCCCGTTAATGTTTATACACCTGAAGAATACAATGCTACAGATGCTGATTTTGTTTTCTTTGAATTAAAACAAATGCAGTTAGATGATATGTTAAAACGTTGTGAACATTTCTTGAAGGATCAATATGCAATGACAGCGATGAATGGAATGGGACATGTTGAAAAATTATTGAAATATTTCCCCGAAGAAAAGGTAGTTGCTGGAACTGCCTTAGTAGCAACTATCTTAACTAAACCTGGTGAAGTTGAATTTGTTGGAGAACGAGGGATGGGGACGACTAATTGGGCAAATTATACTGAAAAGCCTGATGAGAAGACACAAGCGTTAATGGCAGAACTCAAAAAAGCAAACTTTAATCCAGCCCTTAAAGATGATTTTATGGGAACGTTGATGGCAAAAGTAGTCTTTAATTCAGTTGTTAATACCCTTTGCACTATGTTTGAAATTACAATGGGTGAATATGCGGCGTTTGATAAAGCTGATGAACTATCTCGGCAATTGATCGATGAAGCATATGATGTCTGTGAACGTGCAGGGGTACAATTGGTTAATACGCGAGCAGAAGAGTTAGAAAGTGTGAATTATGTTTCTAAAGTTGGCTGTCCGCATCATTATCCATCAATGTACCAAGATATGAGTCATAATCGTCCAGTGGAAGTTGATTATATCAATGGTTACTTTGTTAAGCTGGGGCGCCAATATAATTATGAAGCCAAAACCCATAATTTTGTTACTAATTTAGTTCACTTAGCGGAAACAACTCGTCAAAATCGAAGTGTTAAATAGGATAAAAATAGACCTCTAACATTCTGGATCAATGTAGAGGTCTATCATAATTTATTTAGAAATAAATTTTAATTACCTGGGATATCACTTTCATCTTGGAAGTTAAATTCGTTGGCATGGCGAAGAGAATAGCAGAAGTACACTCCTAGTCCGACTACCAACCATAATAAGTATGTTAACCAAGCATTGAGTGAGATGCTTACTAGTAAAACAATACAGATCAATACTGATAGCACAGGAATAACGTTGCCAAAAGGTACCTTAAATGGTCGCTTTAATTCTGGGTAACGGTACCGTAAGATAATTACGATAAGCGAAATCAAAGCAAAGACAACCAATGATCCAATGTTGGCGATTAATGCAAGATAATGGAGATCAAATTCTCCAGCTAGGACAGCTGCGAGAAGCCCGACTAACCAAATAGCACGATTAGGACTTTGAGTTTTATCGTTAACTTTAGCGAGACCTTGAGGAAGAAAAGCACTTCGACTCATTGACTTCATGATATTTGAACCAGCATAGATGAATGCGAAGACAACAGCCATAATTCCTAAAACAGCACCAAGCGAAACAATCTCAGCCACGTATTTATGACCTTTAGCTAAAAGAACATATGACATAGCTTCAGAGACATTCAAATCTTTATAGCTTAGAACTCCCGTCATAACAAGACTAACTAAAATATAGAGGGCCGTTGAAATGACTAAACATAAAATTATTGCCCGGGGAATATTTTTATCAACATCTTTAGCATCTTCAGCAGAAGTAGCTAATGCATCAAATCCAAGGAAGGAGAAGAAAACAGCAGATGCTCCTGTGAAAATTCCTTTGTATCCATATGGTAAAAATGGGTGCCAGTTAGCTGGATTAATATGTTGAGCACTAACAACGATAAATAGAACAATAATAAAGATTTTGACACCAACCAAGAAGTTATTAACAAGTTTACTTTCACTAGTTCCCCGTGTCAGAATAATCGTCATAAAAAGGATCATCAAGACGGCGGGGAGATTTACATAACCACCAGCTGCAGGAGTGACCAGTAATTTATGTGGTAAATTAACTCCGAGAACTTCAAGAAATGATTGCACGTACCCAGTCCAACCATTGGCTACTGTAGCGGTAGTAGTAACATAGACCCCAATCAGCGTCCATCCAGCAAGGAACGCCATAAATTTACCAATTGAAACCCACGCGTAGTAAAAGGCACTTCCTGAATTGGGCAAACTAGTGGTCAATTCTGAATAACAGAGACCAATTAAACCACTGGCAAGAGCAGCAATCAGAAAAGAGAAAACAATTGCGGGGCCTGAATCTTCCGCGGCGACAATTCCAGTTAAAACTAAAATTCCAGTTCCGATGATTGCGCCAATACCTAGAATAGAAAGGTCGAAGAGGCCGAGAGTTTTCTCATGCTCTTTTCCCTTGGGTAACTGATTTTGCATGATTATGATTCCTTTCATAAAATACTGAAAACTGAAACTTAATTTTACATTAAAAATTACTGTGAATCAAATTTCGCTTCAAAACTAGTTATTAACAATAATTTATTTTAAAATAGCTAATGAGTTTGAAAAGAAAGCAGATGAACAAATGAAACAGCATAAGCTAATTGTTATTTCGCTAGATTCACTAGGGTTTCGTGATCTAAACGAATTACGTCAATTAACACCAACATTAGCGAGTTTAATAAAAAAGGAACCTGGGTAAAAAGTTAAAGGAATCTTTCCAACATTAACTTACCCATCCCATACTTCGATTATTACCGGTCAGTATCCAGCTGTGCATGGAATTGTTAATAATACTAAATTGCAGCCACGCCGGCAATCGCCTGACTGGTTCTGGTATCGAAAAGATATTCAATCGATACCCCTCTATGATGTTGCAAAAGAAAAGGGCTTAACAACCGCTGCCTTTTTGTGGCCTGTGACTGCTGGCAGTAAGATTGATTATAACCTTGCAGAAATCTTTCCTAATCGAATTTGGACAAATCAAGTACTGGTTTCGTTAAAGGCAAGTAGCCCGTTATTTCTATATGAGATGAATAAGAAATATGGTAAATTACGGCACGGAATTAAGCAGCCGTGGCTTGACGATTTTGTAACAGCATGTGCGGTTGATACGATTAAAAATAAAAAACCGGACTTAACCTTGATTCACTTAGTTGATATGGATAGTATGCGTCACCATTATGGGGTTCGGTCACCACAAGCTAAAGAAGCATTACACCGTTTAGATAAACGTGTAGCTAAGATAATTCAAGCGACGAAAGATACCGGTACTTATGCGCAAACAGACTTTGTAATTTTAGGAGATCACTATCAAATTAATGTTGATAAGATGATTCATTTGAATATGCTATTTGCGCAACAAGGACTGCTTCACCCTCTTGGAAAGAAAAGCACCTATCGAAATAACTGGCAAGTCACCGCTAAAACTTGCGATGGAGAAACTTATATTTATACTCGCGGCGCCGTAGACCGAGGAAAACTTAAGCAAATGATTGCTGGTGTCGAAGGAGTTGAGCGAATCTATAATAACGCAACGGCGATCAAACGGGGCGCAGATCCTAAGTGCACATTCCTCGTCGAAGCCAAACCAGGATACTATTTCACTGATGAGGTAAACAGGCCAGCGATTGTCGAAAAAGTTGATCCGGAATCAATTGGAACTCATGATCGCTATCGTGGGGTCCATGGTTACGGGCCAACACAAGCAAATTACTTCACTACCGCTATTTTTGCCGGTTCACAAATCAAGGGTGGTGCGACTGTTGAAAATGCTCACCTGGTTGATGAAGGACCGACATTTGCTAAATTATTAGGATTACATTATCCGACTCCAACTGCCGGACAAGCAATTGATGCAATCTTTAAAGACTGAGGTGACGTTGTGAAGTTTACAAGACAACAATGGCAATGGATTTTTTATGATTGGGCAAATTCTGGTTATGGAATTTTAGTTGTGACCGCTGTTTTACCAGTTTATTTCAAAGCAGTAGCTGATCATGCCGGTGTTAGTGCAGCAAATTCGACAGCGCTATGGGGATGCGCAAATAGTTTTGGTACGCTTATTATTTCATTACTTGCACCTTTATAATGATCATCAACGTTATAGCGTCAACAGTATGACAAATCCTTTTATCGATAGTTTGCGCCGTCTGAGAAGAACTATGCATCATATTAATCAATATAAGCAGTTGACATGGTTTTTAGTTGCCTATTTCTTCTATATTGACGGTGTTGATACAATCTTTACGATGGCAACAGTTATTGGTAAAGACTTAGGGATTCAAACAACGATGCTGATGGTGGTTTTGTTAGTAGTTCAGTTAATTGCTGTTCCATTTTCACTTTTGTATGGTTGGCTCGCTAACAAATTTTCTACGAGGCGAATTATTATGTTAGGCATTATCGTTTATTTCTTTATTTGTCTTTATGCTTTACGGTTAGAAACTTTGATTGATTTTTGGATTTTAGCTATTTTAGTTGGGACAAGCCAAGGCGGACTTCAAGCACTTAGTAGATCATACTTCGGCCGCCTTGTTCCTAAAAATGACAGTAGTGAATTTTTTGGTTTCTATAATATCCTTGGGAAGTTTTCCGCAATTCTCGGTCCCTTTATTGTCGGAATCGTTACTCAATGGACTGGTAAATCGACGATCGGTGTAGCTTCATTAAGTGTTCTATTTGCCCTGGGGTTAGTTATGTTTATATTTGCTTCGGCTATTAAGGATAAATAAAAAAGGTCATGATCGGAAAATTCCTAATCATGACCTTTTAAAATTACTTGCGAACGTTAAGGATACCTTGACCGATACCGGCAGGTGCATCAGTCTTTGCTTCAAATGAAAGTCCGCTAGCGTGATGCTCTTCAGTAGCTTTACCCATTGCTTTAAATAAATCGTTCATCGTAGACATTATCATATACCTCCAAAATAAGTAATTTTTTGTTTTTAGAATAATTGATTATTAAATTTAGTGGCTCAGAAGCGAGCGTTTACTACTATAAAGCCATTGAGAATCAGTGTCAATTACTAATTTTCGGTTGTCCAAAATTTCACGAATACTTCGAAAACGGTTTATTTTTGGTGGTTAAAGTTATGCTAAAAATTTCACTTTTATAAAATTTAAAATAAAAGGTGGATTATAGAATGAAGTTAGCCACCCAGTTGGTGGTAAATAAAAAACGCCATTCGGCGTGACATCAGGTATCATATTAAGTGAACCAAACCTATATGAAAGGATGTCCGTCAAATGACGCACTTAAATGATACCATGTCTACTAGTTTATTGACTACTCATAAAAAGAATGCTCATCTTACTAAAGAAGAACGTGTGATGATTGCGACTTTAAAGTCGCAAGGACTTTCCAATCGCGCAATTGGTCGCCAATTAGGAGTTAATCATCAAACAATTAATAACGAGCTCAACCGTGGTACGGTCCGCCAACTTCGTCGTCAAAAATCTAATGGTAAGATTTACGAATATTCTTACTACATCTATAGTTATGAAGCTGGTCAGGCCACATATCTTGAACATCACCGCCATTCTGGTCGTCGTCGCTTATATTATTCTTCAAAGCAATTTTTACGATTAGCTGATCAGCTAATGCTTGGTGAGTTTGACGACCACCATTACTCCCCACAAGCGGTTATTTATAAGGCTCGAGATTTAATGAATGATGGCACCCTGATCCCAAAGTCGGTTGTAACTTTATATCAATGGATTAATGAGGGTGTGCTTCGTACGTCCAATTTAGACCTCTTTGAAAAACCTAAACGTAAGCATCATCGAACTCATCCGCAAGCTAAAAGGTGCTTAGGGCCTAATATTGCTCAACGACCTCAAACTGCGGACCAACGGTCCGAAATTGGCCATTGGGAACTAGATACAGTTCAGGGACAGAAAAACGGTAATGACAGTGTTGTACTAGTAATGACTGATCGCCTTTCACGAGTTAATATCACGAGTAAAATTGCTGGTAAAACTGCGCATGCAGTAAATCAGTTCTTTATAAATTTACGCCAGAAAATGGGCACAGATGCTTACTATCGCATCTTTAAGACAATAACCTCTGACAACGGTTCAGAATTTAGTGAGTTAACACAAGTTCACGATCATGTTTTCTATGCTGATCCGTATTCCCCTTGGGAACGTGGATCCAATGAGATCAATAACCGGTTTCTCCGCAAGGAGATTACCAAAGGTGAAGCTATAAATAACTATAGTAGTGCTCAGATCATAGCGACTAATGATTGGATGAATCACTATCCACGAGCTATGTTTAATGGACATTCGTCAATGGATATCTATCGTAAGGCCTTCTACCAAGAGATATCACAGCTCCATCAACCAATAATCAATTGGTCAGTATTATTTATTTGAGTCCAGTGGCTAACTTATTCTTGAAATTTAGGATTTAAAATAAAAAAATGACTTTCACAAAGTTGTGATAAAGCCATTTTTAGTTTTAATTACTTTTCACGGGAGTAAGAAGCAATATCTTCAAGAATTTCATTCATAAATGCTTCTTGACTCATTTCGTTTTGTTCCTTTTCACCGTACTTACGAACAGATATACCGTTGTTATTCTTTTCATCGTCCCCAACAACAAGAGTGTATGGAACCTTTTGTGTTTGAGCTTCACGAATCTTGTAGCCCATCTTTTCGTTCCGGTGGTCGACATTAACCCGGATGTTAGCAGCCTTCATCTTCTTAGCGAGGTCATCGGCGTATTCACCATGAGCTTCTTCGTTAACAGGGATGATGTGAACTTGTTCTGGAGCTAACCAAGTTGGGAATGCACCTTTGTAAATTTCTGTTAAGTAAGCCATGAACCGTTCCATTGTTCCAACAACACCACGGTGGATCATAACTGGTTGATGTTCTTTACCGTCTTGACCAACGTAGGAAAGACCGAATCGTTCTGGAAGCATAAAGTCAAGTTGAATAGTTGACATTGTTTCGTCGTTTCCAAGAGCAGTCTTAGTTTGAATATCAAGTTTTGGACCATAGAAGGCAGCTTCACCTTCAGCTTCATAATAATCAAGGTTAAGGTCGTCCATTGCTGACTTCAACATTGATTGAGATTTTTCCCACATTTCGTCATTAGCATAGTACTTCTTAACGTTCTTAGGGTCACGAAGAGATAGTCGGAAGCTGTAGTCAGTAATATCAAAGTCTTCGTAAACGCTCATGATCAACTTCAAAATCTTAGCGAATTCAGAACGAATTTGATCAAGGGTAACGAAAGTGTGACCATCGTTCAAAGTCATTTCACGAACACGTTGAAGACCAGAAAGAGCACCTGATTTTTCATAACGGTGCATCATACCAAGTTCCGCAATTCGTAATGGGAGATCACGGTATGAACGAATATGGTGCTTGTAAACTTGAATATGGCTTGGGCAGTTCATTGGCCGTAATTCAAGCATTTCACCATCACCCATGTCCATTGGTGGGAACATGTCGTCGCGGTAGTGTTCCCAGTGGCCAGAAGTCTTGTAGGCATCAAGATTCATGAGGACTGGAGTATAAACGTGTTGGTAACCATCGGCAACTTCCCGGTCAATGATGTAACGTTCGATTGTCCGGCGAATAGTAGCACCTTTTGGTAACCAGTATGGTAAACCGGCACCAACCTTAGGATCAACAAAGAAGAGATCAAGTTGGTTACCGATAACACGGTGGTCACGTTCCTTAGCTTCTTGACGTTTCTTTAAATCTTCTTCTAATGCGTCCTTCTTGTAGAAGACGGTTCCGTAAATCCGTTGAAGCATAGGATTGGAGGACATTCCCTTCCAGTAAGCACCAGCAACAGAAAGAAGGCGTAAGTTTTTAACAACATTACCATACAAAAGAATATCATCATCAGCAACGGCTTTAACATCGCCAAGTTGGTACATTGCTACTTTACCGTCTTTAGCATTTTCATTGATCAATTCAGTAGAGAAACGATCATCTTTTACCTCAGCAAGAGCCTCGTCAACAGGTACTTCAACAAATTCCACCTTAACATCGGTTTTGGCCATTCCCTTGATCACATCTTCAAGAGCTGGTAATTCGTCGGCAGAAACTTGTTGATTGTCTTTATCAGAATCAACGTGGAAACCATCTTCGTCAGCGACAGCTTCACCAAGTCGAATACCCTTAAATTCTTGTTTTAATGCAGCCTTTAACATTAACGCAGAAAGTTTACGTAATGCTTCTAAACCTTCTTGTGAATCCCGATCGATCTTCTTAACTGATCCATCTGGGGACATAACAGCAACCTGAGCCATAGAAATCTCTCCTTTAATATAAATAAAAACGTCCCTGATACTTCCGGCGTTGAAAGTATCAGGGACGTTAATTAACAAAAATTAGCGTGGTTCCACCCATCTTTAGGACACACTAGTAATGTCCTCTCTAAGGTGCGGTAACGGACACGATCCGACTAGCCTTATCTCGGCTAATAATAAGGGAAGGTGGTACAACCATCATTGTCACTCACAAGTGCTTCCACTCAAGGCACTTACTCTCTGTAGAGGACTTTGAAGGTGCATATCCTTCAATCGATTGTCTTGATTATAGCACGCCCTCTTTAATTGACAACCCCTTTATTCCAAATTAATGTTGATTATTTTGAGAATGAGGTTGAACTGGTTGCGGGTTTGACTGGGAACTAGTACTTTGCGAACTTTGATTAGGCTGTGACCCAGAATTGCTGCTTGCTGGTTGTGAAGTAGACTGTTGTTGATTGTTGCCTTGATCATGGTGTTCTTCCTGCGATGGTTGGTTTTGTTGTGGAGTTGAAGAAGAGTTAGTAGTTGGTTGTTGGTTAGTTGAATGATTTGTCTGAGGCGTGCTATTTGAACGACTAGGCGTTGAAATACTATAAGTATCTTGAGTATCATTATCATCACTGTCATTGGGATTTGAACGATGCTTATGACTGCTACTGCTGCTCTTTTTATGTTTCTTGCGTGATGAAGTACTTGTGGAGACAGTAGTGTCATTACTATCAACATTGACAGGGTCCTGTTGTTTAACTAAGAAAATAACAATAGTTGCAATTAAGACAACTAATAGACAGCCTAAAATGACCTTAAACATCCGGCGAGAAATTCCATATGGATTCTTTTTCTTATTAGGGGATGCTGTCTTATGTTTATGGTTAGGGGTAGTCTGTTTAGGCTTACGATTAAAGAAAGAACGTTTTTTCTTTTCTTCTCCTGGCTTAGGAGTGTCATAGAGCTCAACTCGAGTAGGACGATGCTTATTATTGTTTTGATTATTATCCTTATTATTCAATGATTTCACCTCATACTTAATGAGTAATATATCTAGTTCCCTATTATACCATGGAGAGCCTAGATGTATTAAAAAATGGCCGACTCATTATGGGCCGACCACTTTTCGTATTTCTTCATAGCTATTTTGAGGGGGATAGTATAGAAGAAAAATAGGGGTTTATTTATATTAGGGATTGTCTATACTATACCGTTCAAGTATGAACATTTTGTGAAAGAATCGTTACAAAAATAAAAAACTGGAAGTTTGCTTCCAGTTTTTTATTTTAATCTTCTACAGCTGAATCTTTCATTTGAGCTTCACGTTGTCCGAATCCTTTACCTTCAGCAGCAAAGCGCTTGTCCCCTTTGTAGAGTTCAACACAAGTCCAGATAAGAAGAGCAAGAATGCCAATAATCGTGATATATGCGAGAACGTCAGATGTCCCTTTTGCCCAAATACCAAAACCTTCATAAGTTGCAGGAAGATTAATAAGATTTAAGAAGGTAAGGGTAATTACAGAGATCCAACCGCAAACCTTAACCCAGCCACTATTCTTAAATTCACCCATTTCAACCTCACTATTAGTCATCATTAATAATGGCAACATTGAGAATGGAAGGGCAAAAGCTAAGAATACCTGTGAATTTTCCATTAAAAGATTTAATGCAGTGTGTTGTTGGATGGTATTCTCACCACTAGTCATAGCAACACAAGCAATAACTGGAATAACGGAAATAATCCGCGTAACTAACCGTCGTGCCCATAAAGGCATCCGCATATGAATGAAACCTTCCATGATAACTTGACCGGTTAATGTTCCAGTAATAGTTGAATTTTGACCAGAGGCAAGTAAAGCAACTGCAAATAAAGTTGACAATACACCAGATTTAGCAACCGCAATTAAGATTGGATTACTAAGCATAGAAGTGTTATTCAGGGCATCATATAAACCGAAGAAAGAACTATCTTGCACAGCGCCAGTCTTGAAAACAGCAACCCCCATGATTAAAAGAAGGGCGTTAACAATAAATGCTAAGAATAATTGGATATTTGAATCCCAAGTAGTAAAACGAACTGTTTGACGAATACTATCAAGATCATTGTGGTCAATCTTCCGAGTTTGAGAAATTGCTGAGTGAAGGTATAAATTGTGAGGCATAACAGTCGCACCGATAATACCTAATGATCCAGTTAATGGAGTAATACCACCAATTTCTGGATGTTGGGCAATTGCCTTAGCTGATGGAAGGAGACCCATAAATACGCCACCCCAGTTAGGGTTAGATAAAGCAACTTGGTAAGCAAAAACAAACAAGATTACCAAGATCAAACATGCAACAATTGCTTCAATCTTCCGGAATCCGATCTTGGTTAATAATAGCAGTACTAAAACATCAAGAACAGTAATAAATACAGCTGGGATCAACGGAATGTGGAACAGTAAGTTTAATGCAATAGCAGCCCCGATAACTTCAGCGATATCAGTAGCCATGATCGCTAACTCAGTCATAATCCATAAAATAATACCTAATGCTTTACCGGTACGTGCCCGTGTTGCCTGAGCAAGGTCCATTTGGCTCACGATTCCGAGTTTAGCCGCCATGTATTGAAGCAACATCGCAATCAAACTTGAAATCAAGATAGTAGTCATTAAGGTATATTGGAAACTCTGTCCACCAGTAATTGAAGTTGACCAGTTACCTGGATCCATGTAACCCACGGCAACTAATGCTCCCGGCCCCGAGTAAGCGAATAATGTTCGCCAGAAGCCTTTTCCACGAGGAACTTCAACTGTTCCGTTGATTTCCTCTAGCGATTTACCGTTAGCATATTCAATAAGTTTATGCTTCCGGTGTTGATTCTTTGTGTCGTCCACGCCAAATCCACCTTTCGTTTGAGTTTTGTTAATTAGATTGGAAATCATAATTAACTAAGTTCGAATACTTTGTTAGGGTAACATAAAAAAATATATCTTGCAATGGAAAATCGCCGTTATAACGGCCGTTTGGGCAATCTTGAGGAACGGTTGGAGATAAGTTTTGGCGTGCCTAATAGTGGTTAAGCGCTTTCTAAAAGCTAGAGAAATTTTCTATATAAATTTAGAATTTATTACTTTATATGTAGAAACATTTTATTTCTTGATATAAAACACTAAATAGGATAAAAAGCCTTGTGAAATTATGTAATTGAAAAAATGAAAGTAAAACCATTTATGTGATAACAAAAAAATAGCATAAACTTAGTGAAGAAAAAAATATTTAAAAATTGCACTTTTTTATAAAATGCTTCTATACCGGGATTTATTTAGGTTCGGATTTGCTGAGTTTAACGTTTTATGATGGCGAAAAGAATGTGAGATAATTGTTGGACGTTTGACAATTAAGGCGTTTTCACACTATACTATCACTTAACAAATGATTAAATTCACAAGAGAGGTATTTTAATTATGAAGGCACTTGTTTTAACAGGTAAAAAACAACTCGAAATTGAAGATATTAAAGAACCTGAAATTAAGCCTGATGAAGTCTTAATTCATACTGCCTACGCTGGTATTTGTGGTACTGATAAAGCGCTATATGCCGGTCTTCCAGGATCTGCATCAGCTGTTCCTCCTATCGTTTTAGGTCATGAAAACTCAGGGGTAGTTACAAAGGTTGGTTCAGAAGTTACTAACGTTAAGCCAGGTGATCGTGTAACTGTTGACCCTAACATCTACTGTGGTCAATGTAAGTACTGCCGGACTCAACGCCCAGAATTATGTGAACATCTTGATGCTGTTGGTGTTACCCGTAACGGTGGCTTTGAAGAATACTTTACTGCTCCTGCAAAAGTTGTTTACCCAATTCCTGATGATGTTTCATTAAAGGCAGCTGCCGTTGTTGAACCAATTTCATGTGCAATGCACGGTGTTGACTTACTTGAAACTCACCCATACCAAAAGGCTTTAGTATTAGGTGACGGTTTTGAAGGTCAATTATTTGCACAAATCTTGAAGGCTCGTGGTATTCACGAAGTTACTTTAGCTGGTCGTTCAGATGAAAAGTTGGAAAACAACCGGAAGCACTTTGGCGTTAAGACTATCAATACGACTAAGGAAGAAATTCCTGCTGATGCATATGACATCGTTGTTGAAGCGGTTGGTTTGCCAGCTACTCAAGAACAAGCACTTGCAGCTGCAGCTCGTGGTGCTCAAGTATTAATGTTTGGTGTTGGTAACCCTGATGACAAGTTCTCAGTAAACACTTACGATGTATTCCAAAAGCAACTTACAATTCAAGGGGCCTTCATTAACCCTTACACTTTTGAAGACTCAATTGCACTTCTTTCTTCTGGTGTTGTTGACCCATTACCACTCTTCTCACACGAATTAGACCTTGATGGTGTTGAAGATTTTGTTAGTGGTAAATTAGGTAAAGTTTCAAAAGCTGTTGTTAAGGTTGGCGGCGAAGAAGCTTAATTCTAGATTAAGATAAAGATTTAAATATATTGAAAACGAGACGAAATAATTTTTCGCCTCGCTTTTTTTATGCCTTATAATCGAAAAAAACTTGTATGAATAGTAACAACCTAATTCTTTTACTTATTGATTGACACTGTGTCACTTTGGTGATAATGTATAAAATGTATTTATGGTGACACCGTGTCACAAGATGGTGGAGGAATTAAGATGCCAAGTACAACATTTGAAAATTTAAATCTACAGAAAAAAGAACTTATTACTAATGCATTACTAACAGAATTTAGTCAACATAGTTTAGCAAGTGCGCAAGTTGCACGGATTGTAAAACAAGCAGGAATCGCCAGAGGAGCATTTTATAAATATTTTACAGATTTAACGGAGGCATATCAGTATCTTTATCATGTGGCGATTTTAGAAATTCATACACCAATTACCCGTGCGAACCATATTTTAGCTGCGAGTGATTATGTTAATCAGATTAAAGCTTTTGTTGATGAGATCAATGGAAGTAAGTACCGTGATTTTATGCGTTTGCACTTTCAAACAAATGAAGGATTGTTACGTGATAATACGCAGCCGCAAATTAAGATTCATAGTGCTCAAGAATGGAGTGTAATGGTTTTGAGTCATGAAACGCTTAAGGATTGCCTTCTTCAACCTGATAAACAAAATGAAGCAATTGAACGGCTATCCAAGGCACTGACTGCATTGTTGCAGTAGGAGGTTATAATATGTTTTTAGCACTAAAAGAAATGAAACATGAAAAGCTACATTATGGATTAATTGTTGCCATGATTGTTTTGATTAGCTACCTAATGTTTTTCCTAATGGGGATGATGTTGGGACTCCAAAATGAAAATGATGCCGTCATTAAAGAGTGGGATACGGAAACTGTTTTTCTAAATAAAAATAGTAATGATAATCTTGGACAATCAATTATTACTCGTGACCAACTATCTGGTAAAGATCAAAAGAATGTTGCACTTGTTGGTCAGGCACCAGTAGTTCTTAAAGAAAAAGGAGCAAGTAAAGAAAGTGTTCAATTTATTGGTTTAGATCCTGACCAATTTATTTCCCGGGAAAAGATTAAGATTACAAGTGGCCGTCAAGCTAAGGGAAATAACGAAATTGTTGTTGACAAGAGTTTAAGCAAAAAGGGGTACCATTTAGGGGATCGAGTAACAATCAATTCTCAAAATGAGAAATATAAGATTGTTGGCTTTGTTAATGATGCTAAATTTAGCGTTACCCCCGTTATATATGGTAGTTTGCCAGTTTGGCGGGAACTGAGAGGATTAAATAGTTCAGCCGTTGCTAGCGGACTCTTTTCTGACAATAAGTTTAGTAAAAATACCTATCCTGATCTCCAACACTACACTGTTAACGAATATATTAATAAGCTACCGGGATATTCAGCGCAAAATAATACATTTACTTTTATGATTGGCTTCTTAATGGTAATTTCGTTAATTGTAATTGCGGTCTTCTTATATATTCTTACCATGCAAAAAATAGGTTATTATGCAGTTATGCGCGCTCAAGGAATTCCTGCTCGTCATCTAATTATTGCGACAGTTACCCAATCAATCTTCCTAATGGTTTGTGGAGTAATTGGCGGGATTCTTTTAACCCTTATTACAAGTGTAGCGATTCCAATGTCGGTACCAGTTATTATGAATTGGCCACTAATTAGTTTAATGGCAGCGGGATTAGTAGTTCTTGGAATGATTGGTTCATTATTACCAGTCCGAATGATTATTAAGATTGATCCAGTACAGGCCTTAAATTAGGGTAAGGAGGCAAATGTTATGTCAAAATTGAAGTTAATAGATGTTAACAAATATTATGGCGAAGGAATTAGCCGTGTCCATGTTCTTAAGGATGTTAGTTTTTCTGCTAAAGCAGGAGAACTAAATTTAATTTTAGGACCTTCTGGATCAGGAAAGAGTACCTTTCTAACGATTGCGGGCGGTTTGCAAACACCTACTTCAGGAAAAGTATTAATTGATGGAATTGATATTGAGAAATTGTCTTCTAAAAAACGTGATGAACTACGCTTACAGAAGATTGGTTTTATTCTTCAGTCGTATAACCTATTACCCTATCTAAATGTGGCGGATCAATTTAAGCTTGTTGATCGCATAAAGAAGAATGGGAACGTCTCATCAGAAGTTTTTGATGAATTATTGGAAAAGCTTGCAATAAAGAAGCTGCTCAAGCAATATCCTTCTGAATTGTCAGGAGGTCAAAACCAGCGGGTAGCAATTGCACGTGCTCTTTATACTAATCCTGAGATAATTCTTGCAGACGAACCAACAGCGGCCTTAGATAGTAATTTAGTAAAGACAGTGGGGCAATTATTTCAAGATCTGGCTAAAAAAGAAGGGAAAGCAGTGATTGCTGTAACCCATGATTTACGTTTACGTGAATATGCAGATAATGTTTACGAGTTAGCTGATGGGAAACTTAAATTAAGTAAAAATTCTTCAGACCAATAAGATAAATAATGTTAAAGAATTATGAGCAAAAAGCCTTTTTCATAACGAATCTTGCTATAATAAACGGACTAAATAAATAGTAAAGGGGAGGATGCAACGGCTTTTTTAGAATTAAAAAACATATATAAATCATATTGTCTTGACAAAGAGGAATTTCCAGTTCTTAAGGGAATTAACTTGCAGTTTGATCGGGGAGAATTTG
The DNA here is from genome assembly GCF_034259105.1 of Limosilactobacillus reuteri. Taxonomy (NCBI): domain Bacteria; kingdom Bacillati; phylum Bacillota; class Bacilli; order Lactobacillales; family Lactobacillaceae; genus Limosilactobacillus; species Limosilactobacillus reuteri. Next base: position 1,986,663 of record NZ_CP139478.1, on the reverse strand, counting down.
TATCCATCCTTGGTGAATCAGGTGGTGGAAAGTCCACATTAATGAATATCATTGGGGGCCTTGATCGTAACTTTGAAGGTGAAGTCCTCGTAAATGGTAAAATCCTCGACCATAAAAAAGAAAAGCAACTAGATAGCTATCGGCGCGCGACTGTAGGTTATATCTATCAGTCCTATAACTTAATTTCTCACTTGACGGTGCTGGATAATGTTTTGGTTGCGTTGGATATGACAACTTTGACTAAGGAAGAACGTTGGAAGCGCGCGTTGGAACTCTTAGATAAGGTTGGTTTAAGTGAACAAGTAAAAAAGCATCCGAATCATTTATCAGGTGGGCAAAAGCAACGGGTAGCGATTGCCCGGGCATTGGCCAGTGATCCAAAATTATTATTGCTGATGAACCTACAGGAGCCTTAGATGCACAGAATACAAAAGAAGTATTAGCATTATTAGACGAAATTGCTCGCGATGGGAAACTAGTGATCGCCGTTACTCACTCCCAGGAAGTAGCGGATAATGGGACACGAATTGTTCATTTGGCCGATGGAAAAATTGACGGCGATGAAAGATTGCGCCCTGCTTATCCGATTCCAGAAGACCCAACAGAGATTACTCCACGAGTTCTACCGGCGATGGCGAGCTACCGAACGGCTTTTAAACATTTGACCTATAACTTTTGGCGTAATTCGTTAATTATGCTTGGAACTGCAATCGGTATCTTTGCCGTACTCTTGTTTAGTGGTTTAGGTAATGGGATAAATGGTTATATTCAAAATCAGATTAACTCTCTTGATAATCCACAGGCAATTACCGTATTTAAAAATACAACTGGTAAAAAGATGACCCAGGAACAAATTCAATCATCGTTAGGCCAAACGATGGCGGCTAACCCTCAATCAATGACGATTAGTGACCATAATATTGACCGGTTACGAAAGCTTGATAATGTGTCGTCTGTCCAGCCGGGAATTATAGTGAGCGCCTTTCAGCTTGATTATAATGGAAAAAAGCAAAGTGGGACTTCACTAAGTACCTGGAGTAAGGCAATTACTAGCAATTCAATCAAGCAGGGGCATAAACCCAAGAATGGTGAAATCGTTCTTACAAAGCAACAAGCAATCCAATTATTAAGTGCCAAAAATTATAAGCAAATGGTTGGTAAAACTATCCGTCTCTCCTTTACATGGATAGATGCCAATAATAATCCAGTTCCCGTTTCTGGAAACTTCAAGGTGGCAGGGATTACAGAAGGCACGAGTGCTGGGACTTCAATTACTTACTCCACTATGCGTGCGCTGCTTTAAAAAGCGAATGCCTCTACGGCTGCTAATTTTGCAACCGTTAATGTAACAAATCTTGACAGTGTTCAAGGAGTGGCGAATAAGATCGATAATCTTCGTGGTAGTAATAACAAACGGATATTAGGAGCGATTACAGTCGGGTCGATCCTTAAAACCGTTAATACTTATGTTAGTCTTGCTTCCACGGTTCTTGCTTCAATTGCTGGAATTTCATTACTTGTGTCGGCATTAATGATTATTGTGACAATGTACATGTCAGTTTCGGAACGGACAAAGGAAATCGGTATTTTGCGAGCCCTAGGTGAACGAAAAAAAGATATTCGCCGATTATTTACGTCTGAATCCGTCTTTATTGGATTGTTTTCCGCAATTCTCGCACTGCTAATTGTTGCAGTTGTAACGGTTATTATTAACCACGCTCTGTATGGCTTGATTAAATATAATATTGTGCAAATTACTGTTGGAAATGTAATCTTTGCAATCGTAATTGCAATTGTAATTTCGTTTATGGCCGCAGTGCTTCCTGCACGTCGGGCGGCAACCCTTAATCCAATCGATGCATTAGCTGCAGATTAGTTAAAAAGCAACAACTTTCCTATAGCTGAAGTTGTTGCTTTTCTGTTTTGCTCAAAAAGATTTTAGGTAGCCCAAAATTGAGATATAATAAAAACGGAGGTGAGAAGAATGACAACAATTTATGTTCATAATAATAATCAATCACAAAATATTACTTGTTCCGATGGCGCACAAGGTGTGTTGCGGGTTAGTAAACTGAATAATGCAATGCGGTATAGTTTTAAGTTTTATAGTCACGCACATCTTGGGTTTTGGTTAGATAAGCATCAGTTCTATGATGGTAAGTCATTGATTGTAAAAGGAGTTTTGGAAAATGAACGATTAGAAATTAAGTTTATTAACTAACGAAAAGACGTTTAGAAGTCATCGTCTAAGTTTAACTTAGGATGAGTTCTAAACGCCTTTCTTTTATTTCAATGGGGGATCCCAAAGAATATTCACTAAATTATTAGATGATTTTTTCTGCATGACTTAATACATCAGCGATCAAGGTCATTACCTGCGGATCCTCTAAATGATATATAACGGTTTTCCCTTCTCGCCGTTGTTGAACTAAATTATATTTTCTCAATAGTTGCAGCTGGTGAGAAACCCCCGATTGTTCCCAGTCCAACTTCATACTAATTTCTGAAACGCTCATCGAATGTTGAATCAGCAAATATAATAATTGTAATCTTTTAGGATTTCCTAGTAGCTTAAATAATTGACTGATTTTATTAACATTTGGAATATCTGTTGTCCAACGGTTTACCACAATAAATGTCACTTACTTTCTATAAACTCCCTAATAGTAATTTAGTGAATATTAATAATAAACTGCCTACCTTTATTCTAGAACAGAAAAGAATTTTTTTAAAACAAAAAAAGCAAGAGGTATAGAATTTATTATACTTCTTGCCATATATTGTTTAATTATTTTGAATTGAGCAACTATAGTGATAAACGTTGTCCTACAAAGATTGTATATGGACTTTGAATGTTATTCTTAGCTGCGATTGACCGCCAGTTTAATCCGTGGTAGGCGGCAATCTTTGATAGTGAGTCACCACTTTGAACTACGTAATTTCCATGATTAGTAGTTGAATAGTGTGAAGTGTTTTTTTGTGTACTAGCACTATTGTTAATCTGTAATTGTTGGCCAACCTCGATTAAATTAGGGTTACTAATGTGGTTAGTTGAAGCTAATGCAGATGTTGTAGTGTTAAAACGAGTGGCAATTTGTGAAAGGGTATCACCACTCTTAACGGTGTATGTGCCATTAGCACTAGTAGTAACTTGTTTAATTTGCTGACTTTCTTGATGGTTAGTAGTAGTATTTTGAGCTGTAGTTTGATGAAGCGTTAATACTTGCCCCACATGAATCACATTAGGGTTACTAATATGATTGAGCTGGGCTAATTGAGTATAAGTAGTGTTAAATTTACCAGCAATTTGTGAAAGGGTATCGCCACTTTTAACAGTGTATGTATTACTATTAGTGGTCGTATTAGTTTCAGTTTGCTTAGGGGTTGTTTGTTGCTGTGGTTGTTCAGCAGCAGGTTGGCGAACCAAGAGTCGTTGACCAATATAAATACGGTTAACATTGTGGATATCATTTAAGGTGGCGAGTTTATTTACAGTTGTATTAAACTGTCCGGCAATGCGTGATAACGTGTCTCCACCCTTAACAGTATAGTAACCGGTGTTAGAAACAGTTACATTGGTTTCTGGAGTTTGAGCACTTTCGGTTTGCTTATTTGTAACAACTTTACCAGAAAGGGCAACGGCATCTAACTGGTTTAAGTTATAAGTTTGAACAAAACGAATTAAGGTACTAGCATAGTTTGGATCGGTAGCATAGCCGTCTTGCCGAAGCTTATTTGCAACAGATGCATAGTTAGTGTCGCCAAGTAAGTTACGGTAACGACTATTTACGTTGAGAAAGCGACCATGATCAGTAACTGATTCGGAGTTATTAGCATAGGCCCGGAAATTGGCGTTAACGTAAACGCTCCGGCCACCATAAACTTCTCGCGTACGCATTACAACTGAATTTCCATTATAGGAACCCTTAATTCCAAATAGGTTATGGGCTTGGGTTGATAAGGCTGAACGGCCCCAACCGCTTTCAACGATAGCCTGGGCAACTGTAATTGAAGGGAGAACCTTGTATTCATTCCATCCTTGGATTGCACCAGGAGCAACACTTTGGATGAATGCTTGTTGTGAAGCGTTATTACTGAAATGGAGAGTGCTTAAATCCGTTGTGGAGTTCTCTTGCGGTGCAGCAGCGACACTAGCAGCCTTTGGAGCAGCAGGAGCAGCTTGTTTAGCTTCAGTAGATTGTGCTGAGGCTGAAGTAGCAGCGGCTTGGCTACCGACAGCTTGACTAGCATTAGAAGCAGCGCTATTTTCTGTTGAGGCGCTATTTGTATTATTTTGTGTATTGGCAGTAGTGGCGGCAGGTTCTGCAGAAGAAACTGAAGCATCATCAGCGTGAGCAACAGCGCCGCTAGCAGTTAATAAGGTAACAGCAGTTAATCCAGCGAAGACCCATTTTTTTCCGCTTTTGTACATCTTAAAATGGGTTGATGGATCATTATTAGATTGACGATTCATTGGCAGTGACTCCTTAAGTTATATTTGAAATTCCTAAACCTTAATCCTAAAAGTGGCTTATTAATCATTTCATAAATTAAAATAATATGAAAAAGGTCAAAAAGTTTAAGAAGTTCTAAAGATTCAACTACCTATAAACTAGCATTAATTCTCTTTAGCGTCAATTTAATTTGAAGCGCCGTTTGTAAAATTAAGTTAGAAAAATAGAAAAGCCATTTGTGGTAGACTTTTAAATACCCCTAAACAAAAGAAAGGAAACCACAAATGACTTACACCCATCTTACCACAAACGAGCTGACAATCATCGCCTATTCTTTCGTGCAAAAGCTTAAAGCGTACCGAGTGGCCCAAATGATCAAACGTTGCGCCGAAACCGTTTATCGCGTTTATCGTTACCTGGAAACCGGTGCCTCAATTGCTGATTATCAAGATCACTATATGCGCAATAAGCAACGTTGTGGCCGAAAACGTACTCAGTTGTCACTGGCTGAACTCACTTATATCAACGACAAAATTGCCCAGGGGTGGACGCCTGATACCATTATTGGGCGCGCTGAGCGCCCAATTAGTTGTAACCGGCGAACTCTTTACCGGATGTTTGAACGTGGCCAGTTCGGCTTCGATGTCCGTTCCTTGCCGATGCGAGGTAAGCGGCACCCGAATGGCTATGTCGAGCGCCGTGGGAAGGCTGGCCAATTGGGGCGAAGTATTCACGAGCGTGCCAAGGACTTTCCGCACTATGCCACTGAATTTGGGCACCTTGAAGCTGATACCGTCCAAGGCAAAAAGCACCAAGGGGCGGTAATGACCCTGACCGAACGCCAATCGAAGGTCGAAATTGTACTCAATGTGCACGAAAAGACGGCTGATGCGATTAACCAACACTTAAGTCAGTGGCTTCGGAAATTCCCGCGGCACTTCTTCAAATCGATTACCTTTGACAACGGAAAAGAATTCGCCGGCTGGCGCGAGATTGCCAATCAATTTGACCTTCACACTTACTTTGCCGAGGTTGGTGCTCCCAATCAACGAGGGCTGAACGAAAACAACAACGGTCTTTTACGCCGGGATGGCTTAACGAAACAGCTAGATTTCCACAATCTTCCTGATGAATTGGTAACCCAACTGATGAGTAAGCGAAATAACCTGCCCCGTAAATCACTAGGCTATCGAACTCCATATGAAGTATTCATGTCTTACGTCACTGATGAGCAACTATTTTCTTTCTAACTTAAATTGACATTTCGGGAAGGTAAAAAAGCAAGTGAAATCCTTTAAAACTGGGGAGAAAATATCATAAAATCAATAATTATCATCTTCACAAAATATGCTTTATCAAATGAAAAATATTTTTAGATAGATGATAAAATAAACATATGTAATAAAACTTATTTTTGTAAAAATAGCGATTAAAATTATATTTAAAAGTAACCGTCGATTGTTCAAATATGGTGAGCTATAATAATGGAATAACTTAAACGAAATTAATCAAGGAGTTTTAGAATGGTTGCTAAGTTAAAAGATGTTGCTCAATTAGCGGGGGTCTCAGTAACTACTGTTTCAAGAGTAATCAATAGTTATGGTTCTTTAAGTCAAAAGACGATTGATAAGGTCCATGCGGCGATGCGAGAGTTGAATTACCAACCAAATGCCTTGGCACGGGCGATGCAGGGGAAACCATCTAAGTTTGTTGGCTTGATTTTTCCTAATTTAATTAATCCATTTTTTGCAGAATTAGCAAATGAGCTTGAACATGAATTATTTAAGAAGGGTTATAAAACAATTATTGCATCATCGGCACAAAATCCGGAAATAGAGCATGAATATTTAAATATGTTGATGGCAAATCAAGTGGATGGGATTATTTCGGGTTCTCATAATCTGGGGATAGAGGAATATCATCAACTTACTGCTCCTATTGTTTCTTTTGACAGATACCTTGCTGACAATATTCCGATTGTTGCAGCTGATAGTTACCACGGGGGTGAATTAGCAGCGAAGTATTTGGTAGAACATGATGTAAAACACTTGGCAGTAATTGTGGATGAAGATACATCTGTTTCACCTACCATCAATCGGATTCAAGGGGCACTTGATTTTTTGAATAAACAGAAACGAGATTTTGAACCTTTAGCTCTCCAACATTTGGATCTTGAGGCTACGTTCCCTGGTAATTATGATGGAGTGCTGGCTTCTAATGACGTTCAAGCGTTAACGATTAGCAATCTTTACTACCAGGCAGGAAAGCAAATAAATAAAGACTTTTTCATTACAGGTTATGATGGTTCACGATTAATTCGGAAAGTAGCGCCCTACCTTCCAACAGTAATTCAACCAATTCCATTATTGGCACAAGAATTAATTGAAACTTTAATGAAACGAATAGAAACACCTCATGAAGAAATAGAAACTAAACTTATTCCAGTTGAATTCTATCAACCACAATAAACAGAAAAAGGACCTAGAAGAAAGTGATGTTTTCTTTTAGGTCCCTTTTTAGATTAGAGCAGAGAAATATTATTAGTTCTGCTTTAGAAGGTATTAAATTTTGATTTTGCCACAATGGCATGAATGGTTATGTTACTTACTTTGCATGAACCGTTGAAGCAATTCGACTTCCTCTGAAGTTACTGGGGTATTGGATGATTTAATTTCGTGAATTCGTTCAACAGATAAATGACTGCCGAAAGCAACTTCATTATCATTTAAGTCATTTTCGCACTCAAAATTAATCAATTCTTGAGCAAGCTCACTCAAATTGTCCATGAAAACATTCCTCCTTAGTAGGTATATTATTAAATAATACTAACCTTATCTCTTATTCTAAATCAAGACACAGTTTGTTACCAAAAATTAGTTTAGCACAGTTTGAACTTATCCTTGTAGTTATTTTATTAAATTTATTTGTTTGTTATTAAGATTTAACGACAAGTGAATCAATTTGTGTGATAATCATAGTAAATAATTTAGAGAATGGAGTATTGAAAATTATGAGTTGGAATTGGCTAGGATGGCTATCGTGGATATGTGCAATTACCTTTTTTTGTTATGTAATCCACTATATCCGTGTTAAACAATTAATGCTGATTGCGAAGACAAAAAAAGTATTTAAATTAAATTTAGTGATCTGTTATGTGATCTTATTAGTTGTCTCGTTAGGTTGGCTCGGGGGGATGTCATATCTCACATTTTTCCGCCCAGTTGATATTAATAATCACCACCAAACACAGACTTCAATCACTTATCGCCCACTTCAAATGGGAAATAAGTCAGATGATTTCTATTATGTTTTAGCGACCCGTAGTAAAAGCGGCAAGCACCCAATTGTGTCATATACGTACTGGGCTGGGAATGATAAATATACAACAAATTCACGATATGGATCGGTTGCTGATGGATCGCGGCTAGTTACCTTAGATGCGAGCGCTTTGCCATGGGATAAAAAGCAATTGGAAAAAGAGGATGCCAAGACAGGTCATGCTTTTGCAGCGGTAATGGATGTAAAGTATAAAAATACGGTTATTAATGGTTTAGGGTTAAAAGCAAATCATAGTGCAGTAACCTATACGCTCTTACGTGTACCTTCCTCTGATATGGTATTTGAACGTTAAAATGGAACAGCAAACAGTAAAATTAAAATGGGTTGCCCTTGCAAGTTTGTTAAACAACACTGGGGCAGCTTTTTTATGGCCGCTTACAACTATGTATCTTCATAATTACCTTGGGCAAACTTTGACGACTGCTGGTTTTGTAATGTTGATAATGTCAATTGCCATGATGATGGGAAATTATTTAGGAGGATGGTTGTTTGACCATTGGAAGCAATATCAAACAGCCATTTTAGGAGTTAGTCTATCAACGCTAGCGATATTCTTATTGATCTTTATTCATGATTGGCCATGGTATGCTGTCCTAATTACGATTAACAGCTTTGGTGATGGAATCAATGCCACGATTGTTAATTCTTATGGGACGTTGGTTAGTGATCATTCTTCCCGCTATGTTTTTAATTATATTTATATGGCCTTTAATATTGGGGTTGTGATTGGAACGTTGCTGGTTGGCGTTCTTCTGCCTATTAGTGTAGTGGTAGTTTTTGCTGTAGCAACAATCTTTTATGCCTTGTTAATGCTAGTAGTAGTTTTAACATTTAATGTGGCTGTAGATGCAATTAAAGATAGTTCAGAAATACAAGAACATTATCATGATTCCCGCCAATTACATTCGCGATGGATCATCTTGGTTTGATTTATACTCATAAACTATATTACGGTTCATTTAAGTTATTCTTTATGGGAAAGTGTAATGGCAGTCCATATGACAAATATGGGGATTCCATTCTATGCCTATAGTATGTTATGGACATTAAACGGGGTGTTAATTATTATCGGCCAACCACTTGTTAATAAGTTAAGTCCCTACGTTCGGTTATCGACACAAATTATTGTGGGAATCTTTATTTTTGCTTTATCCTTCCTCTTATTAATTTTTGCTCGGACTCTGACAGCTTTTGTTATTGATTTTGTAATCTTAACAATTGGTGAAATGACCAGTTTTGCTGGCTTGCCTGCTTGGATTGCGCAACTGACTAATGTTGATGAAGCTGGGCATTATTAAGGACTGCTTAATATTATGATGTCGGTTGGACGGGCGATTGGTCCATTGTACGGTGGATTTGTCATTGAAAAAGGAAGTTATCAATTTTTGTTTATTTCAGTCTTTTGTCTAATGACCGGTACTTTGATTATTATCTGTCTTTATTTATGGCATTTACACCGAGTTCAGCGACGGCTTAATTTGGAGTTAGTGTAAGATTTTCATAGGTTGGATGAATAATTCATCTGGTCGTGGAAATCTTTTTTGTAGACCAATTTACTTATTTACAAAAAAAGAAAAGACCAGTAGCCTTTAGTGTGTCGGCTATAATGCCCTCTGAGTATACAGATGAAATAGAAAATTCATCTTATACTCGGAGGGCTTTTTCTATGGGAAGAAAATCTAAATACTCAGCAGAGGAAAAACTCTTAATCCTCAATGAAGTTTTACGAAATGGAATCCATAAGGTAATAACTAAGTACAAGATTAGCCAAAAAACTATCAGGCGGTGGAGTCTTCTATACAAGTATCAGGGAATGCCAGGACTTCAAACAAGTCATCATAATCAAAGCTACTCTAAAGAATTTAAAAACTCATTGGTTGAACAATATCAACAAACAGATGAGGCATTAGATTTATTTGCGATAAAACACGGTTTACGATCTCAAAGGCAACTAGAACAATGGATTATCCGGTATAATGAATCTAACTTAAAGGCCTATACGCCAAGAAAGCGAGATTCAAAAATGAGTGGACGAAAGACTGACTTTGAAGAACGACTTACTATCATTGAAGAGTTGATTAAGCATGATGTGAACTACAATTGGGCAGTTGAAAAGTACCATATTAGTTACCAACAAGTTTATGGCTGGTATCAAAAGTATCGCAAAAGCGGTAATGACCCAGAATCACTTCGTGATCGCCGAGGCAAAGCTAAGCCAGAAGAGAAGTGGACGGAAGTTGACCGACTCAAGGCAGAAAATCACTTATTAAGGGCTCAGCTAGAAAAGCAAGAGATGGAGATTGCGTTCGCAAAAAAATTAACAGAAATACGCAATCGGGAGGTGGAAAAGGACTCCGGTACCAAGCCATCAAAGAACTAAATCAAGAAAATGGATGGTCAATTAGCCAGTTGTGTAAAATAGCTGATTCTTCGCGAGATGGTTATTACAAATGGCTCAATCGAAAGCCAAGTCGATATCATAATGAGCAAGCAGAGTTACTTGAAGCGATTGTAGAGTTAGAAGAAGAACATAATTGGACGCTGGGATATTTAGCGATGACTACACAGTTAAGCTTTGAAAACCGTTTAAGCTTTACCGCTGGATTAAAACGAATAACTAATTGCATGCGTAAGCATGGAATTAGAGCAAATATTAGGAAGAAGAAGCGCAATCGAATTCAACGCCATGAAGAATACATCAATGACAACTTATTGCAGGGACAATTCGACCGTGAAACTAAAAATGAAGTGTGGGTTACCGACACAACGGAAGTTGCCTACGGCGAACACACACTTCATAAAGTACGAGTACACGTTATTTTAGATTTATATGGTCGTTACGCTTTAAGCTACAATATTTCAGACACAGAAACTTCATCAGCAGTAATTGAAACCTTTAATCGTGCTTTTACGGTTGAACCTGATGCGCAACCAATGATCCATACTGACCGCGGATCAGCTTACTGCTCAAGTATGTTCAACGACTACTTAGCCTCTAAAAATTGTATTCATAGTATGTCACACCCCGGTCATCCTTGGGAAAACTCCCCCATAGAGCGTTGGTGGAATGACTTCAAGCTAATCTGGATTAACAAACATAATCGTCCTAAGACGCTAGCAGAGCTAGAACAGCTCGTCAAAGGAGCCATTGAATACTTTAATACCAAACGCGCTTACACAAGCAAAAACGGCTTGACCGCGGAACAATTCCGCAATCAAGCTGCCTAAAATTTTTATCTATTTGATCTGTATACTTGACGGGACATAGTGCCGTCGAATACTAAGCAAAGGCAGGTCTTTCCTCATGGATATTTTAACAGAAATCGAGCAGAATTTGGTGAAATCAGGCAGTTTATTTGAAGCTGAACAGATTATTTTAAAAGGGGTATTGGAGTTAGGACAAGTAATCATGCAAAACTTTTTGGAAAGCTTAGATCGAAGCTTAAAGTCCCAAGCTCCAGCGAACTATCAAGTAATCAATAAACAGCCACGGACGCTTAACTTTATCTTTGGCCCGGTGACTTTTCAACGACGGTATTATCAGGCTGGGACAAAGAAACGTGAATTTTACTTAGACCAACAATTAAAAATTAAACCACGTCGTCGTTTATCGCCGCACTACTTAATGATGATGGCTAAGATTGCCCAAACAACTACAATGCGTAATACTGCCGACATTTTGAACCTTGTATTTGACAGCGGAATTACTGCCGATTCGGTAATGCACGCCGTGCATGAGTTAGGAAATCAGGTAGCTAAACAAACTCAAGCAAAAGAACACCAAACTACTCCTCGCCATATGCCTAAAAATTTAACTATTGAGGGTGATGCCTTTATGATTAAAGGCAAAAAAGAAGCAGGTCAGCTGACTCTTGTGCACCATTATCGGGTTTATGAGCGAGTAGCTAATCAAATCATTAATCGGCATGACTTTCTCAGTGTTGGGCACCAAGGACGGCTTGAAGCACGACTAAGTGATTATTTAGACCGCCATTATAAGCTTGCCGGTCAAACGATCTTTTTGGCCAGTGACGCTGGCCCAGGTTACGAACCAGCTAAGCTATTAAGTCTAGTTCCTCAAGGTGCACATGGTGAATACTTTCTCGACCGCTATCATTGCTTACAGAAAATTGAACATACTTTAGGTCATCACAACGAATTAGCTATGCGAGCAATTAAAGCGGTTCGCCATCATGATCAAGCAGAGCTAACGATAATTTTAGATACTTATGAATCACAAAACTTAACAGAAAAACAAGCAGACGACCTAATGCGTTTAAGAAAATATCTACAGCGAAATTGGCGGTACATCCTCTCGCCACAAATGCGTGGATTTAAGGATATTCATTTAATCGGTTCAGTCGAAAGTTCTCACCGGGCTTTTACTTACCGGATGAAGAAACAGGGCAAGTCGTGGACTGAGCAGGGGGCTAAGGCCATGATTGGTTTAATTGAAGCCCGAATGAATGGTGAACTGCAAGCTAGTTTAAATACGATCCTAGAACAATTAACAGTTCTTCCTCGAGTGGCTCAAACCAGCCTATTACAGGAAATACATATTCGAACTGGAGAGTTTCTAAGAAAAGCACCGACAAAGCCGTCAATTGGAGCAGTACAAGGAATAATTCCGATTAACACGGCCACAAGTAGACCAATGGGACAACTTTTTAAGGCACTAACCCACTAAAACTGTATATTTAAAGGCTACCTATGAAAACTTGACAGATACTAATTTGGATAAATGATACCCAAAATCTATAAGCTATGGTAAAATCACTAATGTATTATAAAAGCATTGACGTAGAAACAAAGTGCCTGTGTAATTGACAGAGACCCAGTTGAGCTGAGAGCTGGGAGCAGACATGATCCACCTCTACTAGCTGAAAGGATGAATTTTAGTAGTCTGTTCCGGTGATTCCGTTATCATCAGGAGTTAACGCAACTCCATGAGGCAGTGACTGTGAGGTTACTGTAAAATAGAGGTGGAACAGTGATGAATATCGCCCTCTAAGGCTGTTAAAGTCTTAGAGGGCTTTTGTTTTTATACGTAATGAAAGGGGAAACATATGGATTATCAAAAGCCAAAGGGAACTGCAGATATCTTACCAGGAACTACAAGCATTTGGGAAAAAGTAGAACAAAATGCGCGCGAAGTTTTTAAACAGTTTGGATACCGTGGAATTCGAACACCGATGTTTGAAGACTACCATGTTTTTTCACGGAATGTGGGCGATACTTCAGATATTGTTGAAAAAGAAATGTACGATTTCCATGATAAGGGTGATCGGCATATTGCATTACGTCCAGAGGGAACAGCTGGAGTAGTACGGGCTTACGTAGAAAATAAGCTCTATGGTCCAGAATATCCTAAACCTTATAAAGTTTATTACATGGGGCCAATGTTCCGGTATGAACGACCACAATCAGGGCGGCAACGTGAATTTCACCAAATTGGGGTTGAAGCATTAAACAATGAGTCACCACAGATTGATGTGGAAGTTATTTCAATGGCAATGGCTCTCTTTAAGAAGTTTGGGGTGCCAAATGTTAAATTGGTTATTAATACTCTTGGGGATAAGAAAGTTCGTGAAGACTACCGTGAAGCATTAATTAACTACTTAAAGCCTCACTATGATGAATTGAGTAAAGACTCTCAAGAACGTTTATATAAGAATCCATTGCGTGTACTTGATAGTAAAGATGAAGGTGATAAGAAGATTGTTGCAGAAGCTCCATCAATTCTTGATTACCTTGATGAAGAGTCACAAGCTTACTTTGACGAAGTGCAGGCCTTATTAAATAAATTAGGAATTGATTTTGAAATTGATACCAATATGGTGCGGGGACTAGATTACTATAACCATACTATTTTTGAAATTATGTCAGACTCACCAGTATTTGGTGGTGGGTACACGACTGTTTGTGCAGGAGGCCGTTATAATGGTTTGATTAGCCAGCTTGGTGGCCCTGAAGAAGGTGGAATTGGCTTCGGAATGGGTGTTGAACGATTAATGCTCTTACTCCAAGAAGAAAATCCTGTATTTGCTCCTCAAGACCAATTAGACGTCTTCTTTGCTAGTGCAGATCAGCAAGGAGATGAAATGGCATTTGAAGTCCTCAGTAAAATTCGTCAGCAAGGAATTGTGGCTGACAAAGATTACAGCGGGGTAAAAGTTGGTAAGCAGATCAAAGAAGCTTTCCGTCGTAACGCGAAGTACTTTGCAGTGTTTGGTGCTCGTGAAGTTGAAGAAGGAACTTTCCAACTAAAGAATGCTGCTACTAAGGATGCAACAACTATTAAAGTTAGCGATTTTGTAGCAAATCCGGCAGAATATTTGAAATAACTAAAATAAACGCAAGCGGGAAAGTGCCTTTCTGATAAGGCTTGATGCCATTAAAAAAGCAGCGGCTAAGAGAACATAGCAAATTCTCTTAGTCGCAGCTTTTTTTGATTGGATATTATTTTAACGGCAAATGTTGCCAAGGGCGTTGTAATTTACGTCGCGGTTCGCATAATCCTCAGTTAGCTTATTTACGAGCCGGTCTAATTCTCGTTGTTCATTTTCACTCAATGTGTGGTAAGCAGCTTCAGCAATCTTGTCACGACGCTTTAGCAAATTATCAGCAACTTCGATACCCTCAGTGTTAAGTCGAATTTTATAGTCTTCCTCGTTAATTGGGGTGGTAGTTGCCAAATTGTTTGTTACTAATGCCTTGGTAGCATCTTCAAGGTCACTTGGCCGGTAATCGAAGTCGTAAATTAGTTGTTTGCTAGTTAAACCGTCATCATGTTTACGTAAAATCCGGAGAAGACGGTGGAAATTGTGACGATCAGGAAAACCTGGTAAGCAATAATCACCATGACGTTCTTCTTCAATGTGTACTTGGCACTTTAACATTGATTGGTATTTTTCAAAATTTTTAACATCTATAAATAATTTGGTTGTTAACTCTGACATATTATTTACCTCCAAATTAGTTCACTGAAACGTTCGTCACTTATTATAATAATCTTAATATTCAGCGATTAATAGTAAAACGGCTCGGTAAATAATATTCCAATCAGTCTATTGCATAGGTTCCCATATCATTTGCAACGACAACATTTCCTGCGTAATCTTTTCCGTCATTTTTGGTTAAGCCGACCTTATTATAGGCAAAAGTTACGGTTGTGGTAGCTTTGACAGCAGTCCCCATTACTTCTCCAGTATCAGTATTAACTCCTGATGGCATATCTACTGCAACGACAACCGCATCAGTGTTATTGATCGCATTAATCGCGTCGGCATAAGCTCCTTTTACTGCGCGATCGATTCCGATTCCAAACATGGCATCGACAATTAATGTTGCCTTATTAAGGACAGCGAGATCAGAAGTTTCAGGAATTTGATAATAGTGCGCGATCTTTTCTTGTGTTTGATGTTCAGCAGATGCATGCTTAGGATTACCTATATTGAGGATTGTTACATGGACACCTGCAATATGAAGCAAGCGTGCAATGGCTATTCCATCCCCGCCATTGTTTCCACTACCAGCTACTACTACCACATCTTTTAGCGCGATCGGAAAAGCATGTAAAATTTCATCGCGAACGGCTAGAGCAGCCCGTTCCATTAACACAAGGGAGGGGATACCAATTGTATTAATGGTGTAAGAATCGTAATGTCGCATTTCTTCTGCAGTAACAATTTTATCAGTCATAATCTAAGCCTCCTAAGGTTAAGATACATTTTTACTGTACCACTATTTTAGAATTATGAGGTGCAAAGGAGAATTTTTTACGTATATATTAATTAAGAGAATAAAAAGTAAGCTAGCTTGCGAGTTTTTCATCACAGTCTGGTTAGGTGTTCTTTTAAAATAATGAAGAGGCTGGGGGTTCCCAACCTCTTAGAGTATTAATAAATAATAACAGGTTCATTTTGCTTTAAATCATGGAAGGCTTGACCAGCCACGCTTGGTTGCATATTAATACAACCGTGCGAACCATCGTTTAGGTAAGCAGTCTTGGACCAATTGTGACGCCAACTTGCATCGTGGAAGCCACATCCTGTTAAAGTAAACGGTGACCAATAATTAACTTTACTTGCATAACTTGATCAATCGTCATTTTGCCCACGGAGAACAGAAGGACTTTGTTGGTACATGATATACCAGACTCCCTTTGGCGTTTTGTTGCCTTCATTATTAGTTCCACTAACGATATCTGTTTCAAGGACACATTTACCATCTTTGTAGAAATAAGCTCGTTGGTCAGCTAATGAAACCTCAGCATAAGTGTCGCCGATACCATTATTGGATGTAACATTGTAGCCGAGTCCAGCAGTGTCATAGCCTTTTCCTTCAATATCGTGCTCCCCATCAACTTCTTGGCGACCATCGATAATTGCTTTAGTTAATGAATTGCCAGCTTTTTTCTCGCTAATTTTTTAACCATAGGAAGAACCATTAGCTGTAGTGGTAATTTCTGCTCCAGAATGAGTTTTAAATTTAAATGGTTTATCAAGAGTTGCATGTTTTTCATTGATTTTCTTTACTTGTTTATTTAAGGCCGTAGTGTCGAAATGATACTTGCCATTTTGATAAGTTGCCCGGGTAATAATTTGATTGGTAGTGAGACTATACTTTTCATTTTGAACAAGGTAAGTAACTTTCTTCCCTTTTAACTTATTTAACTGTTTTTCCTCGTTCTTAACGGTTTTGCTATTTGCCGCAATTGGCTGTTCCTTATGTAAAGTAATATTAATTTTAGTACTTCCTGCTTGATTATTTAGTTGATTAACAGCATTTTGTAAATCATATTTATTACCCTTAACTGCAGGAACTATCGAAACTTTCTCATTTTGGTAGACCGCGTAAGCATCAACGGGAGCTTTACGACCTGTGTTAAGTTGCTGTACTTTGTTAGTTAATTTGTTTTTAGCAATATTAAGCGAATCTTGATCAAAATTATCTGGCTTTATTGATAAGTTTGTTGCTTTATGAGATGGGAAAAATGTAAACTGCTTTTTCAGTGCTTGATTAAATTTTTGTTCATCATTATTACTAAAGTTAGCCTTCATTGATTTAGTTTGGTAAACTAGCTTATTGTCAACGTATACCTTGGTTACTCCTGAGGTCCCCTTTACCTTCTCAAAAGCTTACTTGGCTGTTAATCCCCCAACGGCAACATTATTGATGGTTACGTTTTTATTGAAATGATTTTTCTGGTGAACAGTCATCCCCGCAATCATTATAATTAATAATGCTCCTATTCCTGCTATCCAGTATTTAATATATGAATGCATTGTACCTTCTTCAAATCGAAAATAAATAATTACGTTCCTATCTTAGCACGGAAAATTAATAACTCAATAAAGAATTTATAAAGTTACCGTGTTCTTAAATAGCGATCAATGCCATCTAAAAGAAACTTAAAAAACAAACAAATATTTAACAGCAGAAATACTTTGAAAAAGATCCGCCAACTAATTATTTTTAATGAAAACCTAAATTTCAAGAATAAGTTAGCCACTGGACTCAAATAAATAATACTGACCAATTGATTATTGGTTGATGGAGCTGTGATATCTCTTGGTAGAAGGCCTTACGATAGATATCCATTGACGAATGTCCATTAAACATAGCTCGTGGATAGTGATTCATCCAATCATTAGTCGCTATGATCTGAGCACTACTATAGTTATTTATAGCTTCACCTTTGGTAATCTCCTTGCGGAGAAACCGGTTATTGATCTCATTGGATCCACGTTCCCAAGGGGAATACGGATCAGCATAGAAAACATGATCGTGAACTTGTGTTAACTCACTAAATTCTGAACCGTTGTCAGAGGTTATTGTCTTAAAGATGCGATAGTAAGCATCTGTGCCCATTTTCTGGCGTAAATTTATAAAGAACTGATTTACTGCATGCGCAGTTTTACCAGCAATTTTACTTGTGATATTAACTCGTGAAAGGCGATCAGTCATTACTAGTACAACACTGTCATTACCGTTTTTCTGTCCCTGAACTGTATCTAGTTCCCAATGGCCAATTTCGGACCGTTGGTCCGCAGTTTGAGGTCGTTGAGCAATATTAGGCCCTAAGCACCTTTTAGCTTGCGGATGAGTTCGATGATGCTTACGTTTAGGTTTTTCAAAGAGGTCTAAATTGGACGTACGAAGCACACCCTCATTAATCCATTGATATAAAGTTACAACCGACTTTGGGATCAGGGTGCCATCATTCATTAAATCTCGAGCCTTATAAATAACCGCTTGTGGGGAGTAATGGTGGTCGTCAAACTCACCAAGCATTAGCTGATCAGCTAATCGTAAAAATTGCTTTGAAGAATAATATAAGCGACGACGACCAGAATGGCGGTGATGTTCAAGATATGTGGCCTGACCAGCTTCATAACTATAGATGTAGTAAGAATATTCGTAAATCTTACCATTAGATTTTTGACGACGAAGTTGGCGGACCGTACCACGGTTGAGCTCGTTATTAATTGTTTGATGATTAACTCCTAATTGGCGACCAATTGCGCGATTGGAAAGTCCTTGCGACTTTAAAGTCGCAATCATCACACGTTCTTCTTTAGTAAGATGAGCATTCTTTTTATGAGTAGTCAATAAACTAGTAGACATGGTATCATTTAAGTGCGTCATTTGACGGACATCCTTTCATATAGGTTTGGTTCACTTAATATGATACCTGATGTCACGCCGAATGGCGTTTTTTATTTACCACCAACTGGGTGGCTAACTTCATTCTATAATCCACCTTTTTAATGAAAAGTGAAAAAGATCATAAATAATAACTAAAAGAATAAAAAGGATGTTAGCTCGTAAAATATCCTTTGACCATTTATGACTGATGGTATAAGACCAAATATTTGATATGAATGAAAAAAATGATGTCATAGTAGAATCCTCACGATTATTACGCAAGATTTGCATAAATGATAGCAACAATAAAGAAAAAGATAGCAGTTAAGTATGAAACTTTAAGATTATCTCGCATTTTGTACACCTTTTTTAAAGTATATTGAATAAAAAATTCCCTATAATTATAATAGTGATGTTTTGAATTATCTGTAAAGG
This sequence comes from Limosilactobacillus reuteri, assembly GCF_034259105.1. Classification (NCBI taxonomy): domain Bacteria; kingdom Bacillati; phylum Bacillota; class Bacilli; order Lactobacillales; family Lactobacillaceae; genus Limosilactobacillus; species Limosilactobacillus reuteri. Next base: position 1,967,785 of record NZ_CP139478.1, on the reverse strand, counting down.
AGAAATTAATTTGAACTTACGAGTAAAGCATTGGATTTATGGAATATTTTGCTTATTAGTAGCAATAATTGCAATTGGTCCAGAATTACATGCTGCTTCAAATGCACATCCCCAAAAAGCAGTAGTTGAATCGCAAGTAAAAGAAAAGCCAACACAAGAAAAGGAAATCGATAATAGTGAAAGTCATATGAGAACCCCAATTGATTGGCATAAGTCCTCGGAAACAGTTCCGTATCCAGATTTGAATAAAGTGAAGGACCTTTGGATTAAAGTTGACTTAAAAAATAATCGGACATATTTGTATGATGGTTCAAAGGTCATTTATACAATGTATAGCACAGGTGGAATTTATAAAAAGGATCCAAAAACTGGTAAGCTGAAAAGCGTGACCCCGACAGGAACATTTTATGCTCAACAAGAGCGAGGAGATAGCTTTTTTAATCAATCGTTGAAAGAAGGAGCTAATTACTACGTTTCTTGGAAGAATCATGGAGAATACTTGTTTCATAGTGTTCCGACTAAAGCAGATGGAAAATATAATGAACAAGAAGCTGCTAAACTTGGAAAAACACAGGGCTCTCACGGGTGTATTCGGCTTTCAGTGCCGGACGCACAATGGATGGAAAAGAATTTGCCAGTCGGTACTAAGATTGAGATTGTCGGCTAATTGTGTAGCGCTAAAATCTTAAAGATAGACAAGAGTAGATCAATTATTAGAAAGAAGAAAATTATTTGAGTGATTGAAATTTGGCTTAATGGGATGAAGTATGTAAGAAGATTATAAAAGCTAATTATAATTAGCAAAATAAGATTACTTCCAAGTAAGCGATTAAAAAACCGTCCATATTTTAGGCGTGAAATCATATTAATAGTCCTCCTTAACTATTAAGGGTGTATTTTCAGGCAAAAAGTTTGAAGCCATTTAGCATCGGGGGTTGACACCTGGATAGTGTTTTCAATTTTGGGTGCTTTTCGTAGATTGCGTGGGACCTGATGATTATTCATATCTGTAACGGGGGTTTCAATGTAGTTCCCATCATTAACTCCTAACCAGTTCTTAGCGATGGCTTGCTGGGAACCATTAATGTGATAAATTTGCTGCCCCCGAGCATGAAGTAAGCGAAAAGAATTTTTTTGTGCTGGTAAGTTAATTTGTGCGTGGATGATGTAAATAACTTGTCGCTTATTTGTGTTAATAACTAGAATTCTTTTTGCTTGTTTGATGGCGACCAATTCAATAGGAGCGTTATCGATCTTAGGGTATGCCCAATTTTCAGAGGAACGGTAGATATTAGGGGCACTAAGTCGATTTTGGTTAAGAATTTGACTTGTTTTGCTAGCTTGGGGAATAAATCTAGCAGCATTATATGTATAAAGATTAAAAATTAGAACAAAAATAAGGAATAGGCCAGTTGAGATGAAAAGCAGAGATTTAAGTTCTTTATTCATAAGGTAGATTGTAAAATTTAAGTTGAACATATTAGTGGACATAAAAACCCATAAAGGTCTTTAATGGTGTCACCACAACATTCCATTAGAAAGAAGGACCTTTATGGGCACCACTATTTTATCATTTGAAGACCGTGTTGTCATCGAAACTCTTCGTTATGAAAACCGCTCCCTTAAATACATCGCTGATTACCTTGGCTTCAGTAAAACCACGATCTTTAATGAGGTTCATCGTTTGACTGGTGAATATCACGCAGTTAAAGCTCAAGCTGATCATGAAGCTAAACTTAGTCATCGTGGGCGTAAAACCATCTTAACGACTAACCTCAAGCGATTAATTGAAGAAAAGATTAAGATCCAAAAATGGTCGATTGAACAAGTGGCTCATGTAGTTAGAATCGCCTACAAGACCATCTACAACTGGATTGATCAAGGAGTATTGGATATTGGCGTGGCTGATTTACCTGACCATGGAATTCGCCGCCGACGAGCCATAGAAACCCGTGGGACTTTTAGCCATGGACGTTCCATTGAAGATCGTCCCGCTGAAGTTATTGACCGTCATACCTCAGGTCACTTTGAAGCAGATACAGTTTTATCTGGAAAGCGTAAAGGTCAAGCAATAGCTACGTTTGTCGAGCGTAAGAGTCGTCTTACCATCGTTAAACGGCTTCAGGGACGAGATAGTACCTCAATGACCAAGGCCATTTTAGAATTAGCTAACCAGTTAGAAGATAATCTCAAGACCCTTACTGTTGACCATGGGAAAGAATTCGCTAACTACAAGCTAATTGAAGAGCAGGCCAGGATTCCCCTCTACTTTGCGCATGCTTATTCTCCACATGAACGGGGCAGTAATGAGAATCGCAACCGAGTACTACGACGCTTTATCCCCAAAGGTCAACCGATTGAGGAAATCACTGATGATGAGTTAATTCAAATTAACTGGTATTTGAACTCCAGGCCACTCAAATGTTTAAACTGGCGCACACCAATTGAGATCTTTTTGCGTAATCTGCGTCACTAACTTTGTTCAAGTTATTTCTTGCAATCTGCCATAATGAATTCCTTTATTATTTATTATTAAGTTTATCTTACCGTACTTGGAGAAAATAGGAGAATAGATTTTATGAAAAAATTGACAGTTTTTATTTTATCTCTATTCATGATGCTAATGGTGGGAAGTCAATCCGTATTAGCAAATAATCGAATTGATGCTTCTGCAGCGATCATGGCTGATGCTTCAACAGGGTAAATTATCTATAAGCAAAATGTAGATAAGGCTCTTCCAGTGGCTTCAATTACAAAATTATTAACTATTTTGGTAATTGAAGATGAAATCCAACAGAAGCAACTTTCATGGGATACTCAAGTGAAAATAACTCCTGAAATTGCGGCTATTTCTAATGATGCTGCTTATTCTTCAATCGGACTAAAATCTGGTCAATCTTATTCAGTTCGGACATTAATCAATGCAGCCCTTGTAAAGTCAGCTGATGGAGCAACCGTCGCACTTGCAACTGCTACCGGGGATGGAACCGATGAATTTAATCTTAAAATGATGCAAAAAGCCAAAAAAATTGGAATGACTAAGACAAATATTGTTAATTCAGTCGGATTAGACAATGGAGATATGAAAAGTTTTAAGTTAGCTGATCTTCCTAACAATGCTGCTAATACGATGAGTGCACGGGATGTTGCCATTTTATCGCAATACTTTGTAAAGCATTATCCAGAACTTTTACAAATTACAGCACAAAAAGAAGTGAAATTTCAAATAGCGAAAGATCAAGTTAAGACTGAAAAAAATCTTAATAAGATGTTACCGGGAGAACAGTACGCTGTAAAAGGGGTAACGATTGATGGCTTGAAGACGGGGACTTCTGACAGTGCGGGAGCTTGTTTTGCAAGTACAGGTAAGTATCAGGGACACCGTATCATTACTGTTATCTTACATTCAAAAGGGAGCAATAAAGACAACCGATTTAAGGCTACTCAGAATTTATATAAGATCCTTAAAACAGAGGACCATTTACAAAAAATAAAAGTTCCATCATCAGTAACAACACGTAAAGTAGCTAATGGTGTTGAAAAAACAATGAAACTCACGCCACAACAAGTAACTATTTGGAGTCCGTATGATACAAAAACGGACTATACAATTGGAACACAATATAAAAAGAAAAAATTAGAAGCACCTATTTGGAAAGGTGAACGTGTCGGCAGTTTAAGGATAACGAGTGATCAGTTAGAAACGCTTAATGGGGAACCATTAACTTACTCTCTATATAGTGCTAATGATGTTCGCCGTGGAAACTTTTGGCAACGTCTCCTGCATTAAAATAAGTTTTGAATGCATTATTGTTCTTAGACTTATAATCTAAGTAAACAAAAAAGCGGGTGAAATTATGAAAAAAAGCCATATTGAAATTGGTGTAGTGATAGTAATTGTTATCCTGGCAATAATTGGTGGGGCAGTTTGGCATCAGCAAAAACATAGTAAGTATGTGCAATCAACAACGCCAACGCTATTTTTCCATGGTGGAGGCAGTAGTTATCATGCAGAAGAACACATGGTAAATGCTGCTAAAAAAGCCGGGGTAACGAGCACAGTCCTGCGAGCTGATGTTGCTAATAACGGGAAAGTTACCCTTCATGGTTCAATGCATAAAGGGGCCATCAATCCAATTGTTGAGGTAAATTATGATAACAATAGGCAGTTAGATTTTAATAAGCATGGCGAATATGCGACAAATGTTGTAAAGGCATTACAGAAACGCTATCGCATAACTAAGATTAATATGGTTGGTCATTCCCTGGGAAATATTTCGATTATTTACTATATGTTGCAAAACGGTAAAAATCAGAATATGCCTCAATTACAAAAACAGGTTGATATCGCAGGTCATTTTGCAGGATTGAATTTTAAACAGGTACCTGCTGCTATCCGGCAACCAATTGGAATGAAATTAAATAAAGACGGAAAGCCAAATGAAATGAATGCCACATATCGTCAAATGACAGAAGTCCGGCAAACTTATCCCAAAGGTCAAGTAGCAGTTCTTAATATTATTGGTGATGTTGGTAATCATTCAGACGGTACTGTTGATAATGCATCATCATTGTCACTTAAGTATCTAGTGGCTGCTCGGGCGAAGTCATACCGTGTTCTAAAAATAACAGGAAAAGATGCTCAACATTCGAAACTTCATAATAATACTCAAGTTGATAAGGCATTAATTAATTTCTTATGGGGTAAATAAAAAAGGACTGTGACATAAGTTGCTTTCATAAAAAGCAAATACGCAGTACAACAATGGCCTCTAACGTCCGGCGAAACCGAACGTTAGAGGCCATTGTTGCTTGCGGGGGCTCCCAGAGGCTAGCTTCGCGTCGAAAAACGAAGTCACAAGTGACTTCTGTCTCGCTCCCTTTTATTACATCTGGCTATGATGACAATGGTGACTATTTAAATATTGTTTAGTATATGCATCAACTGCTCGTAATGCTTGAGCCACGTCATCTGGTGTTACCTTAAATGGCAAACGATCCATGGTGTCTTGTTCTGAACAGGCGGCTTTTCCAGCATTGAGTAATTCTTCATCAGTGACATTTTCTAAATGTAGATCAGCAAGAGTAGTTGGTAGACCTAAAGAAAGAATAAATTGGAAGTACTTGTTATAACGTTCCTGGTCAGCGCCTTCCAACATTAATTGTGTTAAGGTACCGTATGCGACCTTTTCACCGTGTGTTAAATCATGAGTCTCTTCTAAAATTGTTAAGCCATCATGAATAGCGTGGGCACCAGATAGACCACCACTTTCAAAACCGAGACCGCTCATTAGCGTATTTGCTTCAACAATATTAGAAAATGCTGGTGTAACGACATGGGCTTCTGCATCAGCTACAGCTAGGTGCGAGTAATTAAATAATGTTTCTTCACATTTTTGAGCAATTGCATTTCCAACAAGGGTTTGTTTTTCACCTAGCATTGTATCGCTATTAGCTTTGGCAACTGCTTGTGCTTCAACATTGGTAGCTAAAGCATCAGCAATTCCAGAAATTAGCATCCGAACAGGACCATTAGCGATAACTTGTGTATCAACTAAGACCAAGTCAGGATTTTGGTTGTAGAAACGATAATGGTCAAATACACCGTCATCAGTATAGATTACCGAAAGGCGTGAACAGGGAGCATCATTAGAAGCCAACGTTGGCATAATTACAACTGGTAGATGGAGATTATCGGCAATCGCTTTGGCAGTATCAACTGTTTTACCACCACCAAGACCATAAACGACGGTTACATTATTTTCTTTACCAATTTCTGTGACCCGGTTTACTTCGTTAGTGGATGATTCACCATTAAATTGAACACGGGTGACATCATAACCGTTTTCTTGAAGATACTGTTCAAAACGCTTACCTACAATTTTATAGACTGTTTCGCCAGCCAATAATAATGGCTTTGTGCCAAAGTTTTTAAGATACTTATCACTTTCAAAAAGAACACCTTTACCTTGAATGTAAGATGATGGTGAGCCAAATTCTTCAACCATAAAAATCCCTCCATTATTCTTTGTGTACAGATTAACAATATCACTTTTATTAATGGAGAGAAAGTTTAGATGACTGAAATTAGCTTAAACTTAAAAAATAGAGCCTAGGTAGAACACAGTGCTCTGCTAGACTCTACTATTCTATTTTGTACCTTTACTACTTATTATTAGCGTCTGGGTTAGTGATCTTAATACGGTTGGAATCAGTGGAAGAATGATTTTGCTCAGGGGCGTCAGTGCTGTAGTCATCTACAGTTGAACGATCTCCATTTTCTGAGTAAATACTTGTTGATTTAATTCCTTTCTTCTTCTCAATTTGCTGTGCTCGTTTTAGACCATTTGAATAATTGTAATCAGCTGGGTCAACATTTTTAAACCCTTTTGGATGGTAGAACCGCAAGAGATTTTTTTCGTTTAGCGAATCAGAAAGGGTTAATTCCTCATTTACAAAATCTTGATCTTTCTTTAACTTCTCTTGCTGCTTTTTGGTAAGTTTAGCTTCTTTACCAGTTTTATTATTGTAAATTGTTCCGCCCACACTAGTATAAGTTGGCGTAACAAAATCCCGATTACGGAAGGCAACCACTTGATTATGCTTGCTAGAAAAGAGATCGGTTCCGAATTGAATGTAGCGTTTACTGCTAATTCCTAATAAGTGAAGGAGGGTTGGAAGAACATCAACTTCCCCACCATAGGTATGATAAACTTTTCCGTGACCCGTACCAGGGATGACAAACATTAGCGGCACACGTTGAAGTTGAGCGTTATCGAAGTCTGTCCAATCATCGGCACTCTTTCCCAGAACACTTGCTAAGGAAGTATTCTCACTATTTGAAATCCCATAATGGTCACCATAGATCATTATGATTGATTTCTTGTCAAGCCCAGTCTTTTGGAGATAATTAAAGAATTCTTGAATTGATTGATCAAGATAATGAGCTGTTACAAAGTAATTATCGACGTTACTATCCCCGGTATTAGTTGTTTGGAAGTTTGGATCTTTATCCTCATCATCAAGCGTGTAAGGGAAGTGGTTAGTAACAGTGATATATTTAGCGTAGAATGGCTGCTGTAAACTTTGGAGATACTTGATCGAGTTTTTGAATAATAACTTATCTTTAAGTCCATATCCGGTAGCCTTGTCGCCAGAAGTATCGTAATAACTAGCATCAAAGAAGTACTGATAACCTAAATTCTTGTATACATTATTGCGGTTCCAGAAACTAGCGACATTTCCGTGGAAAACAGCACTCGTGTAACCGGCACGTTGATTAAGAATAGCTGGAGCGCCTTGGAAGGTATTATCGCTTCCGAGTGTGGCAAATAAAGATCCTTGTGGCAAGCCAAATGTACTAGTCTCTAAAAGGTTTTCCGCATCACTGGTTTTACCTTGACCGACTTGATGGAAGAAATTATCAAACGAGTAGGTATCCTTGCCATTATAAAGCGAGTTAAGGAATGGGGTAACTTCTTGCCCGTTGATCTTCTTGTTAATCAAAAATTGTTGGAAACTTTCAAGGTGGATGATAATCACGTTACGTCCTTTAGCAATTCCATACATTTGTGGATTAGCTGGAGCGTAGTGCTTATCAGTAAATTTCTTAACTTTCAGTAGTTCAGGTTTAGTAGCACTCTGTCGCATGTTATTGATATGTTGCGATTTTACTAAATCATAGCCAGTAAAAGTATCAATTCCAAGATATTTTACAATGTAAGAACGATCAAATGTCCGGCCAAGTAATTGAGGACGACTCATTTCCGCAAAAGATAAATTAACCCCAAATAAGACAAGACCAACGGAGCTAAATGCGAATGCTAACCGTGTTCCAATTGCTCGGGGATCAAATTTGATAACTTTACAGAGCATTAAAATAAGAATTACGACGATATCTAACCAGTAAAAGACATCATGAAAGTTAGTGAGGGCAAGTGAACTACCACTTAAACCTTGATTAACTTTTGAATAACCTGTCATCGTAGCAATTGTCATAAAATCGGTAAATTCACGATAATAGATGACGTTTAAATAAAGTAATAATGTGTTCGCAATGTCTAGACCCATAATAACTGGGTAGAAGAACCGTGAACGCTTAAAGTAGAATGCTAAACTGTAAATAAAAAAGGTGGTTGCTAACGGGTTAAAAATTAAAATAAGGTATTGAAAAATTCCCGTAACACCAAGCTTAAAGTCAGTAAAGTAAGCAAACAGGGTCTTTAACCAAAAAAGGATAACTAGGAGGGTGAAAAAACCAATCCTAGTATCCACAAATTTGCTTAATTTTTTCATTAGGAATGTTCCTCGCAATCAATATGGTTTGTTCTAGATTATCGAAGTCCAATTTCGACAAATCAAGAATTATTTTATCATAGATTACTATAAAACATCCCTTTTATGGAAATCATTGAAGAAACTTAATTCTTTGCTGGGACCAAGGCAGGAACAGAAAGCCAGTCGTAACTAAATAATTTTTTAAGCTTTTTATTTACTGGAATCCATATCCCTGCTTTCAAAATATCAACTAATGATGCGCGTAAAGTTTTATCTTCCCGATATTGTTTAGTTAATGGAATCTTGAGCAGGTGGCCTTCTTCAGTAATTACGGTAACATTTTTCGGAGTAACATTAATAATCTTAGCAGCAACAATATTTGGTTGACTCGTGTCTCTAAGCTTCATAATAATTCCTTCCTCCTGTATTTTTTAGTCTACGTGGAGAATATGAAGAATATGTGTTTAAAGCTCAAAGTTAATTCTTAAATAGTTTTAAGGACTTGTAAGCGGTACAATAAAATTATGGAGGGATTGTTATGACTAAATTGAATATTTATCTTGTTCGCCATGGACAGACTTTCTTTAATATTTACAATAAATTGCAAGGTTGGAGTAATTCTCCACTAACTATGAAGGGGAAAGAAGATGCAAAGGTAGCTGGGGAGAAGTTGCAGAATATTCACTTTGATGGTGCCTTTTGTAGTGACCTTTCCCGAGCCATGGAAACAGCACAAGTGATTTTAAATCTTAATAACGCTAATTCTGTAGCTCACCCAGTCACCGCTCCTTATTTTCGGGAAGAGTTTTATGGATCATATGAAGGAACGAATATGGATCTTGCTTGGTACAATGCGGGTGCCCCTCATGGCTTTAAGAACTTCCGTGAAATTGTAACCGCATATTCCATCGGCCAAGCCAAAGACTGGTTAAAGGATGCTGATCCATTTCATGATGCCGAAAACAATGAAGAGTACTGGCAACGAATGGACAAAGGGATTGAATTAATTCGTAACGCTGATTTACCTGACGATGCCAATGTTTTATGGGTAAGTCATGGAAATACTGTTTTAAGCTTAGTAGAACGTTTTGGTCATGGAAAGTATGATGTAACTGAGCGCCCGGCAAATGGAAGTCTGACGCGCGCAACGTTGACTGATAATGATATGGAAATTGTTGAATATAATAAGTAGCCTAAGTAATAAAGGTGAAGATACTAAAAGGGAGCGAGACAGAAGTCACTTGTGACTTCGTTTTTCGACGCGAAGCTAGCCTCTGGGAGCCCCCGCAAGCAACAATAGGCCTCTAACGTTCGGTTTTGCCGGACGTTAGAGGCCATTGTTGTACTGCGTATTTGCTTTTTATGAAAGTAACTTAACTTATGTCACAGTCCTTTTTAAACAATAAATATGCATTTGTTGAATTAATCTGACTTATTACGAAGTTTGTTGAAAACGCTTGCTAAAATTAATAGAAGGGAGAAAGAAGACTTAAGGAGTGAGGATGATGGGAGAAGCAACAGCAGGGAAAAAGCATCGGTTTAAATTAAAGATGCCAGGTGCATTTACAATTTTATTCTTTCTAACGGTGATTGCAGTAATGTTGACTTGGATTGTTCCAGCGGGAAGCTATTCTAAGCTAGCATATGTCAATGATCATCTCCAAGTAACACAACCAACTGGAGAAAAAATTAGTTATCCGGCAACACAGGCAACATTAGATAAATTGCACATTCAGATTGATGTCGACCAGTTTAAATCTGGTGCAATCAATAAGCCAATTTCAGTACCGGGAACTTATAAGCGGCTTGAACAGCATCCTGCTTCGATCAGCGATATTTTCTCTAGTATAGTCGATGGTACGATAGAATCAGTTGATATTATGATTTTTATCTTAGTCTTAGGTGGTTTGATTGGTGTTGTTAAAGCAAGTGGAGCCTTTGAATCTGGGCTAGCCGCGCTATCTACCAAAACTAAGGGGAAAGAATTTATTTTAGTGTTCCTCGTAACAGTTTTACTAGCACTTGGCGGAACCCTATGTGGGATTGAAGAAGAAGCGGTTGCCTTTTATCCAATCTTAGCCCCAGTTTTTATTGCGATGGGTTATGATTCAATTGTTTGTGTTGGGGCTAGTTTCTTAGCAAGTTCGCTTGGAACAACATTTTCAGTAATCAATCCGTTTTCAGTTGTAATTGCGTCAAATGCTGCTGGGACAACTTTTACGCAAGGAATGGCAGGACGAATTTTTGGTTTGGTTATTGCAGTTACTTGTTTATTATTTTACTTGCATTGGTATGCACGCAAAGTACAACAGAATCCACAGTTTTCCTATTCCTATGATGACCGGGACAAATTTGATCAAATGTGGGGGGAATGACTACTAGCGAAGAAAAAGATCAGCGGTTTACTTTAAAAAAGAAAATTATTTTAATTTTATTTGCTTGTGCTTTCCCAATTATGATTTGGTGAGTAATGGCCAAAGGATGGGCCTTTCCTAATATGGCATCAGCTTTCTTAACAATTGCTATTATTATTATGTTTTTAACTTGTTTCGGGCGCCAAGACGGTTTAGGCGAATATAAGACTACAACAGCTTTTTCTGATGGAGCAGCTAGCTTAGTCGGTGTGTCATTAATTATTGGTTTGGCACGGGGAATTAATAAAGTGCTTAATGATGGCTATATTTCTGATACAATTCTCTATGCTTCTTCAAAAATGGTTGCGCATATGAACGGATCATTTTTCATTATTGTGATGATGTTGGTATTCTTTGTCTTAGGCTCTATCGTTCCATCATCATCTGGTTTAGCAGTGCTAGCAATGCCAATTTTAGCTCCACTAGCTGATACGGTTCATATTCCACGATATACGGTTGTTACTGCATATCAATTTGGGCAATATGCAATGTTATTCTTAGCACCAACTGGATTAGTAATGGCAACTTTGCAAATGCTTGATATGCGATATTCCCATTGGCTGCGTTTCGTGTGGCCGGTAGTTGTCTTTGTTTTAATCTTTGGTGGTGGATTGTTGGTAACAGAAGTATTAATTGCAGGATAATAAAAAAGTCTGGGTAAAAGGCAGATTGCAAGAAATAACTTGAACGAATTTAGTGACGTAGATTAATCAAGAAGATCTCGATTGGTGTGTGCCAGTTAAGACATTTAAGTGGTCGGGAATTCAGATACCAATTGATTTGAACCAGCTGGCGATCGCTCAGCTCTTCAATGGCTTGTCCCTTGGGAATAAACCGTCGCAAAACTCGATTACGGTTCTCATTACTACCGCGTTCGTGCGGTGAATAGGCATGGGCAAAGTAAACCTGAGTACCCGTTAGCTGTTCAATTGCCTGATAGTTAGCGAACTCTTTCCCATGATCCACGGTAAGCGTCTTGAGCTTGTCTTGAAGTTGACTAGCTAGTTCAAGTACGGCTTGAGTCATGGACTGACTGTCGCGACCATGGAGCCGTTTAACAATTGTCAGGCGACTCTTACGCTCCACAAAAGTCGCCACAGCTTGACCTTTACGTTTGCCAGAAAGTACGGTATCAGCTTCAAAGTGGCCGAATTCTTGGCGAGTTTCGACTTTATGAGGACGCTCCTCAATGGAGCGGCCGTGACTGAACGTACCACGCTTTTCTTTAGCACGATGACGACGAATTCCATGATCAGGCAAATCGGGTAACTGTACATCAAGCCATCCTTGATCAATCCAGTTATAGACCGTCTTGTAGGCAATCCCAACTACATGGGCAACTTGTTCAGGGGACCACTTCTGGACTTGAATCTTTTCCTCAATCAAGTGCTTAAGGCTTTTAGTGAGTGAAGACTTCCGCCCCCGTTGACTAACCTTGCGTTCAAAGTCAGTTTGCGCTAGTTCAGCTTGATACCCACTATTTAGCCGGTGAAGTTCGTTAAAGATGGTGGTCTTACTAAAGCCTAAGTAGTTAGCGATGTATCGCAAGGAACGTCCTTCATTATGAAGCGTTTCAATGACAACACGGTTCTGGAATGATAAAATAGTGGTGCTCATCAAGGTCCTTCTTTCTAATGGATTGTGTGGTAACACCATTAAAGACCTTGATGGGTTTTTCTGTCCACTTAAATGTTCAACTTAAATTTTACAATCTGCCAAAAGAAATTCTCAAACCCAGATTTTTTTTAAGCTTCCTTTATTTGATTTTCATTTGTAGTATTGCGTTGCTTTCCTTTTTGCCACTTCAAACCAATCCCCGTAACTCCACTTAAAATTGAGAAGACTGGTGAAAACAGACTAAAGAAAGCGAATGGTAGGAAGTGAAGGACTGGTACACCAAGGGTTGAGGCGGCGAATGATCCGGCAACTCCCCATGGGATTAAGTAATTGATAACGCTTCCGCCATCTTCAAGGACACGACTAAGGGCTAATGGTGAAAGACCCATTTTATCAAATGCACCCTTAAATGCCTTACCTGGAAGAATAACGGAAAGGTATTGCTCCCCAACAAAAAGATTGATTCCAATACCCGAAAGAATTGTAACAGTAATAAGGCTGCCAGGCTTATGAAGGTGGTCAATAAGCGGCTTCATTGCTGACTGAACAATGTTAAACTTCATCAAAATTCCCCCAAGCGAAAGGGTAACAATGATCAGGGAAACTGTTCCCATCATACTGCTAATCCCACCACGGGTAAGTAGCGTATTAACAGTTGCATCGCTAGTGTGAGCAACGAAGCCATCACTAATTAATTTGGCGAGGGATTGAAGAGAGATTCCTGGCTTTTGGAAGAAGATCATGACTACTGTAACGATGATATTGATAAATAAGGTTGGAATAGCTGGAATATGACGCCATGCACAGATAAACATTAAGGCGATTGGTAGTAGGGCCCACCATGAAATCATAAATTGTTGATTAAGGATAGCCATTGTGTGGGCGATCTTACCGGCGCTGATATGAGAACTGGAATTACCAAAGAACCAGAATAGAATTAGCGAAACGATAAAAGAAGGAATCGTTGACCACATCATATTCTTAATATGGGCGAAAAGGTCACTACCTGCAATTGCGGAGGCAAGATTAGTTGAATCAGAGAGCGGCGACATTTTATCACCAAAAACGGCTCCCGAAATGATCGCACCCGCTACCAGCGCAGGATTAGCATTAAGCGCAACTCCCATTCCAAATAAGGCAATTCCGATTGTCGAAATAGTTGTAAAACCACTACCAATGGATAGACCGACTAAAGAGCAGACAATAAATGTTGATGGAACAAAAAATTGACTGCTAATCAGTTTGAAGCCGACAATCATAATTGTAGGGATGACTCCAGCTTGAATCCAAACAGCGATTAATGCGCCAATAAGGATAAAGATAAAGATGGGGATGATTGCGGTACCGATTCCTTCTTGGATACCCTTATGAATCTCGTCCCAACTAGCACCACGAAGCTTAACCCAAAAAATAAGTAAAGCAATGACAAATAGGACGGGGATCTGTGGTGACAAGCCAAACCTAATCACGGCAGTCCCTAAAATTATTAGCATGATAAGTAAGAGGGTTGCGGCCTCTTTGAAACGAATACTCTTCATCGTTGTTCCTCCTTAGAAAAGAAATAAAAAAAGTCCCGTTGATAAAAGTATCAACGGGACGATTATTTTAATCGCGGTACCACCCACCTACGCATCTTGATTTTATGCGCACTCATATCAGGTGGTAACGGCACTGAATATGGCCGGACAATTCAGATCACGTGATAATTCGAAACACTTCGCCTGACCGGTTCGCACCTAACCACCGGCTCTCTTACGCCCAACGAAGGTTCTACTGAAACGATAATTGTTGAAATTATAATATCGTGCTGAGATTTGAATGTCAACAACTAAATTAAAAAAGAATGAGAATTAATTATGATTAGCCCACCGGTGATTAAATAACAGATTAAGAAGAACGGCTGAAAGACTGGTGACGACAATCCCGTTACCCAGGATGATTTGAAATTCAGTTGGCATATGCTGGAACAGTTGCGGATACATGGTAATCCCTAATCCTAGTCCAATTGAAACAGATGCAGTAAGAAGGTTGGCATTGTTAGAGAAATCAACTTTATGGAGAATTTGAACTCCTTGAACACCGACCATCCCAAACATCACAATCATTGCACCACCAAGGACAGGTTCTGGAATAACCGTTGCGAGAGCGCCGACTTTAGGTAAAAGACCAAGCAATAAGAGTAAAAAGGCGGCATAGTAAACGGGTTGACGACTTTTCACTCCAGACATTTTAAGAACACCCACATTTTCAGAGAAAGTAGAATAAGGGAAGGTATTAAAAAGTCCGCCTAAAATTGCAGCAATACCTTCAGCGCGGTATCCACGTTCTAAGTCGTTGGTTGTTAATTGACGGCCAGTAATGTCGCTAAGGGCAAAGAAAACACCGGTTGACTCAATCATTGTCGTGAGCGAAACAAGAATCATTGTGATCATGGCACTCATATCAAAACGTGGAACGCCAAAGAAGAATAATTGCGGAGCGTGGAACCAAGCAGCTTCACTAACCGGTTTAAGAGAGACAAAGCCTAATGCGCCTGCAATGAAAGAAGAAATTAAAATTCCTAGTAAAATGGCGATTGATTTCATAAAGCCACGAGCAAAGGCATTGAATAACAGAATGATGGCAATTGTTAGAAAGCCGATAAGGAGGTTAGCGGGATCACCAAATGAAGCAGCAGTTGGCGTACCTCCTCCTAGGTCTTGGAAACCTACTGGAACAAGGGTAAATCCAATAATAGTTATTAAAGATCCAGTAACGACCGGTGGAAAAAACTTTTTTAAGCGGGCAAAAAAGCCAGCAATTAGGAAAACAAAGATCCCGGCTGCAATAATGGCCCCATACATATAAGTGATTCCTAGCTTTCCACCAATTGTTTCGAGGGGAGTAACAGCTTGAACTGCGCAACCGAGGACAACAGGCAAGCCGATTCCAGTTAATGGTGTTCGCTTTAATTGTAAGAGGGTTGCGACACCACACATGAAAATATCGATCGAGACTAGGTAAGTCATTTGAAGCGTGGAGAAATGTAAGTAATGTCCAATTAATAGCGGAACAAGAACGTCCCCAGAATACATTGCAAGTAAGTGCTGGAAACCAAGGACAAAATTTTGCCATTGACGAGTGAAATCGATTTTAGTGTGACGACTAGGTGCTTGAATAGATGAAACAGGTTCTTTCAAAATATACCTCCCCAAAAATTAACACGCCTAAATAAAAATAAGAGACTGAAAATTCAGCCTCTCTACCGATTTTTAAAAGCTTGAAGTTAAAAACAGACAGTGTCAGTTTTTAAGAAGTGCTTATAGTCTAAAGTTTACGGCTTTAGGTAGAGACTAACCGACCATATTTCGGTATTATATAGGCTATTTATTTGATGTAGTTATCCTAGCACTAATACCGAACATTTTCAATGGCTTGTTCGGTATTAATGATATTTTAGATTGGCTTGTGTGATTAACGTTCAGCTTTTTCTTTATAATCCAGTTAATTCCAGATAGTGGTATTATTAGAAGGTACAGTAACTACTGTGGAAGGAAGCGTATATTATGCAAAAGCTAATGAGTAGTTGTACGGCAATGCTTGTTGGAAAGAATGCGACGATTGATGGTTCAACAATTATTGCACGTGATGAGGATGCAGAAGATGGAGTCAATCCTAAGACATTCAAAGTATTTCCTGCCAAGGATTACACCGGTGAACATTATGTTTCAAAATATAATGGGTTAACTGTTGAGATGAAGGGACAGGGATGCCGTTATACGGCAACTCCCAATGGCGTACCTGATGAAGGACGCTGGGATGAGCAAGGCATTAATGAATATAATGTTGCAATGAGTGCGACAGAAACCGAAATGACAAATGCCAGGGTGCTTGGTCATGATCCGTTAGTAGAAAACGGAATTAATGAAGATTCAATGGTTTATCTCGTCCTACCATTTATTAAGTCCGCCCGCGAAGGAGTTCAACGTCTTGGTTCCCTAATTGAAAAATACGGTACTGGTGAAAGTAACGGAATTGCTTTTAGCGATAAGGATGAAGTCTGGTATTTTGAGACCGGTGGAGGTCATCAATGGGTTGCCCAGCGGATTCCTGATGATGCTTATGCAATTGCACCGAACATTATGTGTATCGAAGAGGTCGACTTTAACGATCACGATAGCTTCATGTATGCGCCGCAAATTAAAGATTTTGTTGAAAAATATCATTTAAATCCTAATCCACAAACGTTTAATTTCCGGAATATTTTTGGCACACAAGATGAGGCAGATGCCTACTACAACACCCCTCGTTCTTGGTATGGTCAAAAGCTCTTTACTCCATCCTTAAAACAGGAGCCTACCAGCCAAAAAATTCCATTTGTTCAACATGCAGAAAAGAAAATTGCCGTTGAGGATGTAGAGTACTTCCTCTCATCGCATTATAACGGTACTCCTTATGATCCAATGGGAACTTATGCTTCTGGAACACCAGAGGAACAGCGAAAATTCCGTTCAATTGCACTTGATCGTAATCAAAGCTCGTGTATTTTGCAAATTCGGAATGACGTACCAGCACAATATGCTGCTATTCAATGGATTAATTTTGGCTTTTATTGCTATAGCCCTTATGTTCCGTTCTTTACAAATATTAGTGATACTCCGGCAAAATATAAGTATGCTACTGACGATGCTCAGCCGGATAAGAGTGCTTATTGGTTAAATAAATTGTTAGAAGTAATTGTAGAACCACGCTATCATGAATTTATCAATGAAGTAAATAATTTCCGAGATCGGTGTCAAAGCTATGGCGTAGGACGAGTAGATACAATTACAAAAACAGCTCAGATCCAAAATTCGGCTAATTTAATTAACTATCTAACTGAACAAAATATGAAAACCGCTAATCATATTCTGAATGAAACGCATGAATTGATTAACCAGCTTTTACATGAAGCGTTGTTAAATTCTAAGTTCCAATTTGAACGTGGCGATAACTTATAAAATAGAGGCTGAGAAAAAACTCCGTTTTTTTCTCAGCCTCTTTCCTACGATTAGTCAAGATATCGTGGAAATTAACCACAAGGCTCGAGGCTAAGTCCGAACGATAATCAGTCTGTACCGTGCTAATCACCGTTCTATCCTTAGCCCACCGCCTTGTCGAGAAGGTTAATTTTCACTCACTATTTTATTTCCACCAATGACGATTAATAAGAAAGATGACACATGCCAACATTAGGACAATAGTAATGAAGATTGTAAAAACCCATGAATAGTCTCCGTTTGCGAGGGGAAGTTTGACGTTTTCACCATAAAAGCCAGATACAATTGTTGGAATTGAGAGAACAATTGAATAAATGGTTAGGTATTTCATCGTTTGGTTTAGGTCACTATCAAGAACCTTGCTATAAGCGTTAGAGACACGGGCAGAAACATCTGAAGTCATCTGTGCCATCTCTAGACCTTGCTGTGCTTCGACAATTACATCATCAAGGTCATTATATTGCTTCGTAGTAATGTGGTTACCAAAGCGGCGTTTAAATTCTTCAAGTAGGGAAACATTCCCTTTGAGCGAGGTAAGAATATAAACTAGTCCAGTTTCAATTTCCGTAAATTGGGTAATGGCTTGGCGGCCCGTTCGTAGTTGAAGGTTTCGTTGAATTTCTTGTCGCTGTTGATCTGCACTACGAAGGGGGCCAAAGTAATCAGTCGAAAGGCGATAAAGAATAGGAAAGACTAAATTTAATTTATCGTCATTTTCACCGTGTTTCTTTAATAATTGCAGCTGATTAGCGATGATTCCATTTACAAAGTTAGTTTTTGCATTTGTAAAAGTAATGATATTATTAGCGGTTAGCATGATGCCAATTGGTGCGGTCTGTGGAGCCGTCACAGCATGAGTTGGCACATAGACATCGAAAATTAATAATGTAACTCCTGCATCT
This sequence comes from Limosilactobacillus reuteri, assembly GCF_034259105.1. Lineage (NCBI taxonomy): Bacteria > Bacillati > Bacillota > Bacilli > Lactobacillales > Lactobacillaceae > Limosilactobacillus > Limosilactobacillus reuteri. The sequence continues at coordinate 1,949,557 of NZ_CP139478.1, read as the reverse complement.
GGATCAATTTCAACCCGGGCTTTTTCGTAGGGGTCAATTGCGTAATCAAGCAATTCTTGAGTAACCTCGTATTTTTCAATTAAATCTAATCGTTCATGGGGAAGAGGTTCGAATATACTTATCCATTTACTATGATCATTAATTTGTTCTATTGTTAACATCAGTACCCATCCCCTTAAATTTACTCATACTCTATTCAACACTATTATCGGATAAAAGTAAACCGACTTAAAAATATTCTAAATATTTCCTGGGAAATACAGTAAAATAATCTTATCAGAATTTAGGCGAAAGAGAGGTGAGTAAAATGAAGTATCGGTGGCAAATTAATGAAAAATTAACTGATGACCAGGTGGCGAAACCATTACGCAAGTTGTTGCATGATCAATGGCTGCTTCCTAGTCGGCTAATTCACTATTTACGAATTAGGCGGACAGTGCTTGTTAATGGTGAATATCGGTCAATGAATGAACTGGTGGGAAGAAACGATAATATTAAGTTGCTATTTTGTGGTGATGAAATTCGGACCCCTACCGCAAATGATTATATTCCGTCTTCACAATCACACTTAGAGGTTCTCTATGAGAATCGCGATTTATTAGTGGTAAATAAACCGCGGGGAAAAAAAACACACCCTAATTATCATGGCGAAACAGGGACATTAATGAATGATGTCGCAGGCTATTTAGCGCATAGTCAAAATAATGCTTATATGGTCCATCGGATAGATTTACAAACGAGTGGTGCAGTAGTTGTTGCTAAGAATCCAATTGTTGTCCCAATCCTTAACCGATTAATTAGTGATGGACAAATCCACCGACAATATTTGGCGGTAGTAGAGGGAGAAATGGCCCAGAGTGGAAAACTAGATTGGGCAATTGGACGTAATCCGGTGAATCCCCATCTTCATCAAGTAAATGGGCAAAACGCGCAGCCGGCTTTGACCTATTATGATACACTGGCAAGTAATCGTGAACATTCTTTGGTGAAACTTCGCTTAGTAACTGGTCGTACACACCAACTCAGGGTTCATTTGGCGCATAGTGGTCATCCGATTGTTGGCGATCCGCTTTATAATACTTCTTCAACAGAGGGGATGCTGCTTCATGGAGTGTCGCAAAAACTCATATTACCCTTCGTAATGAAATCTTTAAATATTAGTGCGCCATTACCGTCGTATTTTGAAAATTATTTGGTAAAATATAACTTAGCTAAAAAGCAAATTTAAATTAAGGGAGGACATTAATTGTCACTTTTAGAGAAGTTGTATGGACCATTTTTTGATCCACATAACTGGGCAACAGTCGTTACATCAGGACAGGATTGGTTAATCATCTTTTCGTTGGTTATGATTGAATGTTTACTGTCAGTTGATAATGCTGTTGTGTTAGCGGCTCAGACACGTGTATTACCAACGTTAAAAGAACAAGAAGAATCACTTTTCTATGGTATTTGGGGTTCTTATGTTTTTCGGTTCTTAATTATTGGAATCGGAGTATATCTCATTAACTTTTGGGAAATCAAAGTTATTGGAGCTGCTTACTTAATTTACCTTGTCTATCGTTACTTTCATAATAAGTTCTTTGGTAAGCGAGCAATGCGAAAGACCCGTGAAGGTAAAACGCGTTTAACTGGACGAAAGCTTTTTTGGACAGTTGTTTTACAGATCGAATTTATGGATATTATTTTCTCCATTGATTCTGTTTTGGCGTCATTAGCTGTCTCTAATAATCCGGTTATTGTTTTAATCGGTGGTCTGATTGGGATTGCATGTATGCGAGGAATTGCTGAAGTTATTATGAAACTGATGCGCAAAGTTCCTGAGTTAGAACCGATGGCATATATCTTAATCTTTGTGATTGCTATTAAACTTTTCTTAACGATTCCTGCAATTGACATCGAGATTCCATCAGGGATTTTCGGTAGTTTTATCTTGCTTGTTTTTGCGGTAACGATTATTATTCACTTTATACGTAGATCACAGAAAAAGAAGGTAGAATAAAATGGCAATTGATGCAACAGCTGAGACCTTTGATAAGGATGTTCAAGGCTCAATGACGGTTGTTGATTTTTGGGCACCATGGTGTGGTCCATGTAAAATGATGGAACCAGCTATGCAGAAGCTTGAAAAACAATACGGCGATAAAATCAAGTTTGTGCGGATGAATGTTGATGGAAATCAAGAAATTGCACAACGGTATAAAGTAATGAGTGTCCCAAGTCTGGTCATTTTTAGGGATGGACAGGCGAAAGAAAAGGTAACTGGATATTATCCAGAGGCTAAACTAGCTCATTATTTTGAACGAAAAATAACTGAATAAATTAAAAAAGCTTCTAACGTTTGAAAAATTTGAACGGTAGAGGCTTTTTTTATCTGTCTAAATCTATTTTATTTAAAATGGGGACGATAACAATAGAAGAAAATGAGCGCCAGAACAAAGGTTAAGCAATCAGAAATAGCTTGAGCAGCAATAATTCCAGTATAACCAAATAATTTTGCGGAAACACTAATCACTACTCCGAAAATCAATCCCTGACGACAGAATGAGAGCCAAAATGCAGGAGTTGCTTTTCACATTGATTGGAACATGGTTGTAAAAACAAGAATGATACCAGCAAGAGTTGTCGAAATTGATAGCCAACGTAGCATCAAGGCCCCTTCTTTTACTATTTGGGAATCATTCATGAAAATACGAATAACCTGGGGAGCAAAAATGAAAAGAATAATAGTGAGAATTAAGGCAAGACTAGCAACGACTTGAATATCAAATTTGACAACTTTGTTAAATCGCTGCTCGTCTTTAGCGCCATATACATATCCGATCAAGGGTTGCGCGCCAAATGCAAAACCAACCATTACCATATTAATGATCATATTTGCTTTCATCGCAATCCCCATGGCAGCTACACTATCCGCGCCATGAACAATCAAGTAACGATTAGTTAACGCAACCGCAAACGTTGCCATAATGTTAGTAACCGAGGCCGGGATTCCGATAGCGTAGATTTCAAATTGGAGTTTCCAGCCGATTTTTGTTTCATGAATTGAAGTCGTCAGCTTTTTACTCTTTGTTTCCAAATAATAAATCATTAAAATATCGCCAATAACAGCACTTGTTACAGTGGCTAGTGCGGAACCAGCAGCGCCGAGCCCACACGTGAAAATAAAGATCGGATTTAAGACAATATTAATTCCAGTCCCTACCATACTAGCGATCATCGACTGAATGGCCAGCCCTTCTGTTCGTAAAATATTAGTTGGTGAAAGGCCAAAAATGATGAAAACCGCACCCCAAGCGATCACCAAGTAATATTCACGTGCATATTTCCAAGTGGCAGGAGAAGCACCCAATAAATGTAAAATTGGTGTTTGAAAGATAATCATTATTGCAGTTACGATGATTCCACAAATAATCGGTGCATAGAAGCAATAGCCACTGACAAAACGTGCTAATTTATCACGGTGCTCACCAAATAAGCGAGAAATAACTGAGCTTCCGCCAAGACCAAAGATATCCCCAAGAGCAATCATTAACGTAAAAATCGGTGCTCCCTGGGAAACGCCGGCAACTAAATTGGGGTTTCCGGTTTTAGCCACGAAAAAAGTATCAACCATGTTATAAATCAAGGTTACAGCCATGCTTAACACAACAGGTAAAGCCAGCGTAAAGTATGCTCGCTTGATTGAAGAATGTTCAAATAGCTCGTCCATTTTAAATCTCCTTTTAACAATCTGCTAATCATTCTACGCTAGTCAAGCTATAAAGTGAAAGATTGATTATTTCATTAATTTTTTGTACAAAAGTTTAAAATGGTTAACTGTAGCTAACAAAAGCAATTAATTCTGGCGGCGAAAACCTTTAGTATGTTGTCAAATATACTAAAGATGAAGAACCAAATAATAAGCGTCCTCAAACTGGTAATCAAAATTCAACAGTAGTTATTGGTTTAGGTCTTGTAACTGCCTTTGCTAGTCTCTTTGGTTTTGGAAAACGGAAGAGTGAAAAATAATTAATAACAAAAAGAGTGAATAGAGAATAATCTTTGTTGATTGTTTCCTGTTCACTCTTTATTTATATAAATTTCGAGGATGTGGTTCGCCCTTTATTTCGTGTTTAACGTGTTTTAGCATGTCATCAATCATTTCAATAACATGAGGATCATCTAAAGCATAGTAAACGCGTGTCCCTTCTTTATGGCGAATGACTAACTGATAACGATATAAAATACCGAGCTGTTTTGAGACGATCGGTTGTGCAAGATGAAGATCATTAACGATTGTTTTAACATCAGCTTCACCGTCATAGTGCCGAAGATAATATAAGATGTTTAAACGCGTACTATTGCTTAGGACTTTATAAATTTTAGCAGCTTCATCAATAAAGGCTTGTGTGGAAGACAATGGTTGCTGCTCCTCCTTTTAATCGGTTTAGTAATTATTATACGCCGTTTGTAAAATTAAGTTAGAAAAATAGAAAAGCCATTTGTGGTAGACTTTTGAATACCCCTAAACAAAAGAAAGGAAACCACAAATGACTTACACCCATCTTACCACAAACGAGCTGACAATCATCGCCCATTCTTTCGTGCAAAAGCTTAAAGCGTACCGAGTGGCCCAAATGATCAACCGTTGCGCCGAAACCGTTTATCGCGTTTATCGTTACCTGGAAACCGGTGCCTCAATTGCTGATTATCAAGATCACTATATGCGCAATAAGCAACGTTGTGGCCGAAAACGTACTCAGTTGTCACTGGCTGAACTCACTTATATCAACGACAAAATTGCCCAGGGGTGGACGCCTGATACCATTATTGGGCGCGCTGAGCGCCCAATTAGTTGTAACCGGCGAACTCTTTACCGGATGTTTGAACGTGGCCAGTTCGGCTTCGATGTCCGTTCCTTGCCGATGCGAGGTAAGCGGCACCCGAATGGCTATGTCGAGCGCCGTGGGAAGGCTGGCCAATTGGGGCGAAGTATTCACGAGCGTGCCAAGGACTTTCCGCACTATGCCACTGAATTTGGGCACCTTGAAGCTGATACCGTCCAAGGCAAAAAGCACCAAGGGGCGGTAATGACCCTGACCGAACGCCAATCGAAGGTCGAAATTGTACTCAATGTGCACGAAAAGACGGCTGATGCGATTAACCAACACTTAAGTCAGTGGCTTCGGAAATTCCCGCGGCACTTCTTCAAATCGATTACCTTTGACAACGGAAAAGAATTCGCCGGCTGGCGCGAGATTGCCAATCAATTTGACCTTCACACTTACTTTGCCGAGGTTGGTGCTCCCAATCAACGAGGGCTGAACGAAAACAACAACGGTCTTTTACGCCGGGATGGCTTAACGAAACAGCTAGATTTCCGCAATCTTCCTGATGAATTGGTAACCCAACTGATGAGTAAGCGAAATAACCTGCCCCGTAAATCACTAGGCTATCGAACTCCATATGAAGTATTCATGTCTTACGTCACTGATGAGCAACTATTTTCTTTCTAACTTAAATTGACATTTCGGGATACCAAACTAAAGAAGGTGGATAAGGTGGGTAATTAATCCACTATCCCCAAAAACATAACAACCAACACCGATATAAATGACTTTCATTAAGCTTTCGCTATAACGTTGCATTGTTTGCTTGATTAGTGGAATATTACCAATTCCTTTAATGAGAATCACAATCGCAATTGAAAGGACTGCAATAAAAAGAAGTGCCTGAGTAAATTGTTGGAAGGTAAGATTCGTTAAAATTGGTAAGAAAATTGAGAGGTTGCAACCAGTGCAGACTGCCAGATAGGTTATTAAGGTGGTAATAATTGGACCATGCTTTTTGGTATGAGTTGGATCTTCATCGTTGTCATGGAGAGCCATGTAAATTGGCAGAATCCCCAGTATTCCCAAAATCCATTCAGGGAGGAAAATGGCGAGTGTTTTTCCTAGTAAAAAGCTGATGGTAACCAGAACAAGAAGGGCGCCAAGATAGCCAATGATTGCATCACGAAGGTTATACCTTTCGAGTAAAAAGATTAAAATAAAAAAGAAATCGAGGTTTACGGCAAGAAATGTGATAAAAATAATCCACCAATTCATAATTAGGTCTCCTATATATCAAATTCGATATACTTAATATATATCGAAAGTGGTATATAGTCAAACTAATCTTCAAAATAAGTATAAAGTTTCTCAGGGGTAAGCGATTTTCGTTGCTCTGCATTAACATCTGCTTTGATTTCACCATCTTTAAGCACGAGTAGACGATTCCCATACTCTAAGGCATCTTCAAGGTTATGGGTAATCATTAGAGCGGTTAAATGATCTTTAGTGATCCGTTCATTAGTAGCGTGTAATAAATTTAGACTTGTGTGCGGGTCAAGAGCAGCAGTGTGTTCATCCAGCAAAATAATATCAGGTCGTTTGATTGTTGCCATTAAAAAACTTAATGCTTGCCGTTGTCCTCCTGAAAGGGCGCCGGTGGCTGTATTCATACGATTTTCGAGGCCGTTATTCATTGTTGTAGCTAGCTTGGTGAAACGTTCCATGTTACTTTTGAGCTTCCGAGGAATAAGATGGCGACGCTCACCCCGCTTAGTTGCTAACAACATATTTTCAGCAACTGTCATTCGCGCAGCCGTTCCCAATTTTGGATCTTGAAAAACACGGGATAGGAAAGCTGTTCGCTGTTCTTCTGTCGTATTGGTAATATCTTGTCCATTATGCAAAATTTTTCCTTCGTCAGCGTGCAGGTTTCCACCAATGACATTAAAAAGAGTCGATTTACCGGCACCATTCGTTCCAACGATTGTAATGAAGTCTCCCTCATTAATTTTAAGGTTTAAGCCCTTAAGAATAGTCGTTTCACTAGATGTGCCCTTATTAACAATGGTTTTGACGCCTTGCAATTCTAAAATAGGTTTATTCATGAGGCCGGACTCCTTTCAAAATTGGCTTTTTTAGGTGAATGCGTTCTTCAAGTTGTGGCAACATCATGCAGATTGCAAGAACAACGGAGGAGATAAGGTTGAGGTCGTTGGCAGAGAAACCAAGTTGTAGCACGGCAAGTAAGATGATTCGGTAAATGATACTACCAAGAGTAACGGCTACAAGTCGCTGGTTAAGCGTTAATTCACCAAAGGCTATTTCACCAATAATGATTGAGGCAAGGGCGATAACAATCGTCCCAATTCCCATATTAATATCAGCATACCCATTGTTTTGAGCAATCAATGCCCCACAAAGGCCAACGATTCCGTTTGACACCATTAGGCCGATGATGACCATTGTGTCGGTATGAATCCCAAATGATTTGGCCATTACAGGATTATCACCAGTCGCGATGAAAGCCTGTCCATAGTCAGTTGAAAGGAAGAAGACTAGGATTACGGTAATAATTGCAATCGTAACTATTCCCAAGAAGACACTATCAAAGTATTGGGGCAGACTTCGCATGAATTCCCCACTAAAAAGTGTCTTTTGGCCAAGCAATGAAACGTTTGATTTACCCATAATGCGGAGGTTAACAGAGTAGGCGGCAGTCATCGTTAAAATTCCGGCTAATAAACTTGGGATTTTTCCTTTAGTGTAGAGCAACCCGGTGATCAAGCCGGCGAGCATTCCCGCACCAATCGCAATTAAAGTTGCCAAAAAGGGATTAATGCCATGTGTGATTGCAGCAACAGCACTGGCAGCACCAAGAGGGAAAGTCCCTTCAACAGTCATATCAGCAAAATCAAGAATTCTAAAAGTCAGGTAAAGACCAAGACCAAGTAAAGCCCATAATAGTCCTTGACCGATTGACGATACGATTAGATTCATTTGTAAATCTCTCCTTTCGCTTCTGCATCCCTTTCAAATTGAGCGGGAATTTGTAAATTAAGTTTTCGAGCCTGCTTAATGTTGAGAACAGGAGTCCCATGCTTCATGTATTTAATTGGGGTATCAGCTGGCTTTGACTTGCCTTTGAGGATTGCGACCGTCATCTTTGCGCCTTGGACACCTAGAGCACGCTGGTTAACACTGTAAGTTGCAACGCCACCTTGTTTAACCATTGTGTCAGTTGCTGGGAAGACTGGTTTGTTAGCGGCATCGGCATTCTTAACTAAGGTTTGCATTGCCCCAGCGATCGTATTATCTGTTGGTACAATTACTGCATCAACCTGACTAAGCATTTGTTCGGAGACCTGATTTAAGTCGTTACTGTTGGCAATTGAATAGGCCTTTAAGTTAATATTCATCTTGCGACATTCACGTTTGATTTGGTGGTAACCAGCTACTGCTGAAGCATCACTTGAAGTATAGATGACTCCCAGTGTTTTCATTCGCGGCATGAATTGCTTGATCAAATTGAGTTGTTCGTGAATTGGTGCTTGGTCAGATACTCCGGTGATATTGCCGCCAGGGTGTTGATTATTTTTAACTAGGCCAGCTGCTTTTGGATCAGTAACAGCGCCAAGTACAATTGGTGTTTTGGTAGTAGAATTAGCTAATGCTTGAGCAGCAGGAGTCGTAATTCCAAAAAGAACAGTTGAGTTATCATCAACGAGCTTTGAAGCCATTGTTTTAAGATTACTTTGGTCACCATTCGCGTTTTGATACTCAATCTTGATATTCTTACCGTTGTGGTAACCTTCCTTTGCTAATTCATCGACGTATCCTTTGTAAATTTCATCTAACGCTGGGTGGTGCATCAAGGTTAATACACCAACTTTTGGAATTCGTTGCTTAGTTACGAATCCATTGTTTTCTCTAAAGAATGCGAAACAAAGGAAAGCGATAATAATTGCAATTAAACTATACATTCTTTTCATCTAAAATCTCACCTCACAAAATAATAAAAAAACGAGAGCCCACATGACGGACCCCCGCTTTTTGAAAGACAAAATAAAAGTCCGCATGTGGATCCATGCGGACTGAAATGAACATCAAACTCAGCCGGCACAGATGCAATCTGTTCTTCAGGTCGCATCCATGACGAAACAACCTGAACTACCGGCTTTGCCAACGAGTATTAACGTTGATAGTTTGATATACGTTCATTATACTTACTCCTTACATAATTGATTGTTGTTAAGTATAACTAATGATAATAAAACTGTCAATATAATTATTAAAATTTGCTAAGAAAAAAGAGTAAGGTAGAAGAGAATCCTCTATCTTACTCAATAATCATACTACTCGTATCTTAGTTCATGCTGATGTAGAAACTAGGAGTGTAGTAGTTGATGTTACCAGTTTGAACGTTTTGACCTGGTGTAGGAGCTTGGATGTAACCACCATTACCAGTAGCGATTGCAACGTGGTAAGGAGCACTATCTGGACCCCAGAAGTAAAGGTCACCATTTTGAGCGTTTTGGATATCGTATTGGTGAGTACCAAGGTTAGTTTGTTGGTAAGTAGTCCGGTAGTTTGAACCAAGACCATATGCATATTGAACTAATCCTGAGCAGTCAAATCCGCCTGGTTGGTTACCACCCCAAACATATGGAGTACCAATTTGTGCTTGAGCAACGGCAACCGCATTAGCAGTAGAACCATTACCTTGGCCAGCGGCAGTTGAAGTTGCTGGAGTAGCAGTTACAGCAGCAGTACTTTGAACAGTAGTGTTGCTTTGTGGAGTAGCAACTGCTTCAGTAGCAGCGTATGTAGTTTGTGTTGGAGCTGCAGTGTTAGTAGTAGCCGCTAGAGTAGTAACGTTGTTGTTAGTATTTGCAGCACTAGTTTGAGCAACGTTAATAGTAGCAGAAGCAGCACTTACTTGGGCTGGAGCTTGGGATGCAACACTAACTTGAGCAGCAGTGTTGTTATCAGAAGCAGATACGACTGTTGTTGGTTGTGCTTGGTCGGCTACGTTGCTTGCGTTTGTGGTAGAAACAGCTGGTGTAGTTGATGCAGCAGTTGTTTCAGTAGTTTCAACGGCTGCTTGACTAGCAGTAGCGTTATCAGTTGCAGTAGGTGCAGCAACAGTTGCGGCAGCAGAAGCAGTACTGATAGCAGAAGATGGAATAACTAATTGTTGACCAACGTAAATTACGTTAGGGTCAGCTAATTGGTTAGCAGTAGAAATTGAATCAACAGTAGTAGCGTATTGTTGAGCGAATCCCCATACTGTATCTCCTGATTGTACTTGAACTTGTGTGTCAGCACTTGCAGTGTTAGCAACAGCTAATGCACCAGCAGCACCTAAAGCAGCAGCAAGGACTTTTGACATTGTTTTTTTCTTAGCGATAATTATTCACTCCTGAATTATTATTTGTTTTTCTTTTATGCATGCAACTAATTTGTGCACTCTTTTACTATATGATGATATTGTGAAGAAGATATGAAAAATATCTTAAGGGTGGCGGTTGTTACATAATTGTTAAATTGTTGTAATAACCTGTGATAATCCTTTTTCAATTCTTAGCTTTTTGATTTGATTGTTAATCATGGATTTTCCCTGCCTTAGTAATTTTTATCCTAGAATACTTATTTTTAGTGACGATGACAACGACAATTTTATGACAAAGAGACGACAGACACGTGACATTATTGTAATTATCCCAATAAATTGAAGCTCGTACCTAAAATATGATAGTATGGATAGCAGTTTTGGCTCGTAATAAGTAAGAAAAAGAGGAGAGAATAGAATGGCAGTATTAGATGTTGAAGGCTTGACAATGAGCTATGCCGATAAAAAGCTCTATGAAGATGCCAGCTTTCAACTAGAAAAGCACGAACACATGGGAATTGTCGGGCAAAATGGTGCCGGGAAGAGTACCTTGATTAAGATTCTGATCGGGAAAACCCTCCCGGTCGATGGCACTATCAAATGGCAAAAAGGAGTCAAGATTGGCTATTTAGACCAGTACGTTGATATTCCAGCGGGGATGACCTTGATTGACTTCCTTCATACTGCTTTCACGGAACTTTATCAACTTAATGACCAGATGAATAAGCTTTATGCGGATTATGCAGAAAAGATGGATGATGAGCTCCTCACCAAAGCAGGCCGAATTCAAGAAAAACTCGATGCTAATAACTTCTATGAAATTGAAACGGAAGTAGAGCGGGTAATGAACGGTTTAGGATTAACTGATATTGGTAAGGATCATGTTGTCTCTGAGATGAGCGGGGGACAGCGGTCAAAGATAATCCTGGCGAAGATGTTACTAGAAAAGCCAGATGTCATTTTACTAGACGAACCGACGAACTACCTTGATACGGCCCATATTGAATGGCTGATTGACTATCTTAATGATTTTGATGGTGCCGCAATGATTATCTCGCATGACTATGACTTCCTTGAACAAGTCACGAATACCATCTGTGATGTATCATTTGGCAAAATCACTAAGTACCGGGGAAGCTTCCAGCAAGCGATGCGCCAAAAGGAAGAGCGCAAGGAAGCCCAAGAGCGGGAATATGAGAAGCAGCAAGTAGTGATTGAAAAGGCGCAACGGTTTATTCGGAAAAACAAAGCTGGTTCAAAATCGACTATGGCTAAGTCACGGGAAAAAATGCTTGCGCGGATGAAAAAGATTGATCCACCCGAAGATAATTTAAAAGCAACTTTCCATTTTCCGTATGAAAATACCGGATCAGCGAATGCGCTGCGGGTAGAAAAATTGTCAGTTGGTTACAATCGACCACTACTGGCACCGGTAACTTTCTCAATGACAATGGGTGAAAAATTATTGTTCACCGGATTTAACGGGGTTGGTAAGTCGACTTTGATTAAATCAATTTTAAAGAAAATTCCAGCGTTGGGCGGAACAGCAACCTTCTCCCCATCGGCCCGGATAAATTACTTTGATCAAGATTTGGGATGGGATGACCCAACTCTTACACCACTGCAAACAATTCAAAATATGTTCCCAACGATGCAGCCACGGACGATTCGGACAAAGTTGGCGCGGGCAGGGATTAACGCCGCCAACACGATGAAGGAAATGAACCTTTTGTCTGGGGGAGAGCAGACAAAAGTTAAATTGGCAATCCTTGAATTAACCCCATGTAATTTCCTCATCATGGACGAACCGACAAATCACCTGGATGATGAAACTAAGGAAGGTTTGAAGAAAGCTCTGCAAGATTTCCCGGGAAATTTAATTTTAGTTAGTCACGAACAAGGATTCTTTGAAGGATGGCTTGATAAGATCCTTAACGTTGAAAAACTTAGCTTGAAATAGAAATATATGAGACAATGAATTCAAAAAGGAGGGGAAACGAGTGCCCTATTCAATTTCTGAAATCATTGTCTTATTTTTTACCTATTCATTTATTGGCTGGCTATGGGAAACTTGTTACTGTTCAATTAAGGACCATCATTTTGCCTACCGTGGATTCTTATTTGGCCCTTATTGTCCGGTGTATGGATTTGCTGTTACGACGATCTTGATTACTACCTATCCGTTCCAAGAGAATATTTTTCTGCTATTTGTAGTAGGTTTTATTGTGGCTTCAATCTTTGAATATGTAGCAAGTTGGCTGCTCGAAAAACTTTTTCATATGAAGTTATGGAACTATTCGCATCTAAAAGGAAACATTCAAGGAAGAGTTGCTCCCCAAATTTCATTTTTCTGGGGGATTGGCGTTGTCTTGCTGGTTAAGTTTGTTCAGCCAGTTATTCAGCGGATTATTAACTGGGAAGAATCATGGACTCACGGGATGCTTGCCTTAATTATTGTCCTCGTGATGGGAACTGACACTATCCTCAGCGTTATTAGTGTGGAAAAATTCCATATTACAACTCAGCAATGGGATGAACGAGCAGCCGCTTATCGAAAGAAACTGCTGAATCGACTTGAAAAAGCGGCTCCTAAGGATAAAGTGGCAATTAAAGATCACCTTCAAGATTGGCAACGGCACTTTGCTCAACATCTAAACAAAGAGGGAGCTGGTAAGCAACTAAGCTGGAACCATCGCCGACTAATCAAGAGCTTTCCTAAATTGAAGATGAGTGATAGTAAATACTTTAATAACTATAAAAATGAGCTTAAAAGTAAATAAGATCATTGTAAATTCTCGCTTTCTCATGGTGAAGTGGTTATAATAGCGTCAAATTCATAAAAAGGAAAGACACATCATGAAAAAAGGAACAAAAATCATTTGTGGAAGTGTGCTTGCGTTTTTGATTATTTTATTTGGGATTGTGGCGATTATTATCCACGAATCTCCTCAAATTCAACGTGAGACTCACCCACCAGATATAACCGTCAATGAATTTGTTCGTCAGATTGCACCAGCTGCTCAACGTGAACAGAAGAAATATCATATCCCGGCTAGCATTACGATTGCACAAGCAGGACTTGAATCTAACTGGGGTCGGAGCCGGTTAGCAAATAAATACAATAACTTATTTGGAATTAAGGCTAATAGTGACGACGAAAAGGTTCAAATGTATACTACCGAAAATATTCGTGGTAAAAATGTTCAAGTAAAACAATACTTTACGGTTTACAATAGCTGGGCTGATTCAATTAATGCGCACACATTGCTCATTGTAAATGGAACTGCTGATAATCATGCACGTTTCCATGGGGTACAAACAGCGAAAACTTATTAACAGGCAGCTTACGAATTACAGCGGAATGGTTACGCAACCGATCCAGATTATGCCAGCAAGCTGATCTATGCGATTATGAAGTTTAATCTTGCTCAATACGATAATGTTAAATAATAATTTAAAAGCGTGAGAAACGACTCTTGTAATGAGCTATTTCTCACGCTTTTTTAACCTATAAAACACTTATTAATGTACTTCGCTTTGCATACTGGTGGAAGCAACCCGTTGATGACGGTACCAGTGAACTAAGAGACCAAGGACTAAGCCGACAAGTGCTGGAACAAGCCAGGATAATCCCATACTTGCAAGTGGTAAGTTATTTCGCAAAGCGGCAACAGATAAACCAAATGAACTTTGGCTAACAACCGCTGGGAAAGCAACAACCATATCACCGAGAGCTGGTACAACGGTGAAAAGGACCACGAAGAAGTAGACAACGCCATCACGGTTAAAGAGTGGTAATGTCACAGATAAAAGGATAAGCACCATTGATAATGGGTAAAGGAACATTAACATTGGCGTTGACCAAGCGATGATTTGATCTAAGCCAAAATTAGCAGTAAGGAAAGAGGCGAGACAACTGAGGGCAAGCCATGCATGGTAGCTAACTTTTGGAAAGTGCTTATGGAAGTCTTGAGCAAAAGCAGCAACTAAACCAACAGCCGTCGTTAAACAAGTGACAGTTAACAAGAATGCTAATACAACTTGTCCGAATGCACCGGCATAAGCATTAACTAATTGGTTAAAGGCAACTCCACCATCTGGGGAAACCTTGAAACGACCAAGAGACATTGTGCCAAGAAGGATTAGTAATAAGTAGATAAAAGCAACGGCACCCATTGAGAGGACACCAGCTTTTGCAACAACTTTGGATACATCTTTTGCTGACCGTTGTCCCATAGAACGAACGGCGGTTACCACTGTTACCCCAAATGCAAGACCGGCAAGAGCATCCATAGTGTTGTATCCTTCAAGGAACCCGTTAGTGAGCGCGCCGTGAACATAAGCGCTAGTTGTAGGTGCGGTAGCAGGGTTACCAAGCGGACGAGCGAAACCAACAACAAAGACAAGGAATAAAAGGGCTAAGAAGACGGGATTTAATACTTTTCCGATATTAGCTAGGATATCATTTTCCCGGTATGAGAAGAGGAAGGCTGCCCCGAAGAATAAAGCTGAGAATAATAGCAAGGCAAGGGATTGATATTGTTTATCAACGAATGGGGCAAGCCCAACTGTGAATGAAACAGTAGCAGTCCGTGGTGTACCGAATAATGGACCGATCGTAGCGTGGATAAGAACCATGAATACTAAGGCAAAACCGACGCCAAGTGGACGACCGATATCAAAGACCCCTTCTGCACGCGTAACAGCAACGGCGAGAACTGATAGAAGTGGTAAAAGAACTCCAGTAATCAGAAAGCCAACTGCAGCTGGTCCCCAATGACTACCAGCTAATTGACCAAGGTGTAACGGGAAAATCAAGTTTCCGGCCCCAAAGAATAAACCGAAAAGCAATGATGCAACAACTAAATAGTTTTTAAATGTTAACTTGCGCGATGTTAAATCTTGCATGTTTTCTCCTCCTAATCTGATCCCAACAAAAAAGTCCCTTAGCCAAACTGGCTAAGGGACGCTGAGCGTGGTACCACCCTATCATTGTACTGCTATTGCTAACAATACCTCACACGTACGGCCGTAATGGCGATACGCTGACACGATAATGGGTGTAACCACTACAGCTTACTGGTATTTAAGCTGTAGACTCGAAAGTGATTTTCAGTTAGAGTTAAAACTGTCTCCTCACACCAAACGAGACTCGCTGAAGCTATCGTCTAACATACTCTTCTTTCTCATTGCGATCGAATAATTAAATTGTTGTTATTAATACTAACTGATTTCTCATAAAAGTCAACAGTAAATTAAAAATTATTTATAATTTTTCAAATCTTCGCTGCTTTCGGCGTATGCAGGATCACCATTTAATGCCCGGGCAATGGCTCGCTCAACAGCAGTATTAGAAGTAACATTTGCAATGGCGAGTGGCTTCTCATATCGTTTAGCGTGATGGTTGGCGAGTTGACTAATTCGATGGTGAATTGCATCGATGCAGACAATCACAAAGTCCGCATCCCGAATTTCACGTTTTAGTTTACTGCTAGAAACTTTTTCTTCTGCCGAGGCATCTAATCCGCGGAACAGACCGTGGTGTTTATCGACGACTGGTTTAAGGCCTTTAACCTTGCTGCGGATTCCGGTAATAACAAGTACCTTTCGTTGATGGAGGTCATAATCAAGTTTCTTTTCATAATCATGACGAGGATTAGCAGGCTTTTTAACAACTTTTGGTTTAGCTGGTTGCTTGGTTGTGTCATAATCTTGCTTTTCATGGATCCAGCGAATTGCGCCATCTTTGGCATCAGTTAAGCCATTTCCTCGATCATAGTAGGCAAAATCAATAACCATTCCAGGCTTAATATCACGACCCGGGTACTTAAAGGGATCAATTACGATGGTATTCTCTGGCGCTTCGTCAACGATTGAATTACCTTTAATTGTTTTACTCAGTTGAAGGACATCAGAACCGGGGACACGTTTTAATTCACCATATTCAATCACATTGACTTTTTCAGGGGTGTAATCGCTAAGGTGGTCACCGGTGATCCGCCGAATAACTGGAAGACCACGGACTTTTTGTTCATAGTCTAGTTGAGCAATATCCCCATCCTCAACAGGAAATGGTAATGCATGCAGAATTGCTTCTGGATAATAACGGTGGTTAATCTCGGCGCCGCTTAATTTCCGGTGTACCAAATAACGATTGTCTGCTGCTAGGCGTTCTTCTTCGGTGATTTCTTTTGGTGCTTCAACTGAAGAAGATGCAACAGGTTTTACCATTGATGTTGATTTTTCTTCGTCATTCGCTGGTCCAGTAAGCAGTGACTTCAATGTTTTGCGTGCTTGCGGAGGTAACTCGTTTGACGATTGAATTTTGCGTTGAACAAACCGTGGTGCATTTTGTTTAACGGGTTTGCTTTTTTGATAATGATTTAAAATATTAAGAATGGTGGTAAGACTCCGCTGTGTCTGCAGTAAGCTTTGCGGATCATCAGCGGTATTATTTAAGAGGTCAATTAATTCTTGACGATAATCATAAACTTCCATATTATTTTCCTTTCTTAAAATAAGTTACTAATTTCAATGATAGCAGTTCGTTAGTGCGATGTCAGTAATTAAGTGTGGTTTAGCCGATTTTCTACGGTATAATAAGAAACAAAATCAGAATTGCGAGGATCGAAAATGGCACAACGGTTAATAAAATTATTTTCCCACAATGATTTAGATGGATTCGGGGCTCCATTATTATTAAAAACACTACAACCAGTAATGTTTGAAGATGCAGAATTTGAGATGACAAACTGTGGCGCTGGACGAATCGATGAAGAATTAAGTCGATGGATGCAAACAGCGGAAGTAGGGCGATTTACAGATGTTTATATCATGGACATGACGCCGGATAGCGATTATACATTCAAACTATTGAATGAACGGTTCGCTAATCATTGGCTTGTCTTTGACCATCATGAAAGTGAAGCGGAACTACGACAAAAGTATGCGGCCAATAGTATCGTACCTGCTGATCCAACAGTTAACCCAAGTGCCACAAGCTTGGTATGGGATTGGTTAAAACAACAATCGGCTTTTGCAAAGGTTGATGAACAACGGCAAACAGACCTTGCTTATCTTGTGGAATTAATTTGGGCATATGATACTTGGGATTGGCAAAATGATCCAGAAATGAATGAGCAGGAACGAACTGATGCCGATAATCTTGATCAACTCTTTTGGTTTTATCCTCTCCAAGATTCGGAAGAGTTTGTTCAAAATGTTTTTAATACCAGCTGGCAACAATATCAGAAAGAAAATCGGCTGTTAATTCGGACCCTAAACGAACGGCGGGCAAAATACCTTAAAAGTCATTTGAAAGATGTTTTAATTACAGATATCGATGATCATAAATTTGGTGTCGTATATGCAAGTGACTATAAGTCTGAGATTGCCCACGAATTATTAGTGCAACATCCAGAAGTTGACGCGGCCTTGGTAGTCAGTCCGGTTAGCGTGTCACTTCGAAGCAACGGAAAGTTAGATGTGGCTAAATTTGCTGAAAAATACTTTAATGGTGGCGGTCATGCTGATGCAGCAGGTGGCCGATTAACGGTTAATCCGATTGAAGTTGGTGAACAAGCAGTCATTGATGACCTTAAGCAAACGATCACCAATCAGCAAAATGAACAAAAATCAAATGAAAGTACGCTTGCCGATAATCTTGATCCCGAAGTAGCGGCAAAGATTGCAGCTTTGTTTGGGAAGAAGTAGGGTGGATATGATTTGCAGGACTCAGCTAGAGGAACTTGTGAATGCGGTAGCGTACAGGGCTTATAATTTGAGTAAACCTTGATAAACTCTAATGCCAAACTTCAACCTTCAACTGCTAGGAAAGCGTTAAAAAATTAACATATTAGTTTAACGACTTGCGGCTGTTAAGGAGTTTCATGTAAGTGGAGTAGAAAAGATAATTGATTATTCGAGCTATGGAAACCTAACTTTTAAGCAGGTTTGTCGTAAATTTACCGCAACGTTTTTCGTTGATGCCCCCCAAAAAAAGATTGATATTGTCGAGGACGTAACGCTTGATGAATGTTCAGCTTCTTCAACAGAAATAATTTTAATATTTTTATCTTTAATTCTAAGAATGTTTAGGATAGAATTGTTATGGGACATTTGTTTAACCTTCTTTCATGATTTTTGTGGTGAATTGATTGTATAACGAGGGGACAGCAAATGTCCTCTTTTTTTGTATAGAAAATCTGGCATGGAATCTCCATCCATACCAGAAAGTGTATACCCGATTTTTTAAACTAAAAAAGAACCATGACCCTAGGCCATAGCTCTGTAATTGAAAAGTAAATCAATCATGCGGTTGTGTGACCGTTGTGGGTAACGTTATTTTCACGATAACCAAAGTAGAATTGGATAGCAGCAATTGCAATGTTGACCCAATTCATCGTAAGGAACCAGCCATTAAGTACGTTGCCGTCGTGTGTCATGCCGTAGTATACCCAAAAACCAATTACGATAGCACATACATTAATCCATGCGAATGTCTTTTGTAGAATTTGATTGTTAAGGGCAAACCACATCCATACAACGTTTACTACAAACCAGATTGCAAGAATCCAAAAGATAACGTCGAACATAGTATTACTTCCTTTCAACATCCTATCTACACATACCATAGATAATACCTAATAAAGAAGATTTACTTTTCACTATCTATTATAGTCGAATCTTATCCATAGCCAAAAGATAAAGCATTATTAATATGCATTAATGATACATTGGAAAAATATTGAGTAGAAAAGTGCAAATCTTTGCCTTTTACGTATATATCTTTATAGAACTATTTAACGGGGGGATATAAGGATGAATGAATTCTTGCGCAAAAAGTGGGAGATGGCGGGCTTAGCCGATGACTATATCTTCAACAAAGTGATGCTTGATTATGATATTGAGATGCAAGTAGCTGACCTCCACGATATTGCCCAACGAAAAGTTGAAGCGACCGATCCGCTTGTCGTAAAATTAAAGGAGAGAATAGCAGTTGTAAAGCGGAATCGGAAATGGAGGTCGGAATACATGCGACGTTCAGTATATGAAATGGATCAAGAAATGCGCGAGAAAAAGATTCGTGAGGGTGAACGTAAAATACGGGATGGCAAACTTGAGCTCCAGAAAGGCAAACGGGAACTCCTAGAAGGCAAACGTGAAATTAAAGAAGGTCAGGAACGACTCAAAGAAAAAGAACAGCTAATTCAAGAAAGAGAACAAAAACTACACGAAAATCAGCAGACAATAATTAAAACATCTATTTTGGCAATGAGAGAGCTGAATATTGGTGAAACAACAATCAAAAAAGAAATAAAAGGAAAGTTTGACTTGTCAGACAAGGAAATCAAGGCTTATTTTGCTGAATAAAATGAGAAGAAAGTCTCCAAATCAATTATGGAGGCTTTTTAGGTAACCCCTAAAGATTAAGGTATAATAAAGATCTAAGTATAAGATCTGTGGGGAGTATCTTTATGAGAAAAATAGCACTAATTTTGATGCTTTCATTGACGATGATGGTCATGGTAGCTTGTGGGAGAACATCCTCAAGTACTAATAGATCATCAACTAGTAGTATAACTAGTTCTTTATCAAGTACACAACAAGCAAGGGATGATGCAGCACTAAACGCTGAACGATTAACGCCTGAGCAAACTGCTGCTCTCGTGTTGTATTATCGTGATGCGCATATGCCAGGAGCAAATGATTACGATTATTCTGCTGATATGGAAAACAATGATCAGGGAGCAACGGTTAAGATTTATGATAAAGAAGCAGTGCCTTGGGGAGAGGGACCTTCTGCTAAAACTTATCCTAAGGACGCCAAAATTTTATATACTATTAAATTAACTTCAGCAAGCGATGAAGATGGTGATCGTTTAAATTTAACCTACTATACAATCGTCGGGAATAGGGTTTACTATGCGAACAGTAGTAACGGTATTCGCAAAACAGGCGTAACACTTGCTGAAATGGTGACGTATGCCAAAACTCATGGGGAAGTTAATCGTGTTTTGAAAGTGGCAAAAAATACCCAAATTATTGATATGCGTGGTAAAGTTACACTTACGGATAAGGACGGATTAACGACTCAGCAGCTAGGAACATTAGTTGCATTGTTAAAGAACTCTGATTGGTTTAAGGATGGAGTTCAAAATGGTGAAATGTATTATGGAACACATTATGGTTATGGTGAAGTTGCGGATTATCAATATGTAACAACACAGGGTGATCCGACTAGCTATATTTGGTTTAAACGTAAAGGCAATGATGTCACAATTAAAATGATTGAACCAACTGAAAATCAAAGTGTGGCAGGGGTACCAATGACTACTACGCATACCACTGTTACGAATTTGATAAATAATTACTACACAAGTGAAGACCAACAGGATGAGGTTAATACCTATGCGGACCAATTAAAAGCTGAACCGTAAAATTAGATTAATTACTAAGAAGGATATATTATGAGTAAAAAAGATAAGTATGATGTTCAAAAGTTTACCGGAATTCCCGTCGAAACAGATGCTAGTGGAAAGTACCAGTTAAAGTTTGACCAGAATGGCGAGGCAAAATTACATACTTGGCGGACTGGAAAACATACTAAGGGGAAATTTAATCATCCAGGTCAGTTAATGCTGACGGAAAATAACTTGACTGTTGTAATTCTAAAAGCAGAACCAATGGCTTTTAAGGATCGTCATAGCGAAACGCCGCTGCAACGATTTTTAACTGTCGATGTTACAGAAGATGTTCTGAAACAAGGTCTTGCAGAATTAAAGGAGTGAAATTGATGAAAACACTGGTGATAGTGGCTCACCCTCAACTTGCAAATTCATCGACTGAATCGTTTTTAAAGGCAGCCGCTGATAATGAAAATAACGTTATGTGGCATGAATTAAAAACACCTTTTGATATTTCGCAAGAGCAGGAATTACTTAAATCGGCAACCCGAATTATTTTTCAATTTCCGCTGTATTGGTATAGTGCGCCAGCGATCTTAAAGCAATGGCTTGATGAGGTATGGAATTCACAACTTACAAGTAGCTATTTGCTAAAGGGCCGTGAATTGGGGATTGTTACGACGGTTGCTCATTCAGCCTCTGCCTTTCAACCAGGCGCTAGTCAAGGATATACAATTGCTGAAATTTTACGACCATATCAGGCTTTGGCGCATGCAATGGGGATGAAGTATTTGCCACCATTACCGATCTATCAATTTGCTCAACAGAGTGAAGAAGAGCGACAGTCATTATTTATCCACTATCAGCAATATTTGACCTTAGATAAATTCTTGCATTTTAGTGACGAGACACAATGGTTTATCGGTCGCCTTAATGCCAAAATCGCTCGCGAGTTAGATCCTCTTCAACAAGCAAAATTAGAACAATTGTTATCATTTTTACAAGACCAACAAGAAGAGCTAGATGATTTACACACTTCTATCGGCTGGCTGCGAGAAAAAGAGGATGACTAAAAATGAATGAGAATCAACAATGGGCACATGAAGAACTAACAAAATTAATAAAAAATAGCCCAACATATGAAGATCAAGCCTTTTACCGGGCATTAGATCAGTTAATGCTTAGACAAGCACAACGTCTAAGCAGTGCCGCTGGTGAGCTTGATGGTCGTAGTTGGGCTGATAAATAATTGATTTAAAAATATAAAGTAGAAGTCTACTTACCACTTCAATAATAGACTTCCACCTTATCAGATAATTGTTTCAAAATGAAACTAGGGGGTTATTGATACCCATAATTCTAATTGCACGATTAGAAAAAGTTACTAAAAAAGCTTATAAAAACCCTTAAGATAGTGCTACTTTCAAAAGTTTTTTATATAACTAAGTCAGTGAAATAATGGGTACTAGAGAATTATGAATAAAATCCTCATATATTAGGCAGATTGTAAAATTTAAGTTGAACATTTAAGTGGACAGAAAAACCCATCAAGGTCTTTAATGGTGTTACCACACAATCCATTAGAAAGAAGGACCTTGATGAGCACCACTATTTTATCATTCCAGAACCGTGTTGTCATTGAAACGCTTCATAATGAAGGACGTTCCTTGCGATACATCGCTAACTACTTAGGCTTTAGTAAGACCACCATCTTTAACGAACTTCACCGGCTAAATAGTGGGTATCAAGCTGAACTAGCGCAAACTGACTTTGAACGCAAGGTTAGTCAACGGGGGCGGAAGTCTTCACTCACTAAAAGCCTTAAGCACTTGATTGAGGAAAAGATTCAAGTCCAGAAGTGGTCCCCTGAACAAGTTGCCCATGTAGTTGGGATTGCCTACAAGACGGTCTATAACTGGATTGATCAAGGATGGCTTGATGTACAGTTACCCGATTTGCCTGATCATGGAATTCGTCGTCATCGTGCTAAAGAAAAGCGTGGTACGTTCAGTCACGGCCGCTCCATTGAGGAGCGTCCTCATAAAGTCGAAACTCGCCAAGAATTCGGCCACTTTGAAGCTGATACCGTACTTTCTGGCAAACGTAAAGGTCAAGCTGTGGCGACTTTTGTGGAGCGTAAGAGTCGCCTGACAATTGTTAAACGGCTCCATGGTCGCGACAGTCAGTCCATGACTCAAGCCGTACTTGAACTAGCTAGTCAACTTCAAGACAAGCTCAAGACGCTTACCGTGGATCATGGGAAAGAGTTCGCTAACTATCAGGCAATTGAACAGCTAACGGGTACTCAGGTTTACTTTGCCCATGCCTATTCACCGCACGAACGCGGTAGTAATGAGAACCGTAATCGAGTTTTGCGACGGTTTATTCCCAAGGGACAAGCCATTGAAGAGCTGAGCGATCGCCAGCTGGTTCAAATCAATTGGTATCTGAATTCCCGACCACTTAAATGTCTTAACTGGCACACACCAATCGAGATCTTCTTGATTAATCTACGTCACTAAATTCGTTCAAGTTATTTCTTGCAATCTGCCATTATTATAAAACAAATTATTCCTAAAAAATACAAAATTATTGATTTATATTAGTTGTAAATCTTTTCGAAGTTTGGCAGCAAGAATAACTGCTTGATTATGTTCTTCATCTTTTGCCCCGTAAAGGAGAATAACGTTTTGGCTTGGCAACTGACTTTGGACAATTGCCTTTAATGAATTATAGTAAACAGGATTGTTGGTTAATTCTGCTAGATAACGCTCTTTGAATTCTGGATAGCGAGCGACATCATGACCAAACCATTTCCGCAGCTCGGTACTGGGTCCGACTTCTTTGAGCCACTTATCAAGATGTGCATTTTCTTTTGAAATCCCGCGTGGCCAAATGCGGTCAACAAGGATACGATAACCATTTAAATCAACAGGTTTAGTATAAATTCGTTCAATTTTTAGTTCCATCATGCCGATCTCCTTTAATTAGTGTTATGTTTAGGATAGTTCTTTTTAGGAGGAAAATAAATATGCTAACAAAATATCAACAATTTTTTACTGGACGGCCTACAGTCGAAATTGCGAAGGATCTTTTAGGGAAACTAGTAAAATACCAAACTGAAAATGGGATCATTGGTGGTTACATTGTTGAAACAGAAGCATATTTAGGAGAAAAAGATTCTGCATCGCATGCTTTTAACGGACGACGCACTGGCTACTCAGAATCTTTGTATGGGATGCCCGGGAATATTTACCTATACCAAATCCGTGGACATTATTGTTTTGATATTGTGGTTCAGGATGCAGAGGAACCTCAAGGAATTTTACTTCGCGGAATAGAACCGGCGCTAAACATCGATAAAATGATCGAAAATCGGCAAATGGCAGGGGTAAATATTACTAACGGTCCCGGTAAATTAGTACAAGCTCTTGGAATTCATTCACGAGACTTAGATGGGCAGCCCATGGAAACAAGTCCACTAACGGTTGATTTACATAATTATAAAATTCCTGGAGAAATCGCTATTTCTGCGCGGATTGGAGTTAATTTAAAGGGAAAGGACGGGTTAAGTCCACGTCGCTTTTATGTAAAAGGCAATCCCTATGTATCAAACGTGAAAAAACAAGACATGGATCTGGAATGTCATGGCTGGAAGGGGTAAATAATGGCGCTAACTTATCAACAACTATTAACGGCAATCCCTGTTGTTCTTGATGCGGGTAATGTTCCGAATATTGTCGGGGATGCGGGGATCGGTAAATCTGCTTTGGTTCGTGAAATTGCTACTAATTTGAATGCAGCATTATTTACTACGGTTGTCAGCTTAAGTGAAAAAGGAGACCTTGCAATTCCAGTTCCCCCATTGACCAGTGAATCCTTTGTTGAAACGAAAAATTACGGCCGCCTTGCAAATGTGCAATTTGGTTACTCTGAAACTTTGATCAGCATTATTAAGTATGCCGAGGCCCATCCTAATCAATCGATTATTTGGTTTTTAGATGAATTTAATCGTGGAACGCAAGCGGTTCAAAGTGAATTAATGAACCTGGTCCTTCAACGAAAGATTAATTCTTTGCGGTTGCCTTCCACGGTGCAGATCATTATTGCGGAGAATCCTGATTCTACGATGACAGGCTTTACTGATCGTGAATATGGTGTTGCGACTGGGGATGCTGCAATTAAAGATCGGACAGTTCGTTTAGTGATGACGAGTTCGACGACTGAATGGTTAAAATGGGCCAAGGCTGCTGGAATTAATAACCTTGTTTCCGCCTATCTTACGCAATACCCTGAACAGTTATTAGTTATTGATCCAAATAATGAAGATTTGGCGCCCACGCCACGTGCTTGGGAAAGAGTTTCCCGCAATCTTGACCAATTACAGGCGTTAGATCAGAAAACGCAAAAAGAACTTGGTGCTGATATATTTAGTGGTGACTTAGGTGACGAAGTAGGGGTAGCCTTTGCTCAGTTTGTCCTTGCACAGGGTCAAGAGCTTACCGTAGCGACCCTGAAAGACGCTAAAGATGGCAAGAAACAGTTTGAAAATGCTGATGAAGCAACTAAAATTCAAGTATTACGGTCATGGCTAAGTCCTAAGCTGGCATCTGAAGAAGAGGCAGCTCTATTTATTAAGTATCTCCAATTAGTTAGTGAGGATGGTCAGTATGCAATTGTTCAAACGGTTGGTGAAGATTTCGTTGACCTCTTGCAAGTAATGTATGAACAAGCCATCAAACATCCCCAAGGCTCTGTAGCGCAACTATATCAATATTTCGCGGAGGTTGCGACGCGTGGTGATAATCGATGAGTTTAGGTGACATCCTGGCACGGTTACGACAAAAAGGTGGTGGTAATAGCCATGTGACATCTGCACAACGGATTAGGGAGGCAATTATTAGCATCCTTCAAAAACAGCGCCTTTTCGGAGAAGTGTTATTACAACTTCCACGCGAGAATGATTTACAGTTACCCGCAATGATGGGATTGAAGTGGGAAGACAATCGCCTTGTACTGGTTATGAATCCAGAAAAGCTAGCGAACGTTCGTAATGATGAACTTCAAAGCTTATTAGAACATGAAGCCCTTCATCTTATCTGGATGCATCCATTACGTTATGCTTCTTATCCTCATCAAGATTTAGTCCAGATTGCAACCGATGTAGCGGTAAACCAGTATTTAACTGAGCCGCCCCAGGGAACAGTAACCCTTAGCCAATTGGAGAAAGTTCTTCGTCAAAAACTAATGCCAAAATTAGATTCGCAGGATTATCTCAATATATTAGAACAGCTGCATGCTGAACAGCAAGAAAAATTACATCAGCCAGGTCTTAAATTGAATGGTGGCAAACAAGAGGAAAATGCAACGGCAGATGAGGTTAAAACAGCTGATACTCATAACGGCTGGCAGGAATCTAAGACAAGTCAGCAGATCAGCAATCAGGTCGTGCGCTTAGCGAATATTAAGCAGATTTTGAATCGTTCCTGGAGGCAAACCCCGCAACGAGATCGCGGTTTATTACCAGGAAATGTAAAAGCACAGTTGCAAAAAGCTCACCAAACCAGAATAGTCGATTGGCGGCAGGTTCTTAGGCATCAGTTTGGGTTGATTGCACGCGGGCAAGTTAATTCGCATGCTCGCTTTAATCGTCGGCAACCATTACGAATGGATTTGCCTGGCAAAGTTACGAGATTGGATCCGGCTGTTGACATTTTTGTTGATAATTCTGGATCAGTTACCGATCAAGAAATAGTTCAAACACTAATGACACTTGAAAAGATGCTTAAGAAAACGAAGCTGACAGCTAACGTTTATTCGTTTGATGCTCGGGTGACGGCCAAACAAAAACTACACGATGGTAAAAAACTTGATTTTAGACGAACAGGTGGCGGGGGTACAAGTTTTCAGTGTATTTTTGACTATCTCCATCAGCACCACCTAACTAAACGAAATCGTGTAATTATCATTATTACTGATGGGTGGGGAGAGGAAAGAATCAATAATTATCATTATCAAAATGTTTATTGGCTAATGATGGCAAAGGCTAATCAATTATCAGTAAAAGAGCCACCGGGAAGAGTATTAGAAATGAGGGAATAATTGATGACGACAATTTTAAATCCACAGGCTATGCAAAAGGTACTTACCCATAGCAAGGAATATGAGCGAGCAATTGGTCTTCTTAATAAACGGTGGGATCCAGATGAGCAGCCGATCTTTCGAAATGTTCTCCAGTCCGCAGATGTTCAATTTGCTCGGCAACTCCAAATTGCTGGATTAATTAAGGGCAAGGTTGACTTAAGTAGTTACCAGGAAGTAAATCAATTAATGATGCAACATGACTCATGGTTTTCAGAAAGTGCACGGAAAACTTTATTAAGTCCTTTTTTAGATTGAAGCAAATTTACGTGAATTTCTAGTAGGCATAGTATAATAGTAAGTAATGTAACCTTTTAAGGAGGCCCTGCACATGGCAGTGAATAACGAATTAATTAAAGACGACTTATACGAAGCAGTAAACGGGGAATGGCTAAAGACGGCGAAGATTCCTGATGATAAGCCAGCTACTGGGGGCTTCAATGACCTCGTTGATGAGATTGACAAGCAGC
Source organism: Limosilactobacillus reuteri (assembly GCF_034259105.1). Taxonomy (NCBI): domain Bacteria; kingdom Bacillati; phylum Bacillota; class Bacilli; order Lactobacillales; family Lactobacillaceae; genus Limosilactobacillus; species Limosilactobacillus reuteri. The sequence continues at coordinate 1,922,337 of NZ_CP139478.1, read as the reverse complement.
TAATGGATGACTTTGATGCCTATGCAGCGGGGAAGGAAAAGTCTGATGATTCTCGGTTTAATGAGATGATTAAGCTATATCGCCTCGCTAAAAAGTTTGATTGGCGTAAGAAAGTTGGCCCACAACCGCTTAAACGGATGTTGGCAAGTGTAGAAAATCTTAATTCATATGAAGATTACCAATCTCAATGGAAGAACTGGATTCTAGCAGGGATGCCTTCGCCGATTAGTTTTGATATTGATGCTGATATGAAGAATGCGACTGTTTATGCTTTATTTGCCTCATCACCATCGCTTATTTTGCCTGATAAGAGCTACTATGAAGCAGAAAAGAAGGCTCAGCACGATCAATTACTCCAATTATGGTCTTCAATGGTGGAAGCCTTGATGGATAAGTTGGGGTATAGCAAAGAAGAAGCAAAAAAGATTATTGATGATGCAATCAAATTCGATGCCCTTCTTGCGCCAAATGTAAAGAGTGCAGAAGAAGCGGCTGATTATAGTAAGATGTATAATCCACAAACGGTTACAGAACTAGCCGGTGCGACTGACCAACTTGATATTGCGGCAATAATTAAGCAGTTAGTTGGGGAAGAACCGGAAAAGGTAATTGTGACAGAACCGGAATACTTTAAGGCCCTGAACAAGATCTTACAAGATAACTTTGAGCTCTTTAAAAACTGGGCATTAATTCGTGTCATTCGCGAAAATGCTAGTTACCTTGATGATGAAATGCGTGAAATCAATGGACGTTATGGTCGAGCACTTTCTGGAAGCAAGAAACCAGTTAGCCAGCGTAAATTTGCGTTCTATCTTGCACGTGACATGTTTAGCCAAGTAGCTGGTGATTATTATGGGAAGAAGTACTTTGGACCGCAAGCTAAAGCAGATGTTCACCACATGGTTGAGCAAATGATTAAAGTCTATAAGGGACGCTTGACCAATAACCAATGGCTTAGTAAGGATACCCGTGATAAGGCTATTCTTAAGCTTGATAAACTGGGTATTCAAGTCGGATATCCAGATAAGATCCCTGCTCTTTATGATCAATTTAAGGTTGATGAAGAAGAATCATTGATTGCAAACTTAAATCAATTAACAGTGACGGCTAATAAAGAATTATTCAGTCGTTGGAATAAACCTGTTGATCGGATGCGGTGGGAAATGAGTGCGGCCACAGTCAATGCTTACTACCACCCATTTAAGAATATCATTGTATTCCCAGCGGCAATCCTACAGGCACCGTTCTACTCGTTGAAACAAAGCAGCAGCCAAAATTATGGTGGAATTGGTGCAGTAATCGCTCATGAAATTTCCCACGCCTTTGACAATAACGGGTCATTATTTGATGAGTTTGGAAATCTTAATAACTGGTGGACAGATGAAGATTCTGCACACTTTAAGCAATTAGCCCAAAAGATGATTGAAGAATTTGATGGGATCCCATTTGCTGAGCAAAAGGTAAACGGGAAGCTCACGGTTTCTGAAAATATTGCCGATGCAGGAGGCCTTAGTTGTGCACTTGAAGCAGCAAAAACTGAAGCTGACTTCAATGCCCAAGAATTCTTTATTAACTGGGCAACTATTTGGCGAATGAAAGCAACGGAACAATACATGCAATTACTGCTTTCAATTGATGTCCATGCACCGCAAAAATTACGTGCTAATATTCAAGCAGAAAATCTCGATGACTTCTACACAGCATTTGACATTAAGCCTGGCGATGAAATGTACCGGGCGCCAGAAGATCGGGTTCATATTTGGTAATTTAATATTTACAGAAGGTTGGAAGTTTCTCCAGCCTTTTTGTTTGCTATGATTCTTAGCGTGACAAATATCGCCTTCTTCGGTAAAGTTTAAGCATAGTTAATTTCCCGGGAAATAAATTTAATTGAAGGTAGGAGAACTTATTGAAATTTGCCGATAAAATGAAATTATATCGTCGTCAAAAAGAATGGACTCAGCAGGATGCAGCAGAACGATTGTTGATCTCACGTAAAACAATTTCTAGTTGGGAAAATGGTCGAAGTTATCCTGATATTTTTATGTTGGTTCAAATAAGTGATCTCTACCATGTTAGTTTGGATGATTTATTACGGGAGGATCATGAGATGATAAATAACTATAAAGAAGAGCACACTATGAATGCTAAGAAAGATAATACTTTTACTATTTCATATATTATTAACTTTCTTGCATGCATTTATTTCTTGTTTCAGACAATTGGCTTAGTAAAAACTACTTCTCTTAGTTCAATCTGGCGAGTTGTTTTAGGTGTTATGGTTGGAATAGCATTATTAAATGTTTACTATTTGATATCGAAATGTGATTGGAAGAAAGTTAAAGGACAAGAGAAAGTTGGAATGATAATAACACTCATTATTATCTCTGTCTTATTAATGAAGATAAGTGATTACCGTTTCAATATTTCTGATAGCTATAATAACGGACGTGATTTTGGGATTGGCTTTGTGGTTGCAATTAAAAGTATTGCTTTTACAGGATTAATTTGGTTATTTCCGCAATTTAAAGAAAGAAGGGCTAAATAATGCCGCAAATCAACGTAATCAAGGGAGATATTACCAAAATAAAAGTTGATGCAATTGTTAATGCCGCTAATACAACTTTAATGGGTGGGGGTGGTGTCGATGGTGCGATTCATCGAGCAGCTGGCCCAGCGTTATATGGCGCCTGTGAAAAATTTCATGGATGTCCAACGGGAGAAGCGCGGATAACTGGCGGCTTTAACTTGCCAGCCAAGTTTATTATTCACACGCCTGGACCGATTTGGCATGGTGGTGATAATGATGAAGATCAATTGTTAGCCAATTCTTATCACAATAGTTTGCTGTTGGCTGATAAACATTTATGTCGAACGGTTGCTTTTCCTTCTATCAGTACAGGGGTATATGCTTTCCCGCTTGAAAGGGCAGCAAAAATTGCGATTAAGACGATTAAAGATTTTCTCCCTACTGCCAATTATGTTGATCAAGTAACGATGGTTTGCTTTGATGATAAAACCTTTGCTGCTTATCAATCACAACTTTATTAAGCTAAATAGTTCAAAACTATTGGAAATTAATTGTTAAACGTTTATAATTTTCTGGATTGACTTTTTCCGGAAAATTTTTTGTTTTAAAAAGGAGGTTTATTGTGAAGCACGCCAAATTACGATCGTTCACTTTTATTCTTGTTGCATTTATGCTGGGATGTAATGAGTTTATGGTTGTGGGCGTTTTATCAGATATTGCACGAAGTTATCATGTTCCGCTTTTCACAGTTGGTTTTTTGGTGACAGCTTTTGCAGGAGTCTATGCGATTAGTACGCCAATTATTACTACCTTAACTAGCAATTAGAATCGATATAAGCTTCTTATGCTATTAATGACCGTCTTTTTTATTGGTAATACTTTAACTGCGATGGCACCAACACTTGGCTGGCTCCTATTTGCGCGAATTATTACTGCCGCTGTTGCTGGAACCATTATTTCATTAATTAACTTGCTAGTTAGTATAATTACACCAATGGACAAGCGGCCAATGGTTCTAGCGTGGGTCGGCGCAGGTTTTAGTATTGCGTCGGTCATTGGGGTTCCTCTTGGTACAACCATCGCAACGTTACTTTCCTGGCACGATAGTTTTTGGATCATTTCGGGATTAACATTAATTGTATTTGCATTGTTAGCCTGGCTTACTCCTCGTGATACACCTCAAGTTAAAGGGAGCATTTTAGAACAGTTAGCGCTATTAAAAGATCACCGTGTTTTATTAGGGATTGGAATCACGGTGGCTGTCTTAAGTCTCCAGTATACTTTCTATACTTATGTCCGGCCGCTAATTACTACTGTGATGGGCTTTAGCTTAACTAGTTTAAATTGGTTGCTGCTTCTTTTAGGGGTAATGAGTATTATTGGTAATGAAATTGCTGGAATCGTTGCGAGTCATAATGGGGTTCACAAATTACCATTTGTCTTTATTCTCATGACAATCTTAAGTCTTATTCTTGGGATTGCATTAGGAAATAAGATCACGGGAATGCTTGTTCTAGCAGCTCTTTGTGTCGTTGTAATTATATATGGAACAACTATTCAACTGGTATTTATTAGTGTAGCGGAAAAAGAATATCCGCAGTCATTAGCTTTAGCAACATCGTTAATTTCGATTTTCGCTAATGTTGGAATTTCACTTGGATCTTTCACGGCTTCGACTACTGTTAACTTTGCTAATTTAACGATGCTTGGCTATGTAGGTGCAGTGTACGGACTTTTAGCGATCGGCTTATCTTTTGCCCTTCGTCGTTTTTACCGAAAATAATCTCTGAACCTGCTGAAAAGTAAGCAAATAATGGCTATAATGAATTAGTAATACTACTAGGGAGATTATTAAATTATGGATATTGTTTGGACATGGGATGTTATTCGCCGCATTATTGAAGTCCTATGGTTGATTAACATTGCTTTTGCAGTATGGACTGTTTTTCGTAGTCATCGGGATATTGCATCAACTTGGGCATGGCTATTAGTCTTAACTATTTTGCCAGTAGTTGGATTTATCCTATATCTTTTTGTGGGACGACAATTATCCCATGATGAGATATTTAGTATTCAAGATGAGCAAAAACAATTACGGACTAAATATCTTGAAAAGCAACGAAAATTAAGTGAAGAACATTTGGTTAACCTTTTTTTGAGTTTGAATGATTCAGTAGTAACCTTTAATAATAAAGTTCACGTATTTATTGATGGGAAAAAGAAGTTTGATAAGTTAATTGACGATATAAATCATGCAACTGATCATGTATATATTGAATACTATTCCTTTTATGCTGATAATCTAGGGAAGCGGGTGTTGGCAGCCTTAGAAGATGCAGCTGCACGAGGAGTAAAAGTCCGTGTTCTCTATGATTTAAGTGGGTCTCATGGAACTACTTTCAAATTTTTTAAGCATTTAGAAGAATTAGGTGGAGAAGCGCAAGCGTTTATTGCTGCTGCCAAAGCTTATTTTCAAACGCCACGGTTAAATTATCATCTTCACCGTAAACTAGCTATTATCGATGGCAAGATTGGTTACATTGGTGGATTCAATATCGGTGATCAATACCTTGGCGAAGATCCTAAGTTTGGTTATTGGCGTGATACCCACCTCCGTGTCGTCGGACAAGCAACGATGATGATGACAGTGCGGTTTGCAATGGACTGGAATACAACCTGTCGAAAAACTCATAAAAAGAAAATTGACCTTGAAAAAGAATTTAAGAATTTTGAACTGGTTGCACCAGATGGCGATCCAGATGAGGTCCCAATGCAAATCGTATCTTCTGGGCCGGATAATGAAAATTATTCGATTAGACGGGGATATGAATCAATTATTAGTTCGGCACGAAAATATGTTTATATTCAATCGCCATACCTTATTCCAGAAGATTCAGTGCTGGAAGCATTAGTAATTGCCGCAAGAAGTGGAATAGACGTCCGAATTATGATCCCATGCATGCCTGATCATCCATTTGTTTATCGGGCAACGGAATATTATGCTAAATACTTAGTGAACAATGGGGTAAAAGTTTACAAGTACGATAATGGCTTTATTCATTCAAAGACGATGGTTAGTGGGAGCAACATTGCTTCTGTTGGTTCGGCAAATATGGATTACCGTAGCTTTAGACTTAATTTTGAAGTCAATGCATTTGCGTACAATGAAAAACTAACAGCGCAGTTAAAGCAAGATTTTGAAAATGATATGAAAAAGAGTACGTTACTTACTCCTGAGTATTTTGCTAATCAGTCAAAGTGGCGGAAATTCAAGCAATACTTTTCTCGCTTGCTTTCACCAATACTATAAAATGAAAAAATGACCAAGGTTTAGCAATTGTGAGCCTTGGTCATTTTTGTTAATAATATTCTTCAATACAATAAATTTTTAGTAATTAAATAATTCTGTTGAAAGGTAACGGTCACCGCCATCGGGAGCAACAGTAATAACTTGCTTACCCTTACCAAGCTTTTTGGCAACTTCAATCGCACCTTTGATATTAGCACCAGCCGAGATACCAACAAGAATTCCTTCTTGATGACCGACTTCACGTGCCATCGCAATTGCGTCATCGCTCTTAACTTCGAGGATTCCGTCATAAACATCAGTATCAAGAACTTTCGGGACAAAGCCAGCACTGATCCCTTGAATCTTGTGCTTGCCACCTTTTCCTTCTTTTAATACTGGAGATTCTGCTGGTTCAAGAGCATAAACCTGAACATTAGGATTAGCTTTTTTCAATGCATGACCAACCCCAGTAAGTGTTCCTCCAGTCCCAACACCAGCAACAAAGGCGTCAGGAATATCATCGCCAAATGCTTCAAGAATTTCTTTTCCTGTAGTTTTTTCGTGAATTGCTGGATTTGCTGGATTATTAAATTGCATTGGCATAAAGTAGCCTTTTTCTTTAACTAGTTCTTCTGCTTTTGCAATTGCACCCTTCATTCCGTCAGCACCAGGAGTAAGGATAAGTTCGGCTCCATAACCTTGCATGAGTTTCCGACGTTCAACACTCATTGTTTCTGGCATGGTGATGACAAGATGGTATCCCTTGGCAGCAGCAACCATTGCTAACCCAACACCGGTGTTTCCAGAAGTTGGTTCAACGATTGTTCCCCCTGCTTGTAATTTACCGGCTTCTTCTGCCTCTTCAATCATGGCAAGGGCAATCCGATCCTTAATTGAACCACCAGGATTAAAGAATTCAAGTTTTACATAGACGTCTGCTGCATCTTCAGGAACAACGCGATTTAACTTAACAATCGGAGTGTTACCGATTAAATTTACGATTGAATTTGTGATTTCTGTCATATTAATTACTCCTTTACAAATTGTTGTGTAGCGATGTGATCCGCAACTGAATGAAGCCAATTATCAAAGAACACTCGTTGGGTAGTTGCCCAGCTAAATTTGGGATCTTTCATATGAAGCGGATCGCGAAAGTAGTTTTGCGGCTTGATATACTTAACGCCGGGATTAGCATTCCGTTCTCGTAAGTATTCCTTTAAAAGGGCATCCTTCCCGTATTCAAGATGAGAGAAAAGAAAGTATTGGTTCTTTTCTCGAGCACGGAACGAGAATAGGAAGTTATTTTTGGTCACAGCATTAATAACTAATCGGGGATCTTTCATAATCTTGGCAAGATCAAGTTCGGCATAACGAGCATGGGGAGCAAGAAAGCCATCAGGTAATCCTTTTAAGAGGGGGTCTTGCGCGCGCAAATAATTGTGGAAGACTCCAAAAATTTTTTCAGGTAATTGAAATTTGGGAATATCATAAAGGTAGTTAGCAGCCGCCATCGCTCCCCAGCACACGTAAAGTTGCGGAATGTTATTGGCAACTAATACGTCAATCAGTTGATGAATCTCATCAAGATACGTAATTTCTTCAAATGTAAGTTGTTCGATTGGGGCGCCAGTGATAATAAAAGCATCCATTGTAGCAGCTTGTTTTAAATCTAAAGGCTGGGAAATCTCTTGAACAAGGTCAGGGACAGGGCGAGAAGTATAGTGTGTTTGAGGGTAAAAGTATTGTACATCAACATTGTAGGGTCCCTCAGAAAGTACTTTTGTAAATCGCAGTTGAGTATCTACTTTGTCATGCATTAAGTTGAGAATTCCTATTCTTAATGGATCTGCCGTCATGGAATCACCTCGATATAATCTAAATCAAACTAAAAACTGTCACTAAACAATAACATAGATTAATCACGCCTAAATAAAGGCAGTTTAATCTGTCGTAAACAGTTTAGCAACAGCTTGTAAGTTTTTCTATGATGGTGGTGTTAATAAGAATCATGAACGACATCTCCTCATTTATCGGTCGTACTTATTTATAGTAATTAAAGTGTAACCATTAAAATAAGAAATGTCAATTTATAGTATTTAACCTTGCTCAACGATTTTACGGTACATTCTGGTAGTAAGTCCATAAATAGCAAAGTAAAGGCATAGAAGGACAAGAGTGATTGATACGGCAATTATCGCCATCAATCGAACATTATAGAAGTTAAATTGAATTAGAATTTGTCGAATTGCAGGGATCGCAAAGCAAAGATTAATTATTGTACCAACTACTGGCAACATGAAGATCATCAATACTTGACTATGAATACTCTTGGTTGTATCTTTCTCGCTTAATCCAACTTGTTGCATAGTCTTAAAGCGATATTGATCTTCATAACCTTCAGTAATTTGTTTAAAGTAAATTACAACCGTTGTCGTGATTCCTAGGGCAAAGCTAATGAGAATTCCTAAAAAGACGATTCCGCCATAAAGACTGGTCAATTGACTACGAAGATTTGTCCGGGAAGAATATGCTTGGTTTGGCAAGTGAAGCTGGGCTTGAAGATCATTTTTAAAGTTAAGATGAGCTTTCTTACTGCCGTTTAAGCGATAATTAATTCCTGTGAAGTTAATTATGGCAGTGTTTGCCGGAAGTTTATTTGTGATTATAAAAATTGGTGAATAAATAGCGTGACTTGGATTGAAGTAGTAGTTAAAGTCATGGATGGGAGTAGCTTGGTATTTTTGCGAACCAATCTGTAAAGTACCACGATGTTCTTTAGCAGAGGAATAAATCAAAGCCTTATTTGCTGCTAATTTAACATGTTTATCCGCAATCCGATTATAAGTTGCCGTTGACATGGTAATGACCATATTGGTAGTTTGATTAGTCATATCCTGTAAATCACCCTGGTTGATGAAACGATTATTTTCCCAGTAGCCGTATTGCGGAGCGCTCGTTGTAAAGGTAACGGGCTTATTAAGGTGAGCGTGGTGCTTTTTAGCAACAGAATTGATGGTCGATTCTTGTTGTGCAGTGAGTTTCTGCGAGGTGATAATTGTAAGATCACGTGGGGCAAAAGAATTAAGCGTATCATTAATACCGGCATACATAGTTAAGGACGTAAATAAAATTACAAGGACAGAGCTACAGAGTAAACAAATCGTTGCAAGACTAGCGCCATTTTGTTCCATCCGTTGTAACATTCCGGAAACCGCAATAAAGTGGCGAGGACGATAGTAATATCCTTTGTTTTTTTTGCAGGAATTTAAGGACAATGATGCTACCAGCAATAAAAATAAGGTATACAACTAAGAAGACGGCAGTCATGAATGTTGTTAAAGCAGATATCCGCGGCTTAACCGTAATTGTAAGATAATAGGCGTAGGCAAGGACTGCAACACCCAAAAGTCCGACAAAAGTAAAGAACTTACCATGACGCGCGATAATATTTTTGTGACAACTAAAGTGGCAGAAGAAAATCAAGGTTACGATAAGGCTATTGAATCTGTCAAAGAATCCTTACGTAAATTACAAATGGATTATGTTGATTTGTTGCTTGTTCATTGGCCAATTGAACGCTCATTTTTTGATACCTGGCGAGCTTTTGAAGAAATGAAAAAAGAAGGGCTGACTAGGTCAATTGGTGTAAGCAACTACCAAATGATTCATCTTCAATATTTAGTAACCCAAGCAAATGAAATGCCAGTTGTTGATCAAATTGAGTTGCATCCGCTATTAACACAAAAACCACTATTAGAATTTAATCTTCAACATCAAATAGTAACGCAAGCCTGAAGTCCATTAGGGCGAGGAGCAGTTCTCAATGAACCAGCATTAAAAGATATTGCTGCTGCTCATAATAAATCCACCGCGCAAATTATACTGCGGTGGCATTTCCAGAATGGTGTTTCTTTTATTCCCAAGTCAGTTCATGAAGAGCGAATTGCCCAAAACGCTGATATTTATGATTTTGAACTTAACGCCCAAGAAATGGCACAGATAGATGCATTAAATGCTTATCATCGTACTGGTCGTGAACCAGAATTAGTTTATGAATACAATAAACAATATTAAACAAAAAACAGCAAATTGACTGAATTTTCAATCTCTTTGCTGTTTTTAGATTTATTCTAAGCCCAATTCTTTGGCATAGGCTGCTTCTTCCTTACTGAGACGTTGACGTTCACGTTCGTTGTACCATGGTGAAATGGTAAAGGCGAGAACATCATTAATAAGGTAAATTGAGCTGTTAACGGCCATTGCTAAAGTGGCAGATCCTTGCTTGTAAGAAACAAACCAGAGTACTAGTTGTGCAAGACCAGATGCAAGCCACCAGAAATATTGGTTGTTAAAACGCAAGAAGCAAATAACACCAGCGGAAAGACTGATGGAAAAGCTTATTGCATCAATCCATGGTCGTGGATCGTCAGTAAGATGACCGATTAAATAACCAGAAACAAAATAAACAATAATTGTTGCAATGATGGCAACCGTCCATGAACGAGCATTGAATTTACGGATCTTTGATGCCATGTTAACATTCCAATTTGCGGAAAGTAATACTGGTAAATCGAGGGTAATAACATAGGCGATTTGTTCGGCAATACTTAAATAATTTTTAGCACTAAAACCAGCAATGATGAAACATAATGCTGATAAAATACCTAAGAAACCATTTACCGACTTAGCAGCATTGATTGCTAAAACGCAAAGTACTCCAAGCGTGGTTCCAATAAATGTAATGACAGTTACCCACGTTATTGGAGCACTAACTAAAGTCATTACCTGACAGCCAAGACTGAAAAAGAATAGGTAATAATTTTGTTGTGGCCAGCCCTTTAATTGGTGGGTAAGAAATTTAAAATAATCGCTAATCATTAATATAACTCCCTCTACTATATGTTGTACAATTTTATGGTTACCACCGGCTAGTAACACAAGATATTGTGGATGCAAAAAAAGCAACGTTTAATAGTATACCGGGTCAAAATCAGGGATGCAATACCCTAAAGTTTATTTAATCAGTCGCTTAGATTAAGTAAAGGGCGGAAGATTAACTCTATCGTTGAAAATAATAAATTTAAAAATTTCCTTTAGCGGATTACGGAACATCGAATGACTTATCAACACTATAATTCAACTTTAACAATTTTAACTTTATATGAAGATTGTGGAGCTTCAACAGTTACAGTTGTCCCAGCTGTTTTGTGAAGAAGGGCTTGACCAAAGGGAGAATCAAAGGAGATTTTTTGTTTGGCAAGATCAGCTTCCTGCTTTCCCACAATATGATAAGTTTCTTGTTCATGGTCATCCTCAAATTCAATTGTCACGGTTGTCCCTAAATCAATAGTGTGATCATTCTTGGGGGTCACAATTTCAGCATATTGAAGTTGTTTATTGAGGTACCGAAGCCTGCTCTCAAGGTGACGTAATTCACGCTTAGCAGTACTATATTCCGTATTTTCGGATAAGTCACCAAGAGCACGAGCTGCTTTTAATTGTTCAATTTTTGCGGGTCTTTGCTGTTGTAATTTTGCAATTTGTTCTTCAATTTCATGATAGCCATTGGCAGTCATTTTTTGAAAATAGACATTTTTCATTGCTTCTTGGATCTTTTTTCGTTGCATTGGTATAGTTTCTCCTTGTATATTAGCAATCTTGTTATATTTACTAGATATAATTATGATATGATAGAAAGGAAAATTCAATTTGGAGACGGAGGATATATAGATAATGAACGAACAAGAACAACATATTGACCAGTTTCTTACTTCGTCCAACTATCATCAGTTATCTGCTAATCAGCAAAAGCATGCACAGGATATTTTGACGCGTTTTAATAACCAGATGGCAAATGATCAGCATTTGACCGATACTACTTGGACACCAGAAGCAGTAAAAGCGGTCATGGTCGGGGAATTTATCGCTGATCCAGCACTAACTAATCAATTTGGAATTGCGGTTGTTCCAGTTTTGCGAGCTTATCAAGAATTTTTGAAAGTTGAAAATCTTGCGGAAGTTGTAAAAGCAATGGAAGAACAACGGACAAAGATGAACGAGTGTCGGAAAGCACATAAGACGTGGGCACAATTACATGGGGATGCAGAGAATGACAAAGCAGAAGCAACCCCGGTTCAAGCAAGTCCTGCTAAAAAAGAGATTGCATGGACACCGGAGAAGTTCAAGGACTTATTAGCAAACGTGCAACAAGCTATTAAGTCGGCTTCCCAATTCAATAATCTTGAATTAGATGATGTTGAGTTGAACTATGTTGTGCAAGAGTTCTTGGAATTAATGGTTCAAGAATGCAATGAATATCCAGGTCAATGGACTTTCAGCAACTTGCAACGCGTATTAGGCATGATGATGCCATTAGATCCACATATTTCAATTAAGCAAATTCACAACATCGTACCGAGCGCGCAAGCCTTGTTTGAATACTTGAAGCAAAATGATTATATTAACATGGATCAATACAAGCTGGGCTTAAAGGCAATTGCTAATATGCAACCATCAGAAGACATGCTTGCCTCATTAAATCGTGATGAGCGGGAAACACAATTAGTTTTATCATTCATCAATAGTAATGGTATCGATACTGATGATGCAGAAGTGGCAGAAGCGTGGATGGACGATCATAAGCAGGAAGTTGCTGATTTTATGCGTGGCCTATTGAATCCATGGGGCGAATATGAACGTAAGCGCCTGCTCAAGCGTCAGCGCGAAATACAACAAAAACAACAAGTGGTTAAGCGTAGTGATAACCAAGTTGATTCACAATTAAAGCGGAAAAAGAAGTCCCTTCAAGGAATCAAGTTTAGTAAAAAGGCTCGGCGGAAATTACGTCGCCATTAATTTTTTAGAGGAGGAATCCACAATGAGCGTTGAAATTCCAAAAAATATGGAAGAAGTAGCAATGCAGCTGGCTCAACATCAAGTACGTGGTGAGCAAGTTGACGAAAAGGCTGTTATTCAAAATGCTGTTCGGGATATACTCCAAGCATTTCTTGATGAAGCTCTTGAAGGTCATTATGATGATGTGAAGTGGGATGGGGATGACCTAGTCGTTACAGATATTATGGGTGATGAAGCAGGACGCATTCAACCACAATCGAATTCGTTTGTTGATGACTTTAAGAACGATGCTGATTCATTAATTGAACGGCTTGAAAATGCGACAGCCAAAATTGTTGGTGGTCGTTAAGCTTTTTATCGAAATAGAAAATGGGAGTGGGACTAAACTCGCTTGCGAGTTTTTAGTCCCACTCCCGCAAGGATCGCTACGACGCGAAGCTAGCCTATTGGGGTGTTCTGGACGTTGATTTATCAACGTTCAGAATCCAGCCAGCTACTGCGTTTTGGCAGGTTATACTTTAAAATAGTAAAGAGGTTGGATTATTTTTCCAACCTCATTTTCTAGTGCGCCCGGCATGGGTATTAGCTAGGTGGTGAAAGTCCGCTATGGGCCGTAGTAGTCGGAACCATGAGCTGAGGACAAGGGTGTCCACCGTGAGGTGGAATCTGAAGGAAGTCTAAGGCAAAGTACTGCATCGATGAACAAGAAGTAGCTATAAGGCTGAAATTAACTGGATAAGGCTGCTAGACAAGTTGAAGTCCAATACTACTCGAAGTTGGTCTCAGTAAAGCTAACGATGACATGGTACGAAAGCTAATATTCTTACCCGGGGAGATCTGGCCTACACGTTTCCGACAAGAGGAATAAGTTTAATTTCCACAGAAACAAGCGGTGCAGTGATGCAGTGTTGAGTAAGCCAGAAGTCAGCCGAGGTCATAGTAGTTTGAATAATCAGATGAAGGACTGAACGACAATAACTTGTAACTTATATCGGAGGTGTAATCAGGTGCGACAATCGCAGAAAACAGAACAACAAGCTGACCGCTTGTCGAGGATAGGTTTGGAAAACCGAAAGTACACAAGGGCGCGTAGTACCGGTTATGGTGAAGGTAAAGGTATGAGTGTCACTATCCAAGACCTGGTCTTGGATCGCAATAACCTTAATCAGGCTTATTTGCGAGTTAAGAGAAATAAAGGAGCAGCAGGCGTTGACGATATGACAGTCAATGACCTTCTGCCATATCTCAGAGAAAATAAGACGGAACTGATCGCTAGTTTGCGTGAGGGCAAGTATAAACCAGCTCCAGTCAAACGGGTAGAAATTCCGAAGCCTAATGGTGGAGTAAGAAGACTTGGAATACCAACGGTGGTGGACCGAATGGTTCAACAAGCTGTAGCCCAAATTCTTACGCCTATCTTTGAGCGTATTTTCTCTGATAATAGCTTTGGCTTCCGTCCCCACCGTGGGGCCCATGACGCTATTTCAAAAGTAGTAGATCTTTATAATCAAGGTTATCGAAGAGTTGTCGACTTAGACCTAAAAGCCTATTTTGATAACGTTAATCATGACTTGATGATTAAGTATCTCCAACAATATATTGATGACCCATGGACACTAAGACTCATTCGTAAGTTTCTAACTAGCGGAGTCTTAGACCATGGGCTTTTCGCTAAGAGTGAAAAAGGAACCCCACAAGGAGGGCCATTGTCACCACTACTGGCGAACATCTATCTAAATGAGTTGGACGAAGAGTTGACTAGACGTGGTCACCACTTTGTGCGCTATGCGGATGATTGTAACATCTATGTTAAAAGTCAACGAGCCGGAGAACGAGTAATGCGAAGCATTACCCAGTTTCTAGAAAAGCGCTTGAAAGTTAAAGTGAACCCAGATAAAACCAAAGTCGGTAGCCCGCTACGGTTGAAGTTTCTTGGCTTTTCGTTGGGTGTAGACCACAATGGGGCCTACGCCCGTCCAGCTAAACAATCGCAACAACGAGTAAAGAAAGCACTGAAGTTATTAACTAAACGTAATCGTGGAATATCTCTGACAAGAATGTTTGAAGAAATTCATCGAAAAATGCGTGGGTGGCTTCAGTACTACTCAATTGGGAAACTAACTAACTTTATTCAACGCCTTGACAAGTGGTTGAGGGTCCGAATAAGGCAGTATATTTGGAAGCAATGGAAAAAGTTTAAAACTAAGGTAACTAACTTACAGAAGTTGGGGCTGCCCCAGCATGATGCATATGTCTTCGCTAGTACCCGAAAGGGCTACTGGCGAACTGCACATAGTAAGACCTTGAGCTATTCTCTAACTAATAGAAAACTGGAACAACTCGGACTTATGAATATGTCCAAGACGCTCCAGTCAATTCAATGTGATTAAGTTGTCGAACCGCCGTATACGGAACCGTACGTACGGTGGTGTGAGAGGTCGATAATTGAACTAATCAATTATCTCCTACTCGATTTTTAAAGACGATTTTTAATTTCGTAGGGCTTTGACTTCTTGTGTTCAGCTGGTAAGGCATCCTTAGCATAAAAAATTGCGTATTCTTTATCGTTAGGATCTTTAGCGATGACAAGTTCGTCATTGTGACGTGCTTGTTTAAAAATTTGCCCCTTTCGAACAGCTTCATTATAGTCATGAATATTAGCGACTGAATCGCCTGGATTAAAGAAGATTCTTGTTTCCATTATAAGTTCCTCCTCATGCACGACTTGGTAAATCAATTTGTGCTTTTGCTAGAATATGACCCTTGGCCGCGTGGATAAAGTCATTAAGCCAGTATTTATTTTCTAAGGGTAAAGTATCATCTAATGCAAACACCATTAAAGTATAATCATGAGTTTTGTCGGGAGGTTGTGGACCCACATAACCACTAGTAATCAATGGGTTTCCATTAACCAACGAGCCGGCATTGCTATTATTTCCCTGAACAAATTTATCTGCTAATTCTCGACTAGCATTTGCAGGAATGGTTGTTAACGTTGCTGGAATGTTGGCAGCTAACCAGTGGATCCAAGTAAAACCACAGACAGGTGTTGAGTCATAATCAATAAAGACGAGTGCAAATGTCTTTGTATCTGCTGGTGCGTCGGTAATTTTAATTGGAAATGACTTGATTGGATGGTCAGCTAGCATGTCAGCTATGGGCGCATATTTACCATATTCATCTGCTAACATCCCATTAATTAATGGTACTGAGATTTGCATAAAAATTCCTCCTTATAAGACAATTATAATCGACCCTAATTTAAATACAATTTTCGTAAATCTTTTATTTCGGTAGGCGTAATATCAAGGTAATTATTAAGATATTGATTAACGTTTCCGTAATTTTGGGTAATGCTTTTGATTGCTGTATTTAGGTAATCAGGAGCTACTGAGGCAAGGGCAGCCCGATTTGTCACTAGTGCCTCGCTAGCGCCATGATTACGCATATCTTGCAACCAGTGATTACGGAACTCCTGAGTAACAGTATTCGTTAACAGGTAATCTTCCATAATAATCTTTTGCTCAACCCCGAGGGCACTGAGGATAAGATAAGTAGCCATCCCTGTCCGATCTTTACCAGCAGTACAATGAAATAGCAAGGCACCGCGTTCATTATTCAATAAGAGATTAAATAATTTCTGGTAAGCTTGCTTGGCTGAAGCAGCCGTAGTCATTCGGTGATAAACATCAATCATATGGTGATAACCGTTTCCTGGCTGTTGCATCTGCGCGGCGATTTCTTCATCACTATGCGAGGCATCTGTTTCGTCGGCTTCGAAAACAGGCAAATGATAATACTTTGCTTGGGAGGGCACTCGATCAGGGTCTTTCTTTACTTCATCGGGAGCGCGGAGGTCGATATCTAGAGAAATAGGAATATTATCTAAAACAGTGAGATCAGTTTGATCCAAACGAGCAAGTGAGCCTGTACGGATAAGCCGATGCCATTTGATTTGATGCCCATCTGCTGTTGGATAACCTCCAAGATCACGAAAATTATAGCCATTCTTTATTGGAAGTAAGCGTTGGTTAGCCATGAGAATCCTCCTCGTATTAACTCTTATTACTATTGTACACTGAATTGAGATAAAAGAGGTTGTAAAGCTTGTGCAAGCATTTTTCCTTCCGCGATAGCGCCAGCTTGATCAGGATGGAGCCCATCAGTGAAACTATGGTGCCAAGTTTTGGTTTCAATTATCGAACATTCATGTTTAATGGCGATTTTTCGAATCTCAGAAGCAAAAGTCTGACTAAAAGGAATCATGATTGCTAAAGGAGCATGGGGAAAGGTTAGCTTAACTTGCTGGATAAAAAGGTCGAAAGCGGCAATAAACTGGGCTAAGGGAAAACGACGGTCATTAACGCCTAAATTAATTACGTTGAGATCAGGATGATTAGGCGTCCATGATGTTTGAGCATCAATTTTTCCTAAAAAGACATCGGCAGTTGGTACCCCGCCAGTAGCAGGTCTTAGCACTCCTCCAGCAGAGTAAGCTATTCGAACACTATCGACGTTAAGCAGGTCTGCACAGATTCCCGCATAGTTAGTTTCTGGTCGGTAGTCAGCGGCAGGGTGATTGCCAACTACCCAACAACCGGCCGTGATTGAATCACCGATAAAGTTGACCACAGGACGCTGCGGGGCTGCCATAATTTCGCCGTTATCGAGATAAATGTTTTTAATTGCAAAGCCTTCATTACCTTGCCACACTTCGTCAATGTCGGAATTACCGGCTGCCATTATTTCGATGGTATGTAATGTCGAATCAAGTGGAATATCAATTTTTTCTAAGCTAGCTTGTACCCGTTGCCACTTTCCGCCATCAATTCGAAAAGCAAACACTTGGCTAGGAGATAGGGGATTTTGATTTGGCAAAACAGCAATTTGACATTTTTTAGCATTCGAAATCTTAAAACGAAGGTTGCTGCCAAGGTTAGTGGTGTATAAGGTAGGCATATTATTAATCTTTTTAACGGTCCAGCGTCCAGTACGTGAAGCAAATTTAATTAGATCGGTTGGTTGATATTTCTTCATTTGAATCCTCCAATTATTTATAACAAGTGTAGCATTAAAAGATGGATCGTGTATATCAACTTCGCTTTCGTGTAATCGTTTTCTTTGTTGTATTGATTTATTTGTAAACGCTTATTGACGGGGTGGTTAAAAAGTAGTAAATTATATTTAGTAAAAGTTTACTAATGTTTGTTTGATGTATGGAGGTTATTCTGATGGATAAGCAACAATTTTTAGCTGAATACCAAGATGTATTTAAGGAACCGGGGAAGGATGTATTTTTCTCACCAGGACGGATTAATGTGATCGGGGAACATACTGATTATAATGGCGGTCATGTTTTCCCATGTGCAATCAGTATTGGAACCTATGGGGTATATGGACCGCGTGAGGACACAACAGTCGCCATTTACTCAGCTAATTCAGCAAAAGAAGAAGACAGTAAGATTATTACTTTTGACATTAATGATACAGAACCGCAAAGTGCTAAAGATGAAAAGTGGGTTAACTACTTTAAGGGGATGCTTGTTTATCTAAAGCAACGGGGCTTCAAGATTGATCACGGATTTAACTTATACATCCATGGTTTTCTTCCTTATGGTTCAGGCTTATCGTCATCAGCATCAATTGAAATGTTGATGGGTAATATTTTGAAAGATGAATTTAATCTTGATATCGATGAAATTGAATTAGTTAAACTTGGCCAAAAGACTGAAAATGACTTTGTTGGTCTTAATTCCGGAATCATGGACCAATTTGCTGTCGGAATGGGTAAAGAAAATAATGCAATTTATCTTGATTGTAATACCCTTGAATATAAGTATCTGTCACTTGAACTTGGTGACTATGAAATAGTTATCATGAGTACTAATAAGAATCACTCCTTAGCTGGTTCTAAATACAACGAACGGGTTCAAGAATGTGAAGAAGCAGTTAAACGCCTTAACAAGAAACTAAATATTAATAAGTTGGGTGAATTAGATTCCGATACATTTGACCAATACACTTACTTGATTGATAATGATACATTAATTCGTCGTGCCCGTCATGCAGTTAGTGAAAATGAACGGACAAAGAAAGCCATTGATGCAATGGAGAAGGGTGATCTTGAAGAATTAGGCCGCCTAATCAATGCTTCTCATGTATCACTTAAATACGATTATGAAGTGACTGGTAAAGAACTTGACACGTTAGCAGAAAACGCATGGGATCAACCAGGCTGCCTTGGTGCTCGAATGGTCGGCGGTGGGTTTGCCGGCAGTGCGATTGCTATTGTTAAAAAATCTGAAGCAGATAACTTTAAGAAAAACGTTGGCAAGATTTATCGTGACAAGATTGGTTACGATGCCAGTTTCTATGATGCTGAAGTTGTTGATGGACCACATAAGCTTTAATAGTATTTTAGTGGGGGAATGAGAAAATGAAGTTAATGGAAAAGTTTGCTGACCAAGTAATTGCTAGTGGAACTTATGAACTACTCGACCGGATCTATGTCTTAAACAAGATTCGGGGCTTTGTTGGTGATGAAGATGTTGAAGCTAAAGATGCTGAACCGGTTGTTAGCCAACTCATTGATCTAGCTGTTAAACGTGGCAAAATTGATGATGGTCAAACTGCTAAGGAAATTTTAAACGATCAGCTTTATGATTTGATGACCCCAACGCCATCAGTAGTCAATCATAAGTTCTGGGAAAAGTACCAGCAATCTCCATCAACCGCGACCAATTGGTTCTATAAGCTATGTACCAGCAACGATTATGTTAAAGTAGCTGCTATCAAGAAGAATGTTGTCTTTGATAAACCAACTAGGTACGGCAATCTTGAAATTACCATCAATCTTTCAAAACCGGAAAAGGATCCCAAAGCAATTGCAGCGGCTGCTCATGATACCGCTAAGAAGTACCCACAATGTGCCCTTTGCATGGAAAATGAGGGTTACAAGGGACGCCTTAGGCAAGCAGCACGAAGCAACCACCGTATTATTCGGATTACAGTAGGTGGCCAACAATGGGGATTCCAGTATTCTCCGTATGCTTACTTCCACGAACACTGTATCTTCCTCGATAGTAAGCACGAACCAATGAAGATCAATCGGCAAACTTTAATTAACCTGGTTGAAATCGAAAAGCAATTCCCGGACTATTTTGTTGGAAGTAACGCTGATTTACCAATTGTTGGTGGTTCAATGCTTGCTCATGAGCACTATCAAGGTGGTAAGCATATTTTCCCAATGATGAAAGCCTCCATTAAGAAAGAATTGAACTTTGCTGAATATCCAGCTGTTGATGCGGGAATTGTTAACTGGCCAATGAGTGATATTCGTTTAACTAGTACAGATGCTGAACAACTAATTGATCTTGGTACCCATATTATTAAGGTATGGGATCAATACAGTGATGAAAGTCTTGACATTAAAGCTTTTGATGGACAGACGCGGCACCATACTGTTACCCCTATCATGCATCGGGAGGGCGATAAGTTTGTTCTCAATTTAGTTTTGCGGGATAATAATACTAATGCTGAATATCCGCTCGGAATCTTCCATCCCCATGAAAAACTATGGCACATTAAAAAGGAAAATATTGGTTTAATTGAAGTGATGGGTCGAGCAATCTTACCAGCACGGCTCAAAGATGAATTAAATGAAGTCAAGAAGTTTTGGCTTGGCGCTGAAAATAAGATTGCAGATAGTCATCTTCCATGGGCAAAAGAAGTTCAGTCAAGGATTAATATCACCGCGGATAATGTCGATGAGGTTATGGAACAAGAGCTTGCTAATGTCTTTGCCAATGTTCTAGAAAATGCGGGAGTCTTTAAGGATGATACAGCTGGAAATGAAGGTTGGCAACGATTCGTTGATGCCTTAAAATAGTTTTAACCTAAAATGAAGAAAGGGGCGCTGAAGCAGTATGGCAGTAACATTACATGATATCGCGGATAAAGCAGGGGTATCTATTGCAACTGTATCGCGAATTTTAAATAATGATGTGACGCTTTCCGTAAATGAAAAGACACGTCAGCGGGTGTTAGCCACTGCTGAAGAGTTTAACTATACTAAGCATAAGCGAGCACGCAATAACCAAGTACAACGAGTAGCTGTTGTTCAATGGTATTCTCTTACGCAGGAATTGGATGATTTGTATTACATGGCGATTCGGATGGGAATCGAACGAGCAGCTCAACAACAGGGACTACAGACAGTTCCGGTTTATCAAAACAATATGGAGGAAATTCCTCGTGATGTTACGGGCATCATTGCGATTGGAAAGTTTAGTGATTCGCAAGTTCAAGCATTGCGGTTAGTAACTTCTAATATTGTGTTTGTTGATTACGATAGTTTGGCTGCCGGTTACGATTGCTTAGTACCGGACTTTGAAAATGCAGTGCGGTCAGTTATTTCAGAATTTGTTAGCGAAGGTATTAGCGATATTGGTATGTTAGCAGGAACTGAAAAGACAACGGACCAACAAATTGTTCCTGATTTACGGCGGTTCTATTTTGAAAGTAACTTGCGTCAACAAAACCTTTATCATCCAGAATTTATATTTGCTGGCGACTACACCTCGATGTCAGGATATAACGCGATGAAAAAGGCAATTGCGACGCTTGATGACCGTATGCCGCATGGAATCTTTGTAGCAAATGATCCGATGGCAGTTGGCGCGCTTAAAGCGATTCAAGAAGCCAAAATTAACGTTCCAAATCGAATCGCTCTAATTAGTTTTAATGATACGGCAATCGTTAAGTACGTTTATCCAAGTATGTCGGCAGTACATGTTGCCACTGATGAAATGGCGCATGCCGCAGTTGATATGATGATTAAACGGCTGCAGAATCCCAATAATGATCCATGTAAGACAGTTGTCGGCACTCACTTGATCAAACGGCAAACAACCCGATAGCATATAAAAATGATTCAGTTTTAATAGTAATGGTGCTAAAACCTTTTGCTAATAAAAACTGAATCATTTTATTTTTTAATTCTTTTTTGATACCACCGATAAGCAAAGTATAAGCCAATGATCGCCATAATGATGATAGCAACAGTCGTGTAATCGTTGAAGATAATGACAATTTTATTCCATGATTGGCCGACCCAAGCACCAAGAACGACAAGCAGTGTGTTCCAGATGGCGCTCCCGATAGTAGTAAGAAGGTAAAATTTTCCTAATGAAGTCTGAGCGATCCCTGCAGGAATAGAGATTAGACTGCGGATAACAGGAATGCAGCGGCCATAAAGAATGCCGCCTGTCCCATGTTTATTAAACCAATCGACTGCTTTTTTAGCATCATCTTGATGAAAGCCTAAAAGCTTAAATAAGCGGTGTCCGAGTAAGTGTTCAAGGCGGGTAACAGTTAACTGGCGACCAAGAGCATATAAGATAAGTGCCCCGATAAGCGAGCCAATTGTTGCGGCGATAATTACACCAATACTTGATAATGAAGTGGTGGTCGTCATGAATCCGCTCATTGTAAGGATAATTTCGGATGGTAGCGGTGGAAAGACATTTTCAAGGGCAATTAGTAAGGCAATCGCAAAATAACCAAACTGATTAATAAATTCCGTTATCCAAGCGTTCATAAATTACTCCTATTCAATTAAATATTCTCTAAACACTCTATCATATTGGAGAAATACTTAGTAGCGGTCTTATTTTTCTTTAGTGAAAATTACGAATTATAAATTAGAATTATTATATTGAAGTGAATAAAATACCTAGAAAGAGCAAAAAGTGTTCGGATTTAATTAAATAAAATCTTAAAAATTGCTAAAATCTTACTAAAAATGTGCTAAAGTATAATAAGACTACATAAGGGAGATTGATATAAAGTGAAGCGATATCGTTTCGGACGCCTCAGTATGGGCTGGCAAATTATGATTGGGCTGGCCCTTGGTATTATTTGTGGATTAATTTTCTATCAAAATAAGGGTGCCATCACTGTTATGCAGAGCTTAGGAACAATTTTTATCCGGCTGATTCAAATGATCGTAATGCCAATTGTTGTTTCTTGCTTGACTGTTGGAATTGCTAATATTGGTGATATTAGAAAGTTAGGACGGATTGGTGGAAAAACATTAATTTATTTTGAAGTTTTAACCACAATTGCGTTAATTTTAGGGATCGTAATGGCTAACATTACCCATCCAGGTTCGTTTATTGATATTCATAAACTTCATGCAACTGATATTTCGCAATATATGTCCACTGCAAAATCGGCAGAACATAGTAGCGGATTCTGGCCATTAATTTTGTCGATTATTCCAACGAACATTTTTAAATCCATGTCTGATGGTGACATGATGCCTGTTATTCTGTTCTCAGTTCTTTTCGGATTAGGAATTGCAGCTGTTGGGGAAAAGGCTAAAATTTTAATTGATGTATTAAATGCAGTTTCAGAAGTTATGTTCAAAGTTACTAATTGGGTCATGAAGTTTGCACCAATTGGGGTCTTTGGTTTAATTGGAATGACAATCGCCGAAATGGGTATTAGTGCTCTGCTGCCATTAGGATTATTTATTGTGATTGCGTATGTGACAATGTTAATCTTTATTATTGTTGTCCTCGGTATTACTGCTCATATATTCCATTTACGTTATTGGAAGACGATGCGCGCTATCCTTGATGAGATTGTCTTGGCATTTACTACTGCTAGTTCAGAAGTTACGTTGCCTCGCTTGATGAAAAAGACGCACGAGATGGGGGTAAGCAAGGGGATTACAACTTTTGTTATCCCAACTGGTTATACTTTTAACCTTGATGGATCTGCAATTTATCAATCATTAGCAGCGATCTTTTTAGCACAAGCATATGGACTTCATCTTAGTATTTCTCACCAAATTACTCTGCTGGTTGTTTTGATGATTACTAGTAAGGGAATGGCTGGGGTTCCAGGAGCTTCTTTTGTTGTATTGCTTGCTAGTGTTTCTACAATTGGGGTTCCAATGGCTGGTTTGACTTTCATTGCCGGAATTGATCGTTTCGTTGATATGGGACGAACTGCCGTAAACGTGGTCGGTAATTCAATTGCCACACTTGTTATCGGTGAATCTGAAGGTGCGCTTGACCGTGAAAAATATAATGCATATTTAGATAATTACGGAAAAGAAAAGACACCGACAGAAACTGATGCTGAAGTCGAATAAGAAACATAAGGGAGCGAGACAGAAGTCACTTGTGACTTCGTTTTTCGACGCGAAGCTAGCCTCTGGGAGCCCCCGCAAGCAACAATAGGCCTCTAATGTTCGGTTTTGCCGGACGTTAGAGGCCTATTGTTGTACTGCGTATTTGCTTTTTATGAAAGTAACTTAACTTATGTCACAGTCCCTTATCTTTATACTTCTTCTGAATTGGCAGTATCTTTTGCTGATGCTAACTTAACTCCCCGGTGCTCCACGCTTGTACTAAATACGATTTGTGTACTTGTCTTTCCAAAACGTTGTTGAATCGTATTGATAAAGTCATCTAAATCGGTGGTAGAAGGAAAAACAACTTCCATAATTTCTGAATAATCACCAGTTACACAGTTGCATTCGATCACATTGGGAATTTGTTGAATGTAGGGGTAAAATTCTTGTTTTTGGCGAGGCTCAAGCTGCACCTGAATAAAAGCTTTAACATGAAAGTTGATTTTTTCCATGTTAACACTTGTATGGTAGCCAGTAATAATCCCATTTCGTTCAAGTTTATTGATTCGCGCCGCAATTGCTGGTGATGAAATAAAACATTCTTTAGAGAGTTCTTTCAAAGAAGCACGGGCGTTTTTTTGAAGAAGGTTAATAATCTTCCTATCGATCTTGTCCATAAGATGCGGCCTCACTTTCAAATATTAAAGGTATATTGGATATATTAAGATTACTCTAATTAAAGATTAATGTATAGTCTAAATTTTAGGAAATTTGGAATTTTATCTGAGGTCAGTATTATTCTGGTTTCCTTCGCTTTATTCTTCCTGAAATGTCAATTTAAATTAGAAAAAAGGTGAAAGTTGTTCTTCTGTGACATGACTCAAGAATACTTCTAATGGTGTACGATAATTTAGAGATTTTCGTGGGATATTGTTGCGACGATGCATTAGCTGAGTGACTAGTTCGTCTGGTAAATCGCGAAAATCTAGCTTTTTACTAAGACCATCACGACGCAAGAGGCCGTTATTATTTTCGTTTAACCCTCGTTGATTGGGAGCACCGACTTCCGCAAAATAGGTGTGAAGATCATACTTATTGGCTATTTCTCGCCATCCAGCAAATTCTTTCCCGTTATCAAAAGTAATTGATTTAACAAAGTGACGTGGCAGTTTAGCGAGCCATTGATCAAGCTGGCAATTCACTGCTTCGTCTGTTTTATGATGAATATTAAGGACAATCATTACTTTGGATTGTCGCTCTACTAGCGTCATTACCGCTCCGCGGTGAGCTTTACCTTGAACTGTATCAGCTTCAAAGTGCCCAAATTCATGTTGGTAATGCGGAAAATCACGATATCGTTGATAGATACTGCGTCCTAATTGGCCAGCTTTACCACGATGTTCCACATAGCCATTGGGATGGCGTTTTCCTTTCATCGGTAGCTGTTTAACGGAAAAGCCATACTGATTGCGGGCAAACATGCGATAAAGGGTGCGCATACTGCAGCTAATTGGGTGTTCATGACGACCAATAATAGTATCAGGAGTCCAACCTGCCTTGATTTGCGCATGGATATAGTTAACTTCGATAGTTGGCAGTTGGGTCTGCTTCCGACCACAACGACGCTTATGTCGCTGATAAGTCTGAAGATATTGGTCGATGGTTTTACCGTCGTTGAGGAAACGATAAACACGATAGATGGTTTCTTGACTACGCTGAAGTAATTTAGCAGCCCGATAAGCTTTAGTACCTTGATACCAAAAATCAGCTATGAGAGTTAATTCACGTGTGGTAAGATGTTTATAGGTCATTTGTGATTGCCTTTCTTTTGATTAGGAATATTCAAAAGTCTATCACAAATGGCTTTTTACTTTTTCTAACTTAATTTTACAAACGACGCTTTAAAAAAATGGTATAATTTAAGTAAAGACATTACTAATTTGTTTGGAGGTTCAAACCTATGGATCAAGAATACCAAAACATCCTAGTTCCAGTTGATGGTTCTCAGGAATCAGAATTTGCATTGCACCGCGCAATTGCAATCGCAAAGCGTAATGGTGCCCATATAGATATTTTAAATGTAATCGATACACGAGCAATGGCTTATAACTTTGCTGGTATGTCAGATGGAAGTATTGCTTATCAATTAGTTGATAAATCAAAGCAATACCTTGATGAATTGTTGAAAAATGCCAAGGATAAGGATGGCTTTGATAATCTTGATATCCACATTCGTCTTGGTAATCCAAAGACAATTATTTCGTTTGACTTCCCTCGTGACCACCACAACGACATGATTATTATCGGTGCTAGTGGATTATCACGGATGCAACGAGCCGTAATGGGTTCAGTTACGTCATACGTAAAGCGTAATGCACCTGTTGATGTGTTGGTTGTCCGGACTGATGTAGATCAGGTTAAATAGTCATTAAATATTATCGATGAGGGTTAGTGGTAGATATTACCATTAACTCTTTTTTTATAAAAAATGAAAGGTGTGTTATCGTGGCAGATGAAATTACTAAGCGTGTTTCCTTGGTAGAATTATTTTACGATTTAGTGTTCGTTTACATGGTTTCTCGAGCAACAGAAATGATTCACCACTTGCACCATGGGATTGTTGGATTACCGGTTTTAGGAATCTTTGCGATTGTCGTGATTGTATTTATTAATTCCTGGATGGTTCAGATGGTCTTTACAAATCGGTATGGGAAGCTGTCGGGAACAAATGTTATCTTTTCGTTCGTCGATATGGCAATTCTCTTGTATATGTCAAATTCGTTTTCAACAACATTTGATTGGCATTTAGCAATTTTTTTCATAGCTGCAGGGTTGTTATCGTTAACGTTATGTATCCAATATGTTTTAGTTTACTTTCAATCAGAAAAGAAGATAGATAAACAGATTACGCGAGCATTTGCTAGGATTTTAATTTTTAGGACTGTTACGCTTTTTATCGGTGGGATTTTTTATCAAAGCAGAGTTGGAGTGGGGATTGCTTTTGCTGGTATTATTATCAGTTGGATTGCGCCTGGCTTTACCGGAAAATATACAAAGCATCATCCCATCATCTTTTCGCACTTGCTAGAACGGCTTACGGCATTAATTATCGTGATGTTTGGTGAGACGATTGTCGGTATTGCTGATTACTTTACCGCTGCAAATTTCTCAATTCAATCTATTCTTATTTTTACTACAGTTGCAGCGCTATTCTTTACCTACATTGTTGAATTTGACCATTTAATTAATGAACATCAACGTCATGAGACCGGAAATTTAATGATCTATCTTCATTACTTTATTTTATTTGGTCTTAGCCTAATAACTGTGGCAATGAAATTTATTGATGATGCAGAGGCACATCCGCGATTTGCGGTAACTTGCATGTACCTGGGTTTTGCCTTGTTTTATATTGGCCTTGCAATTGCTAACTATTACAATAAGGTAAAAGTAAATAAAACCGTTGTAAGTATTTTTATTGTTTCAACAATTGCCGGTTTTGGAATTTCCTGGTTTTATTCAGCGTTTACGCCTGTGGTTATTATTATGACTGCTGTAACGTTGATTAATGCTGTAACGTTAACAAGATTTAGAATAAAATATGTAGATTAAAAGGGAGTGGGACTAAACTCGCTTGCGAGTTTTTAGTCCCACTCCCGCAAGGATGGCTAGGTGTTCTGGACGTTGATTTATCAACGTTCATAATCCAGCCAGCTACTGCGTTCTGGCAGTTTATACTTTAAAATGGTAAAGAGGTTGGATTATTTTTCCAGCCTCTTTTTTAACAGAGAAGATATTTAATTACTTTTTAGTAACTTCCATAACGATATCAGTAGTAGTTACCTTTTCACCAGCATCCTTCAATAATTTAATATCGAAGTCTTTACTGTTAGTGACTGTTACCATGACAGTATCATCAAGGCCCGCTTTCTTGATTGCTGGGTCCCAGAATTCCATTAATTCGTCACCTTTGTCAAAGTGTTGATCCTTATCAAAGTAACTAATGAATCCAGTACCCCGAAGTTTAACGGTATCAATACCAACGTGGATCAGTAACATAATACCATTGTCAGATTCAAGTCCGATTGCGTGACGAGTAGAGAAGGTTGCTCGTACTGTTCCGCTAAATGGAGCAATTACTTTACCATCAGATGGTTTTATAGCGAATCCTTTACCCATGTTACCAGAAGCAAAGTTTTCATCGTTAACGTCTTTTAAGTTAACAAGCGTACCGGCAACTGGTGATGTAATATCAGTAACGCCAGGTTGTGGGGTAGGAGTAGATTCGCTTGTCGTGTCGTTATCATTGTTAAATTGCTTACCCCAAGTTTGTTCAAGCTTAGCAACGATTTGAGCATGTGACTTTTCATCAAGTTTAACTTTGAGTGCAAAGATGATAATACCGACAAGAATTAAAGCAATCGGAATTAAGAACATGTAAACCTTAAAGATGCTTACTCCATGAGCGGTAACAGTAGCTGCAGTAGCACCACCAGTCATACCGGCAGCAACAGTAGCAGCTCCAACAACACCGTTAGCAACTGCTCCACCAAACTTATCTAGTAATGGACGAACCGATAAGGTAAGTGATTCATCACGGTGTCCTAATTTTAATTGACCATATTCAACAGAGTCAGTAATTGTCATAAGAACAACTAAGAAGATAATTGGTTGTGGAATGAAGAATAATTCAGCACCGAGAAGAACTAATGCTAATGACTTACCGGCAAAGGCAAAGATCAATGCACCAAGCACTTCGATTGAAGCAGCACCATAGAATAGTTTGTGTCGACCGATCTTTCCAGAGAATAATGGGAAAGCAAATACTGAGATAACACCGACAATTGTGTTCAAACCACCAAGGATAGAGAAAGCCTTAGAATTACCAAGAATATAAGTAAAGTAGTAAAGTTCAAAACTATTTAATAGTGTTTGACCAGTAGTAAAGAATAGATAAGACATAGCGATAGCAAGAAGCTGATCATTCTTTACTAAGATCTTAAGGATATCCTTGAACTTAGTTTGTTCCTTGTTTTCACGAAGCAATGACTTTTGTTCGTGAGTAAACATCCCAACACCAATAGCAGTAATTGCTGAAATTGCAGCGACAATTGCGGCAAAGATGAACCAACCACGGTCATCACCGGTACCACCATTTTGGTTTACAGAGAAGAACAGAACCATTGGCATGATGACAAATCCGATAATCTGACCACCGATAGTTGAACCAACCCGGGCAAAGGTAGCTATTTTATCCCGTTCATGTGAATCGAATGACATTGCTGGAACCATTGACCAGAAACCAACGTCATTAAACGAGTAAAACACATCCATAACAATATAAATAATAGCAAAGATGATTAAGTAAAGGACTGGATTACTCGTGTTTAAGCCACCAAGCGGGGTAAAGAGGGCGGCAAGTAAGATGGCAGAAATAATACCACCACCAACAACCCATGGTTTAAATTTTCCCCAACGTGTATTAGTACGATCAATTGCGTTACCAATTAATGGGTCAATAAGTAATTCAACGATTCGTAAAACCATGATGATCATTGTGACGTACCAGACCATCTTGTTATCAAAGTGTTTATCACTCGAAGTAAACAAGTGTCCAGTAACATACATCATGAAATAAGTAGAAAGTAATACAAAGAAAGCGTCATGTCCGAATGCACCTAAAGAATAGGCTAAACGAGAGCGGACAACATGTGGGTCTTTCTGTGCAGTATCAATTTTTGCATCCATGTTAACTCCCCTTTTCTACAACAACATATAATATCTTACACGAATAATAGTAAGCGTTTTCATAGAAAAAGTCAATGCAATTTTAGTAAAGTTTTACGAAAAAGGAAGTAATATTAAAATAATTATTGATTGAAAGCGATCGCCATAACTTGGGCTTGAATAGTTTCTAACTCATCAGCATTTAAATTAATATATTTATTTACAAGGCGTTCATTTGCATGAAGATCGTTGACAAGAAAATCATGGATTGATGTAATGTTTATTCCAGCATGGCGTAAATGGAGAATTGTCATTGTAATTGCTAATTGTTCTGTTTTAGCAGCCGAAAGGGTAGCAGGGGCTGTTTCGATGACCCCTTGGTAATAGCCACTTATAAATGTTTTATTCATGATAATCACCTCTATGCTAATCAAACCACATTTCTATTTTCTTGTTAAGAAATTTAAAATAAAAGAGGCTGGGAATTAACTATTAAATTCCTTCCTCTGAATATTAAAATCCGAACCATAATTTTTGATTTTCCAGAAATTATGGTTCGGATTTTTCCTTTTTCAATTAATTTTGTCCCTGCTTGAGCTACTAACTTTCCCAATTTTGTTAAATTCATAGCCATTAGTGTAAATCCGGTGTCATTTTCCACAGCGCGTTGCCCACGTAAATGTGTTCGGCGTACGCCAAAATCCCTCTTCATGTGACCGAAAACGGGTTCAACGTCGTACTTACGTCGACGATAAATTGCCTTACCTTCGTCACTTGAGAGGGTTGCTTTAACTTTAGCTTTATAGTAATTCCAAGTTGGATTAACTTGCATATAGCGTTGACGTCCACTTGGTGTTTTCGCTAATTGATCTAATTGTACTGATAATTGATGTTTATCTGCCCGATAAAGTTTAAAATCACGTTTAAATCCATATTTATCAATTCTTCGACTGTAACGATAAAAACTAAAACGAACTCCTAGATGGTCAATGTAATAATCATCTTCGGCATTATATTGCCAGTTTTGTGATTTAGTTGGATCAGTTTTGTATTTTCGTTTCTGTTCCTTTTGGTAAGTCGTATATGGAATAACAGGCTGTTTTTCAAACTGATCAATAATTGTCGTGTAATTATATTCACTACCATACCCTGCATCAGCCACGATATGATCAAAGAAATCTAAAGAATGAAATTGAGCAAGAAATGGTACTAATGTTCTAGTATCTGTCGGATTAGAATATAAGGCATAATCAAGAACAAATTGATTGTGGGTAGCGATTTGTAAGTTGTATCCAGGTTTCAATTCTCGGTTTTTCATTGGATCTTCTTTCATACACATGAATGTGGCATCATGATCTGTTTTTGAAAAGCTATTGCGGCCCTTAAAAATATCTTCTGCTTCTTCATACTTATTAGCACGAGGTATAAAGTCTTCTTTTAATTGTCGACGAATCTTTTTTAAGAAACGGCGTCGTCGTTTCTTAACTGAACCACCCTTGATTACTTTAGGTTCTTGAGCTATTTCTTCATTCAATTCACTGATTTTATCATCAATATTTTCAGCCATAAGAGCCATTCCATTAGCGGTTTCCACTAGTTCTGGACTCATCGCTTTAACTACCCGTTTTTCGACTAAATCTTCGTAAAGTTTGATTGTTTTTTCTTTTAATTTTGCATGATATTTTTCAACAGCTCGACGCCAAGTAAATGAATACTTATTGGCATCTGCCTCAAGCTTTGTCCCATCAATAAAGAAAGCATCACTTTGAATTAGTCCGTGATCCTTTAATGCCATCGTAAAGTACACAAAAGAACGTTTGATTAAATTATTAGCGTGTTGACTTTGGCGAAAATTATTAATTGTATGGTAACTATAGGTATGATCACGTGCCAACCAACGCATTGGTAAATTCTCTTCAAGCATCAACTCAATTTTCCGACCAGAATAAGTTTGACGTGAATAGGCAAATAATAAAATTTTAAGCATAATCGCTGGATGAGAAAGTGGGCGACCGGTAGTCGCTACTTTGTCATCCAATAAAATTTCTTGTGGAATCGAATCTACAAAAGCATCAATCATACGTACAATATGTCTTGATGGAACATTATAATCATAATTTAGTACGAATTCTGTTTGCCCTGTGATATAATTTTGATACATGAAAATCGCTCCTCTTTGTTTGTTTTTAGGGGTAATTACATCATATCAGGAACGATTTCCTGTGTACATAAAAATCCGTACAATGAATCTTTGTAGAATTCATTGTACGGATTTTTATTTTCAACTAGGAGTTTTTTCCCGGCCTCAAATCAAAATTTATTTGATTATTGTTCTTCGTACCAGCTGTAGTGGAAGTTACCAGGACGGTCAGTACGTTCGTAAGTGTGAGCACCGAAGTAGTCACGTTGAGCTTGGAGCAAGTTAGCAGGAAGCACTTCTGAACGGTATGAGTCGTAGTAACTAATAGCAGCACTAAGTGAAGGAACAGGAATACCAGCCTTAACAGCAAGAGCAACAACGTCACGAGTTGCCTTTTGGTACTTCTTAGCAATGTCCTTGAAGTAATCATCAAGAAGCAAGTTCTTCAAGTCTGGGTTCTTAGTGAAGGCATCAGTAATGTTTTGTAAGAATTGTGCACGAATAATGCATCCTGCACGCCAGATTTGAGCTAATTCACCGTACTTAAGGTTCCAGTCGTAACGTTCGGAGTCGATCCGCATTTGTTCGAAACCTTGTGCGTAACTCATAAGCTTACCGAAGTAAAGAGCTTGACGTACTTTTTCAATCATTTCCTTCTTGTCGTCGATTGAAATAGCTTCAGTTTCAACAGGCAATTCCTTGCTTGCTTGTACACGTTCGTCTTTCATCATTGAAATGTAACGAGCGTAAACAGCTTCTGTAATAACTGATTGAGGAGCACCACCATCAAGGGCAGTCATTGAACTCCACTTACCAGTACCCTTGTTAGCACCACGGTCAAGGATCATGTCAACAATAGGCTTGCTCTTGTCGTCGCCAAGGTCATCCTTACGAGTAAGGATATCAGCAGTAATGTCAACAAGGTAACTGCTTAATTCACCCTTGTTCCATTCAGCAAAAGTCTTAGCAATATCATCAACAGGCATCTTTAATACGTTACGCATGATGTTGTAACTTTCGTCGATTAATTCTTCATCACCGTATTCGATACCGTTGTGAACCATCTTAACATAGTGACCAGCACCATTTGGTCCAATGTAAGCAACACATGGCTTGCCATCTTCTTCAGCCTTAGCAGCAATCTTAGTAAGGATTGGAGCAACTAAGTCATAGGCTTCTTTTTGACCACCTGGCATAAGTGAAGGACCATGGAGGGCACCTAATTCACCACCGGAAACACCCATTCCGATGAAGTTGATACCAGACTTGTCTAACTTAGCGTTACGAGCCATAGTATCGTGGAAGTTAGTGTTACCACCATCGATTAAAACATCACCCTTGTCAAGTAATGGCAATAATTCGTCGATAAGAGCATCAGTTGGCTTACCGGCCTTAACC
Organism: Limosilactobacillus reuteri; assembly: GCF_034259105.1. Lineage (NCBI taxonomy): Bacteria > Bacillati > Bacillota > Bacilli > Lactobacillales > Lactobacillaceae > Limosilactobacillus > Limosilactobacillus reuteri. The sequence goes on along the minus strand of NZ_CP139478.1, from coordinate 1,889,255 downwards.
ATCATAAGAATCCGACGAGGCTTTTCTAGTGAGTCTACGAATTCCTTAACAGTGTAGCTAGGTACTAACTTCTTATCGCTGTGGTCACGCATCATATCGTCAGTACGGTTACGGTGACGGTTGTATACACCAACCGTGAAGCCACGACTTTCGATGTTTAGTGCAAGGTTCTTACCCATAACAGCTAAACCAACAACACCAATTTGTGCTTTTTGATCAGACATTAAAGTCACTCTCCTCAATACTTATGTAATATAATTCACAACCTCGATTATAACAAAAATTAAAGATAGTGCAAACGCTAAACATCAATTTTTATTATAAAAAAGTAATTTACAGCAAGAATGCTATAAATTACTTTTAGTAACTAATGATTTAAACGATAAACCCACTTACGTCCATCACGAGCCAAGAGTTCGTCAGAAGCTGCTGGACCCATGGAACCAGGAGTGTAGTTAGGGAATTGAGGCTTTTCAATATCCCAAAGCTTACGGATAACATCGACAAACTTCCATGCATAAGCAATTTCAGCCCATGAAGCAAAGTTTGTGTGGTTACCTTCAAGTGCATCATGGAAAAGACGTTCATATGGTTCTGGAGATTCTTTCTTATCAGAATCACTTTGCAAGAAGCGTAAATCAACAGGTTCTGTCGTGAAGCCTTGACCTGCACGCTTAGCATTTAATTGGATTGCAAAACCTGAGTTAGGTTCAACAAAAATAGTTAATACGTTTGAGTTAAGGGATTGGTCACTTTCAGAACGGGGGTTAGCAAAGATATCGATTAATGGCTTCTTGAAGACAACATCAATACGAGTAAACTTGTCTGCTAGCTTCTTACCAGTCCGAACGTAGAATGGTACACCAGACCAACGATAGTTATCAAACATTAACTTAGCAGCAACAAAGGTTTCAGTACCAGATTCTGGATCAACACCATCTTCATGACGGTAAGCATTAGTTCCCTCACCAGCATCATATTGCCCACGGACAAAGTTAGCAGCTGCTTCTGATGGTGTGTAGAGACGAAGACTACGAAGAGCCTTAATCTTTTCAACTCGAACATCAGCATCGGTAAATGCAACTGGTTGTTCCATGGCTAATTGGGCAACAATTTGCATGATGTGGTTTTGTACCATATCACGTAATGCACCAGATTGATCATAGTAACCGGCACGTTCTTCAACCCCAAGTTTTTCACTCAATGTTACTTGGATGTTATCAATGTAGCGGTTATTCCAGAGTGATTCAATCATGGTGTTACCAAAACGTAATGCATGAATGTTTTGCACCATTTCCTTACCAAGGTAGTGGTCAATCCGGAAAATTTGATTTTCACTAAATGTTTGTGATAATTCATCGTTAAGCTTCTTAGCAGATTCAAAATCACGACCAAATGGCTTTTCAATAACAAGACGGTTAAAGCCATTGTCAGTTAATAATCCTTGTTTCTTCAAGTTCAATGCAATAGTACCAAAGAATTGTGGTGCCATTGACATGTAGAAGAGACGGTTGCCTTCAGCGCCAAATTGTTCATCTAATTCAGCAAGGCGTTGCTTAAGGATTTCGTAATGTTCTGGCTTAGTAACATCATGTGACTTGTAGAAAAAGTGTTTTGAGAATGCTTCTGCTTGGCCATCCTCAGTTTCTGGAATGTTGCTAATAGATTCACGAACGATTTGTTGGAATTCTTCGTCAGTTAATGGACGACGGGAAGTTCCTAGTAATGCAAAATGGTCAGCTAGGTAACCCTTTTGATATAACTTGAACAAAGCAGTATAAAGTTTACGCTTTGCAAGGTCACCAGTCGCACCAAATAATGTAATGACAGCCTTATTTTCTGTAGCCAAAATGTTCACTCCTTCTGAAATTTCAGAAAATTCTTATACCGTGACAATTATATACTCTTAAAGCACAATCTGCACTATCAAAGGAAACGTTTTCTGAGAAGATGTCTTAGAAAGGTGAAATGGACCATCACCGATAAATGGCTTGTTGATTAGTCTTTGGCAAGCTCTTATCAATTAATGGTCTAGATCAAAAAACTTTTAAAAGAAATTTGGAATCGGTTAAAATTATAGCTTATGAAAACAAAACTAACTAAAAAAGCTGGGAAAAATTCCGCAGTTTTGAAAGATATCTTAAACAAATTGTTTACGTTCTGCTATTACACCACAGACTGTAAAGAAGATAGCGGCAATAGCAATCACGATTAAACTTGCAAACCAATTATGTGTTTGTGAATAAAGGTTCCCGACAACGATAGGGCCTAATGCAGAAATTAAGTATCCTACTGATTGGACCATCCCAGAAAGGTTTCGGGTATCAGTGGAACTCTTGGTCTTTAGTCCGAACAAAGTCATTGCAAGAACGAAAGTAGTAGTTGTACCGGCACCAAGAAATAGGGCAACAAATATATAATAAACAAGAGAATTTACTGGGAAGAACATCATTCCAGTTCCAATTAAAGAAATGGTTCCCGCAAATAGCATAATTGGTTGCCGATTCTTCATCTTAGTAGCAATTACGGGGATTGCAAAGGCAAATGGCATTGACAATAACTGTAATAATCCAGCAACTAAACTTGCATTATCGCTGCTTAATCCGGCATCCATGGCAATTGTAGGCAACCAGGCAACGATACTATAGAAGACGAAACATTGTCCACCAAAGAATAAGAGCAACCACCATGCGTTTGCGTTTTTCCACATGTTAGTTCCACGATCGGTAGAATTGCTTTCGTTAGTGGCGCGTTGGTTATAGCGTAAGTTTGGTATCCAGATAATTGCAGCAATTAAAGCAACGATACTAATAATGATAACAGCTGTTTGCCAACTAGTAGCGTGGGTAATTGGGGTAATTGCGTAAGCACCAATTGCAGCAAATAAAGTCATTGCGACATTATACATCCCTGTTACACTACCAATTTGATTTGGCAACTTATCAGAAATAATTGCAGGTAATAAGACGTTAATACAAGTGATGGCAGCCCCGACTAGTATAGTTCCAATCATTAACGATGAGAAATTTAAAATTCGTAGATAGGAACCAATAAACATTAAAATCATTGCTAACTCAATCGTTAATTCATTACCAATTCGTTGAGCGAGTGCTGAAACTACTGATGATAGTAATCCGAAACAAAGTAGTGGAATAGTTGTTAAAATTCCTAAGCTAGTAGTTTCAACGTTAAAAGTTTGTGCAATGTCTTTAATGACAGATGGTATTGCTGTAATCGGCATACGCATACAAACTCCAAGGAAAAATAGTCCGAGAATTAGAAGTGGGCTATGCTTTTTAATTTTTTCCAAAAAATTCATCCTTTCATCCATAAGATTAGCTTGATAATAGACTAGACAATTATATCATAATAGGTCCCTCGTTATGATTAATATCCGGTTAGAAGTAGCTAATCCAATTGAAAGCTAGTTTGACGGAAAGCGATTCAAAATATATAATCAACAATGAATATTTTTGGAGGAACACTATGACGGCTATATACCCATACCTAACATTTGAGAATGCGAAGGAAGCAATGGCTTATTATGAAAAAGACTTTGGCGCCCAAATTACATATCACGAGGCTCTGACAAAAGAGCAGGCAGAAAGTCTTGGATTACCAGTTGATCAATTGGACCAGACAACTATGCGTGGTGAATTTATGATTGCTGGTCAAAAAATTATTTGTGCAGATGCAACGATGGGCAGTCCCCAAACGTCTACGCTAATTTCAATTTTACTTGATTTTGAAGAAGAGGAAGATAAAGCACGCGATTTGTTTAATCGTTTAGCAAAATCAGACAATCAACGTGTGACGGTACCATTTGGAGATTGGGTTCTAAATAATGTAATGGGGCAGATTGTGGATAAGTATGGGATAACATGGCTGATAAGGGCTAATAAACAAGGCTAAAATAAAAGCGGCTTGGATTGGATTTTCCAAGTCGCTTTTATTTTAGAAGTTAGGCGTTAATTTCGCTCCACCGTTTGGCTAAGATAGTATAAATTCGCTCAATATCTTGTGAAGTGCCCCGTAATTCATAATCTGCGAGAAATGGTGCGTCAAAATCTCGCGCATATTTACGAGCGGTTAAGCAATATTGTTCGTTAAAATTCTTATTACCGCTGCCTACTACGCCGACACATTGTTTGGCATTATCGTTGTAGGCAATGTATTCACCTAATGCATTTGTCATAATTTCAGTGAAACCAGAATCGATCCCGTTACCCCCATTTAAATATGTGGGCACGAAAGCAAAGAAGGGTTCTGTCTCATCGGCAGGAAGAGTTTGGTCGCTAACTTCTTTTAATTCAAGAAGTGGACGATCTTCGCTAATACTGTGCTGTTGTTTAGCATATCCCTGCATCCGCGTTAAGAAGGAACGGGTATTTCCCTCAAGCGAGATATAAATAATATTCATTGGTGCCATGTGAATTTCTTCCTTCTAGTTTAGATTTGTTTTAATATTACGCCGTTTGTAAAATTAAGTTAGAAAAATAGAAAAGCCATTTGTGGTAGACTTTTGAATACCCCTAAACAAAAGAAAGGAAACCACAAATGACTTACACCCATCTTACCACAAACGAGCTGACAATCATCGCCCATTCTTTCGTGCAAAAGCTTAAAGCGTACCGAGTGGCCCAAATGATCAACCGTTGCGCCGAAACCGTTTATCGCGTTTATCGTTACCTGGAAACCGGTGCCTCAATTGCTGATTATCAAGATCACTATATGCGCAATAAGCAACGTTGTGGCCGAAAACTTACTCAGTTGTCACTGGCTGAACTCACTTATATCAACGACAAAATTGCCCAGTGGTGGACGCCTGATACCATTATTGGGCGCGCTGAGCGCCCAATTAGTTGTAACCGGCGAACTCTTTACCGGATGTTTGAACGTGGCCAGTTCGGCTTCGATGTCCGTTCCTTGCCGATGCGAGGTAAGCGGCACCCGAATGGCTATGTCGAGCGCCGTGGGAAGGCTGGCCAATTGGGGCGAAGTATTCACGAGCGTGCCAAGGACTTTCCGCACTATGCCACTGAATTTGGGCACCTTGAAGCTGATACCGTCCAAGGCAAAAAGCACCAAGGGGCGGTAATGACCCTGACCGAACGCCAATCGAAGGTCGAAATTGTACTCAATGTGCACGAAAAGACGGCTAATGCGATTAACCAACACTTAAGTCAGTGGCTTCGGAAATTCCCGCGGCACTTCTTCAAATCGATTACCTTTGACAACGGAAAAGAATTCGCCGGCTGGCGCGAGATTGCCAATCAATTTGACCTTCACACTTACTTTGCCGAGGTTGGTGCTCCCAATCAACGAGGGCTGAACGAAAACAACAACGGTCTTTTACGCCGGGATGGCTTAACGAAACAGCTAGATTTCCGCAATCTTCCTGATGAATTGGTAACCCAACTGATGAGTAAGCGAAATAACCTGCCCCGTAAATCACTAGGCTATCGAACTCCATATGAAGTATTCATGTCTTACGTCACTGATGAGCAACTATTTTCTTTCTAACTTAAATTGACATTTCGGGTTATAAAATTATTTTAGTAGAATTAAGGATTAAATAAAAGGATAATCTTCTTATTGTTGCCAAAATGTAAAGTTTTATTTTCGCCGTTTGTAAAATTAAGTTAGAAAAATAGAAAAGCCATTTGTGGTAGACTTTTAAATACCCCTAAACAAAAGAAAGGAAACCACAAATGACTTACACCCATCTTACCACAAACGAGCTGACAATCATCGCCCATTCTTTCGTGCAAAAGCTTAAAGCGTACCGAGTGGCCCAAATGATCAAACGTTGCGCCGAAACCGTTTATCGCGTTTATCGTTGCCTGGAAACCGGTGCCTCAATTGCTGATTATCAAGATCACTATATGCGCAATAAGCAACGTTGTGGCCGAAAACGTACTCAGTTGTCACTGGCTGAACTCACTTATATCAACGACAAAATTGCCCAGGGGTGGACGCCTGATACCATTATTGGGCGCGCTGAGCGCCCAATTAGTTGTAACCGGCGAACTCTTTACCGGATGTTTGAACGTGGCCAGTTCGGCTTCGATGTCCGTTCCTTGCCGATGCGAGGTAAGCGGCACCCGAATGGCTATGTCGAGCGCCGTGGGAAGGCTGGCCAATTGGGGCGAAGTATTCACGAGCGTGCCAAGGACTTTCCGCACTATGCCACTGAATTTGGGCACCTTGAAGCTGATACCGTCCAAGGCAAAAAGCACCAAGGGGCGGTAATGACCCTGACCGAACGCCAATCGAAGGTCGAAATTGTACTCAATGTGCACGAAAAGACGGCTGATGCGATTAACCAACACTTAAGTCAGTGGCTTCGGAAATTCCCGCGGCACTTCTTCAAATCGATTACCTTTGACAACGGAAAAGAATTCGCCGGCTGGCGCGAGATTGCCAATCAATTTGACCTTCACACTTACTTTGCCGAGGTTGGTGCTCCCAATCAACGAGGGCTGAACGAAAACAACAACGGTCTTTTACGCCGGGATGGCTTAACGAAACAGCTAGATTTCCGCAATCTTCCTGATGAATTGGTAACCCAACTGATGAGTAAGCGAAATAACCTGTCCCGTAAATCACTAGGCTATCGAACTCCATATGAAGTATTCATGTCTTACGTCACTGATGAGCAACTATTTTCTTTCTAACTTAAATTGACATTTCGGGTTTGATAAAGTAGTAACGATAAAGCTATCGATATATGAATGACGATAATCTTGAATTTTTAAATCAAGGTTAGCTAGTTTGATCGTTTCTCCTTCATGAATATTATGATAATTATCTAACACATATCCTGATAAAGTAACCACATCGCTATCTTCAGAATCTTTAAGTTCAACATGGAAGAAGCGCTCAAAGTCATAAATGGTCGTTTTGCCATCAACCCGGTATTGATTTTCACCAATTTTAGAAATCATGTTATCTGAAACATTGTCGATCTCGTCTCTCACCGTTCCAAATAATTCTTCATAAATGTCTTTATCAGTAATAATTCCGCTGGTGCCACCATACTCGTCAACAACGACTACCATCGGCACCCGGGTACTAATCATTAACTTAAGAACTTCGGTAATTGGGGTGGTTTCAGGAGTAGTAGGCATATGGCGAAGAACTTTTGCTAAAGATACATCTCCGTTAATTTGCTTTTGCCGAATTAAGTCATAGTTAAAAACATAACCTAAAATCTTATCCTTATCATTATCAGCAACCACCGGTAAGCGGCTGTATTTCGTTTTAAGATATAGTTTAATCGCATCATTTACGGTTTTATTGATATCAATAACTGTTAATTGTGTGCGATCAATCATAATATCTTTAGCAACCTTATCGTTAAAGTCAAAGGCTCGTTCCATGTACAATAAATCGTTATGTTCAAGCTCACCGCCTTTGACAGCGTTTCGAGATAGGCTAATAATCTCACTTTGCGAAAGGACGTCTTGACTCTCATCAGCTGGCTTCATGCCTAACATTTTGACAATTCCGTTGGCAGAACTATTGAGCAACCAGACGAAAGGATAAAAAGTAATGTGAAAATAGTGCAGTAGGGTGGTAACAAACATCAAGGTCTTAATTGGAATATCAATACTGATGTTTTTAGGTACGATTTCGGTTAAGACAACTTCAAAATATGTTAGAAGAAGAACTCCCACGATGGCACTTATAACATGGATGACACTATTGTTTAGTGACCAGCTTGGCAGCGAGAGAGCATCAGTTAAGAGCTCTTCAATTGTTCCTTCGCCGACCCAACCGAGGATAATTCCACAAATTGAAACCCCTACTTGAGTGGTCGAAAGATATTCCGTTAAATTGGTGACCATTTTGATTGCACGGTTTATTTTCGCAGATGGTTTATCGCGCTTTGCTTGCATTTCTTCTAGGGCCGTTACCCGTGCTTGCACTAAGGCGAACTCGGCTGCTACAAAGAATGCTGCAAAGATAAACGTAATGATGATAATTATAAAATTTGTGAATAGTTGGCCCTCATTCAAAATAACATTCCTCATTTCGATTGGTAAGTACAATTTATGTATATTATTCTACCATTCAAATAAGGCGTTATAAATTAAAGCATGTTAAAAAGAAGGCCATGTTTATTTCGTTCATTACCTAAAAAATGATAAGATTAGTAAAGGTAGATAGCTTAGGAAAAGAGGTTATATAGTGAGTAGTATTACAATTAATGATTTAGTCTATGATGCTAAATCAGGAGACCAATTAGATAACGTTTCATTAGAACTAAAGTCACCACAAGTAATCGGAATTTGCAGTAACGATACAGGTGCAGCAACTGCATTAGAAGATTTATTATCTGTCCGTGGAAAAATTTTAAATGGGGATGTAACAATTAACGGGGTCCCATTCAAAAAGTATAAGCGTCAAAGCAAAAATGAAATCGGCCGAATTGATGATGTGGTTTTAAAAGGAAAAACAGTGGAGAAAGCCGTTGCCCACGCATTACGTCATCATAAAAATGCTTTAAAGCCAGAACAAGCACTTCAAATGCTTAAATCATTAAAATTTGAACCTGATCAAATGATTGCTGCATTAAGTGATGCTCAACAACTAGAACTACGGATAGCCCTTCTCCTTACTTGGCAATGTCCAATCGTTATTTTGAGTGATGCCTTTGACGGCTTGGAAGAAGATAAACGGCAAATGATTGGTCACCTTGTTAAAGACTATGCTCAAAAGGTCGATGCCTTAGTGCTTTTCACAAGTAAAAATATTTCAACATTGATGCGGTTTGCTCATACTCTTTATTACTTTAATGGCAGTCATTTGACTTCTGCACGTGATTTATCGATGAATGATGGAGTAGATTGTACTGTGACAGTAATGGGAACTGGTTTCCCAATCGATAATGCAGTAAAGCTAGGGGCACACATGTTGGAAGAAGCAGGTAATGAGACCCGTTTCCTTTTCACTGGAAATATTCAAACATTATTGCCATTACTAGAGCAAAGCACCATTACTGATGTCAGAATTGAAGATGCAACGATTGAAGATGAATTGATGGCTTACTAATAGATTTGGAGGTTGTGATGGGTCGGATAGTTTTTATTGGTCACCGGCATGACGATTTAGTACCAACTATTATCAAAAGGGTTCCAGAAGCGGTTGCGCTCACTAGTTTTAAATTTGAAATTCAACGTGGGGATGTGTTGTGTTGGCTTCCTACTGTTAATGAGTACGTAGATGATGAAGTGCAAGAGTTAGCTGAATTGATCGATTGTTCCCTGTTTTTACCATCAAAAATAGTAATGCTTTCGATTGCAGGAACAGCAGATGATGCGACCAATCGGCAACTACAGGAATGGTATGGACAACAGGCAACTCAGGCGGTCCTTGCTCATCAATATGCGGTTAAAATGATTGACGAATTTGAGTTACCATATACTATTATTAGAGCTTTGCCAATTACTAATGAAGAAACTTCTCTTAAGGTTGTTAGTGAAGGGGATGCTTTAGAAGGCAAAGAGATTGGATTAGGACAAGTAGCACAGATAATTGAACAAGCAGTTACTACCGATGATTTTCGGAATCAATCGATTGGAATTGCCCCATAAGAAAGCAGGTTGTGATATGGATAAATTAGAAGAATATCAACGATGGCAAAATAATTTAGCACGGGTGCGATTTCCACGATGGAAAGAATTACCTACACTAGGTTTGTATGTTGACCAGGTGGTGGCAATTGTAAATGAACAATTGAACCATTTGGGAATTGAGCCACTTACAAAATCAATGGTAAATAATTATGTAAAAAAGAAAGTTATTCAAGCACCAATCAAGAAAAAGTATGCTGTTAACCAATTAGTAGATCTTTTACTTATTGGATTATTAAAACCAAATTTTTCACTAGATGATATCCGTGCAGGAATTGCTCAGGTTACTATGAATTCTTATCCGCAAGCTGCCTATGACCGCTTTGTTGAAATTTTGAATGCACTTTTAGCTGGAGAAGAAATTCCAAGCAATAATGTGATTAATCCGCAGAATGATCGATTAATGACATTAGCACTGAAATCAGTTTTAACGCGAATGGATGCTGCTCAATTATTAACAGCAATGCAAAAAGTTGCTCAGCCGGCGCCGTTGGAAAATAATTAGCTTTGAATGTTTTGTTGCAATTACAACAAAAACGTTTTAATGTTGTAGACAAGGAGAATTTTTATCAATGATTGATATTTTACGTGAAATAGGGATGATTGATTGAGCCCTCGATTCGATTGCCAATATTGAGTTCAAGCAAATCGATTTAGCACGTGGTCAATACCTATATGTTGTTCGTATTTATGAGCATCCAGGAATTATTTCAGAACCCTAAATTTCAAGAATAAGTTAGCCACTGGACTCAAATAAATAATACTGACCAATTGATTATTGGTTGATGGAGCTGTGATATCTCTTGGTAGAAGGCCTTACGATAGATATCCATTGACGAATGTCCATTAAACATAGCTCGTGGATAGTGATTCATCCAATCATTAGTCGCTATGATCTGAGCACTACTATAGTTATTTATAGCTTCACCTTTGGTAATCTCCTTGCGGAGAAACCGGTTATTGATCTCATTGGATCCACGTTCCCAAGGGGAATACGGATCAGCATAGAAAACATGATCGTGAACTTGTGTTAACTCACTAAATTCTGAACCGTTGTCAGAGGTTATTGTCTTAAAGATGCGATAGTAAGCATCTGTGCCCATTTTCTGGCGTAAATTTATAAAGAACTGATTTACTGCATGCGCAGTTTTACCAGCAATTTTACTCGTGATATTAACTCGTGAAAGGCGATCAGTCATTACTAGTACAACACTGTCATTACCGTTTTTCTGTCCCTGAACTGTATCTAGTTCCCAATGGCCAATTTCGGACCGTTGGTCCGCAGTTTGAGGTCGTTGAGCAATATTAGGCCCTAAGCACCTTTTAGCTTGCGGATGAGTTCGATGATGCTTACGTTTAGGTTTTTCAAAGAGGTCTAAATTGGACGTACGAAGCACACCCTCATTAATCCATTGATATAAAGTTACAACCGACTTTGGGATCAGGGTGCCATCATTCATTAAATCTCGAGCCTTATAAATAACCGCTTGTGGGGAGTAATGGTGGTCGTCAAACTCACCAAGCATTAGCTGATCAGCTAATCGTAAAAATTGCTTTGAAGAATAATATAAGCGACGACGACCAGAATGGCGGTGATGTTCAAGATATGTGGCCTGACCAGCTTCATAACTATAGATGTAGTAAGAATATTCGTAAATCTTACCATTAGATTTTTGACGACGAAGTTGGCGGACCGTACCACGGTTGAGCTCGTTATTAATTGTTTGATGATTAACTCCTAATTGGCGACCAATTGCGCGATTGGAAAGTCCTTGCGACTTTAAAGTCGCAATCATCACACGTTCTTCTTTAGTAAGATGAGCATTCTTTTTATGAGTAGTCAATAAACTAGTAGACATGGTATCATTTAAGTGCGTCATTTGACGGACATCCTTTCATATAGGTTTGGTTCACTTAATATGATACCTGATGTCACGCCGAATGGCGTTTTTTATTTACCACCAACTGGGTGGCTAACTTCATTCTATAATCCACCATTATTTCAGAACAATTATCAAACTTGATAAAAGTAGACCGAACAACGATTGCCCGTGCTGTTAAAAAGCTTGAAAAAAACGGCTTTATTGAAAGAAAAAGTGATCCGACGAATAAGAAAATTAAACGACTCTATGTTACTCAAAAGGGGAAAGAGATTTATCCTTTTATTATTCGTGAAAACCAATTTTCAAATAGTGAGGCATTGAAAGGCTTCTCGGAAAAAGAGGCTCAGCAGGTTCATGATTATCTAGTTCGTATCCGGCAAAATATTGATGGTGATTGGGATACCGTAAAGCATGGGGGCAAACGTCAATACTAAATTTATAAAGAGGAGATTATTTTTATGAAGCAAGTGACGATTGATCCAAGTTTTTGGGAACTTTTTCCAGATGCACAAGTAAACATATTGTTTGCAAATAGCATTGATAACCATGATACTGATAACAACTATGATGAACGGAAGAAGCTATTAGTAAATGCTACTCATGAGGCTGATAAGTTTTTAACTAATGAAACTTTTCGTCTGAATCCAGTTGTTGATCAATGGCGTCAAGCATTTCAACAGTTTAAGAAAAAGAAAGGTGCGCGCTCATCAATTGAGGCCTTATTGAAGCGTGCCAATCAAGGACGGAAATTTGAACCAATTGAACCTCTTGTTGATGTCTACAATAGTATTTCCTTGAGCTATGGTGTTCCAGTAGGTATCGAAGACCGAAATAAGATTGCTGGCGACCTTCATTTGGGTGTTGCAAAAGGTGGCGAAGCATTTCGGCCAGTCGGTGCTGAAGAAGATGAACCTGCTTTAGAGGGCGAAGTTATTTATTATGATGATGAAGGTGCTGTTTGTCGTTGTTTAAACTGGCGTGAAGCTCAACGAACAATGTTGACAGAAGATTCTCAAAATGTAGTTGCAGTTATGGAAGCAATTAATTCAGAACAAATTGAACGGGCTAATGAAGCGATGGAAGAATTGAGCAAGCGAATTAACCAGTACTTTGGTGTAAATGCATCGCAAGTTTATCGACTGACTAAGGATCAGCCTGTTGCTGATGTTCCAGATAACTTATAAAAAAATGAGTGAAAAATGCTACGGTTTTTCACTCATTTTTTTGAATTGTTATTCTGTTTCTTGCATCAGCACTTAACAATTTATAAAGGGCTGCAAATAAAGGAACAGTGAACATCATTCCAAGAATTCCGGAAATTCCTCCACCAATAATAACTGCAGCAAATACCCATACACTTGGGAGACCAATTGATCTTCCAACAACTAGTGGATAGGTAATGCGGTTATCTAACTGTTGAAGGAGAATAATAAAGATCAAGAAAATACCGGCTTGAAGTGGAGAAACGGCGAAAATGATAATTACTCCGACACTCGCTCCAAGGATTGCCCCAATGATTGGAATTAATGCACCAAATGCAGTTACAACTCCGATCATTGAAGCATATGGCATTCGTAAGATCGTCATCCCAATAAAACACGAGATTCCAAGAATAGCGGCATCTTTACATTGCCCAACAATATAGTTACTGTAACTTTCATCAAAAACTTTCAGAACTTTAATTATTTGTGTCTGGTATCGGCTAAAGTATGTTGAAAGTAATTTAGTAAATTGACGTTGCAACATCTCTTTATAAATCAAGAGGTAGATTGAAAAGAAAAACGCAATAATTGCGGTTGTGGCAACTGAAAATACAGACGAGGCTGTTGAAATAACCGTCCGGAAAGTTCCACCAACACCAGATGTAAGGTATTTACCAATTTTATCCCATTGAATTTTACTGGTATCAAAGCTATTGATGAAGCCCTTAAAATCACTGCTATGTTCAAAGTAATCAATAAAATGGTTGATAATGTGACTATGATTTGCAATAAGTAGTTTTACACACGTAATAAGTTCGGGAATTACCAGGGCAAAGACGATGGTGATTATTAGGAGGATTGTTAAGTAGGACATTATTATTCCAACTGGCCGCTTGAATTTTTGCGAACTTGGTTTCTTAAATAAATGCGAGTAAAGGTATTCATACTGTCTTAATAATAGGTTAACGATATAGGCGACTATTCCTCCTATTAAAAGAGGCATGGTTGCCGAAAAAATTGTTTGGATAAATTTAGCAACAACTTCCCAGTAAGTGATTGCTAAGTAGAGGATAAATAGGGCTAATACTAAAGAAATATGACGGCAATTAATATATTGCTTCACGATTAAACTCCTCTAATATTAAGCTTTTGGTAAAGTTTAACTAAATAATTATGACTGTCAATTTGTTCACGACAATTATTTTGATCGTGTAAGTTAATTTCATAAATACTAGTAGCAGCTGGATTTAAGTGAGGCAAAACGTTAGCCCAGTCGATTTTACCGGTGCCGAGAGTAAGACTATCATGAGTTTCGCCCATTGAATCAACTAGGTGATAGTGAACGGTACGATCTTTTAAGTGTTCTAGGGATACGGCCAATTTCTGATTATTCCCATGAAGCTCAATAAAACAATGGGAGGTATCAAAGGCAAGTCGATAATTATGCGCAAGAATTTCATCTTCTTGAAGGGGATCGCCGTAAGCAAAGACTGGTGCAATTGAATTTTCAAACATGATATGATCACCGCCAGCATCTGCAAAACGATCCAACCGCTGATAAACAGCATTTCGGGCGTCTTCTACACTAGGGTAGAGTGAAACAAAGTAACGTGACTCAGGACCAGCATAACCACCATGAACCAAAACTTGAACATCAAGATCATCAGCTAAATAAAGGAGCTTTTCAGTTGTGAATTCGATAAAGCGATATAGGTCAGGATACTGTTTTTCAGGGGCCACTACTTCTGAATGATGATCCTGAAACTTCATTGGGTGATGTAGAATAATATTTTTAATTCCAGCATCTTTAACGTATTGAATAGCATCATAGAGGCGTTGGTAGCCTTCATCAGTAAAGTCATCAGCATCAGTATAAAATTCATAAGTAGTAGGATTATACTGTAAGCGATCCTCAATTTGGTCTAGTTGACTGCTTCCTTTTAATCCTAATTGTGGTAAAAACATAAAAATTTACCTCCTAAAACTAACTACTATTTATCTTACCAGATTTTGAGCAATTTCTTATGGTAAGATACCATATTGAGGAGGTGTTTCACATGGAACAATGGTTGCCGCGTCAGCCATTAATCTTGACACCAACTATTCCATTGATGTGGATAGTGGGATGGCTTTGTACAATGTCAGCATATATTATTTTAGGTGGAGAACCCCCATCCCCAAATCAGTTGCAGGACTCTGTTTTACTGGTTTCAGCTGTCATTTTAGTGATGAATATGTATAACCTGATATTAATTTATCAACGAGCAGAAAAATATCGAAATCTGTCCCCTTATGCACCAAGGGCTTTGTTGTTAGCTATTATTTTAATTATTTCGATTGTATTGGCCTGGGGACAGCCTAAAGTAGTATTAATTCCTAGCTACTTAAATATATGGGTCATGATATTTATCGTTTTAAATTGCTTGCAAGCTCTTTTGGGACAATTTTTTGCTCTCCTGGAACGACCGCAATCACGCCGAAGATTTGCTTCGATGTATTGGCCAATAGTAGTTTTATGCACTGCAGGGATTGTAACTCCACCAAGTTTAGAACTACATAATGGTTGGACTTTGCCGTTCATTATTAGTGATTGTATTTTACTCAGTTTCTTTATTGTAAGAAGTTGGCAAGAGATCCCGAGAATACTTATTAAGGTTCAGGCTAATAATAGTATTATCTATGAAATGTTAGTTGGAATTAACCTTGCAACAATAATTTCAACAGTGGTGAGTGGAGTACTTTTTATTATTTTTAACTTTAATAATAATGAAATAAGCGAAGTGTCGGCGTCCTTTGCGCTTAGTCCAACAATAAATGGAATCAGTGGATTAATAATAGGAGCCATGCAACGTTATAATAATGATTATCGGTACGGACACGTAAAAGGACATCCGCAAAGATATATTTACTGTGGGTTTTTCTTGGTGATTATTTTCATAGGACTAGGTTTTATTTTAAGAAAAGCTAATAATTTCTGGTAAGGAACATGATTTTTTTGTGTATTAATTTGTAAAATATTGCCGTTATTGAACAGTTAATACAATAAAGACAATAAAATGCATAATTAATGTGTTAGCATTATATGTATAGAAAACGCATACAATTTGGGAATAATATAAAAAGGTTGGTGTTTAGACATGCATGGATTTATTGGCGAATTTTTTGGCACCATGGTTTTAATCCTATTAGGAGCAGGATGTTGTGCTGGTAATAGTTTGAATAAAACATATGGGAAACAAAGTGGCTGGTGGTTTATCTGTATTTCATGGGGCTTAGCAGTTACAATGGGAGTTTATGTTGCAGGATTTCTGGGTTCATTAGGGCACTTAAATCCTGCTGTAACAATTCCTTTTGCTATTTTTGGCTTATTCCCATGGAGTAACGTTATACCTTACTTACTTGGTCAATTTCTTGGTGCGTTTGTTGGAGCAGTATTAGTAATTGTTCAATTCTATCCACAATTTAAAGCAACCCCAAATGAAGAAGAAGGAAATAATGTTGGTATTTTTGCTACTCGTCCAGCGATAAATAGCCCAATTTTTAACTTTTTCTCAGAAGTGATTGCGACCTTTGCATTTATTTTCATCTTATTAAATCTTGGCAACTTTACGCAGGGATTGAAGCCATTTATCGTAGGAATGGTTATTGCAGTTGTTGGTACATGTCTCGGGACAACTACTGGCTTTGCCTTAAACCCAGCTCGTGATTGGTCACCACGTTTAGCATATACTATTTTGCCAGTTCCTAATAAGGGTGTTTCAGAATGGTGGTATGCATGGGTTCCAATGTGTGGTCCAATTGTTGGGGGCCTTCTTGCGTGTGCTTTACAAACGGCACTAGTTTAGTGAACAAAAAAAGCTCGATTATTAGTTTTGCACTAATAGTCGAGCTTTTTAAGAAAGATTAATAATTATTAACCAACTTTAACCGGTGTATCATCTTCTTCACCATTAATTAATTTAAGGTTATTGTCAAAGGCATTAAGAACCATGTTGCGGACAGCATGAGTAGTATAGAAAGCTGTATGTGGAGTAACAAGGACGTTTGAACGATCAATAAGGTCTTTAAGTCGCTTGTCAGGGAACTCCTTGCCACGCCAATCTTCATTAAAGATTCCAACTTCATCTTCGTAAGTGTCCATGATAAAGCCAAAGATCTTTCCGCTATCAAGTCCTTCGATTACAGCATCAGTATCAACTAATGCACCTCGTGAACAGTTAACAATTACAACATTGTCTTTCATTTTAGCAATTGCGTCTTTATCAATCATATGGAAGTTCTCTTTGGTAGCTGGAACGTGAAGAGAAATTACATCAGCTTGAGCATATAGATCATCAAGGCTGTCAACGTAATATCCTTGCTTCTTTAATTCTGGATTTTCAAATGGGTCATATGCAATTACCTTAGCACCGAAGCCTTCCATAATTTGCATATAGACACGTCCAATATGACCAGTTCCGATAACACCAACAGTTTGATCACGCACTTCTCGACCAATTGTTGGGGCCCACCGTAAATCGCCATTAGCAATCTTTTCATCTAAGACCTTGGTTTGGCGAAGAATTCGGGCTGTTTGAATAGCAGCATGTTCGGCAATTGCGTTTGGTGAGTAAACAGGAACATTGGTAATTTCAAAACCAAGTTCTTTTGCCTTAGCCATGTCAATGTTGTCAACACCAACATTACGTAGTGACATCTTTGTAATACCTTTGTCAGCCAGTGCTTGTAGCGTTTCTGGTGTGTAATCAAGTTGTTGGTAAACGACTACCCCGTCAGCTCCTTTAGCTTTTGCGGCAGTTTCAGGAGTTAAGAGTTCATCCGTATATTCTACTTCTACTTCGGGATGATCCTTAGCCCATTCTTTAACGTAAGGTTCTTCATCTTTTCGGATGCTAAAAGCAAAAATTTTTTTAACCATAAATATCTATCTTCTTTCTGTATGTGCCAAAAGTGTGTAATTGCTTTCAAATAATATTCTATCTTATATAAAAGGTGGATTATAGAATGAAGTTAGCCACCCAGTTGGTGGTAAATAAAAAACGCCATTCGGCGTGACATCAGGTATCATATTAAGTGAACCAAACCTATATGAAAGGATGTCCGTCAAATGACGCACTTAAATGATACCATGTCTACTAGTTTATTGACTACTCATAAAAAGAATGCTCATCTTACTAAAGAAGAACGTGTGATGATTGCGACTTTAAAGTCGCAAGGACTTTCCAATCGCGCAATTGGTCGCCAATTAGGAGTTAATCATCAAACAATTAATAACGAGCTCAACCGTGGTACGGTCCGCCAACTTCGTCGTCAAAAATCTAATGGTAAGATTTACGAATATTCTTACTACATCTATAGTTATGAAGCTGGTCAGGCCACATATCTTGAACATCACCGCCATTCTGGTCGTCGTCGCTTATATTATTCTTCAAAGCAATTTTTACGATTAGCTGATCAGCTAATGCTTGGTGAGTTTGACGACCACCATTACTCCCCACAAGCGGTTATTTATAAGGCTCGAGATTTAATGAATGATGGCACCCTGATCCCAAAGTCGGTTGTAACTTTATATCAATGGATTAATGAGGGTGTGCTTCGTACGTCCAATTTAGACCTCTTTGAAAAACCTAAACGTAAGCATCATCGAACTCATCCGCAAGCTAAAAGGTGCTTAGGGCCTAATATTGCTCAACGACCTCAAACTGCGGACCAACGGTCCGAAATTGGCCATTGGGAACTAGATACAGTTCAGGGACAGAAAAACGGTAATGACAGTGTTGTACTAGTAATGACTGATCGCCTTTCACGAGTTAATATCACGAGTAAAATTGCTGGTAAAACTGCGCATGCAGTAAATCAGTTCTTTATAAATTTACGCCAGAAAATGGGCACAGATGCTTACTATCGCATCTTTAAGACAATAACCTCTGACAACGGTTCAGAATTTAGTGAGTTAACACAAGTTCACGATCATGTTTTCTATGCTGATCCGTATTCCCCTTGGGAACGTGGATCCAATGAGATCAATAACCGGTTTCTCCGCAAGGAGATTACCAAAGGTGAAGCTATAAATAACTATAGTAGTGCTCAGATCATAGCGACTAATGATTGGATGAATCACTATCCACGAGCTATGTTTAATGGACATTCGTCAATGGATATCTATCGTAAGGCCTTCTACCAAGAGATATCACAGCTCCATCAACCAATAATCAATTGGTCAGTATTATTTATTTGAGTCCAGTGGCTAACTTATTCTTGAAATTTAGGATCTTATATAAAAGTGTTAATCAAAGGGATTATCAGAATAAAAGCTAATTTTCTAAAAAGTCTGTATAATAGTTCAAGATGACTAAAAATAGATGAAGGAAGGATTGTTTTGATACGGATAGCACGAAAAAATTTAGCCTTTTGGGCAACAATTGGTGCAATTTTCTTTCTGTTAATCCAAGTTTCGTGTGATCTATATTTGCCGACAGTTACCGCCGATCTTGTTAATCGGGGAATTGTGCAAAAAGATATGGGCGTGATTTGGAATGAAGGAATTAAAATGATAATTGTTGCTGCGATTGGATTAGTGGCCGCCGGATTAAATGTTTATTTTGCGGCGACCCAATCAATGAAGGTGGGTGAAAAGCTACGAAGCCAGATCTATCATAAGGTTTTACGTTTCTCGAATCGTGAAATGGATGAGTTTGGCGATTCATCTTTAATTACGCGGTCAACCAATGATATTGTGCAGATTCAAAATGTCATGGTGCAAATGCTTCGGATGATGCTTCAATCACCTGTAATGCTTGTTGCAGCCTGTGTTTTAGCGTATGTTCGAGAACCGCAACTAACTAAAGTGTTTTTTATTAGTTTGCCAGTTTTAGCGATTATCGTCATGGCAGTTATGTACTTTGCGGTTCCGTTATTCAAGAGCATTCAGAAAAAAACTGATCGCATTAACTTAATCTTTCGGGAAGGGCTAACAGGAGTTCGAGTTATTCGTGCTTTTCGGCAGGAAGAGCGGGAACAAAATCGCTTCAAAAAAGCAAACGAGGACTACACGCAAACCGGAATCAAGGCCTTTACAATTGTTTCGACACTATTCCCAGTGGTAACGCTTATTTTAGGAATGACAAATGTTGCCATTATTCTACTGGGTGGTCATCTTGTAGCTAATATGAGCATGCAAGTAGGGGATTTAATTGCCTTTATGACATATGCCACTCAGATTATGATTAGCTTTATGATGCTTTCAATGATCTTTGTCTTTGTTCCCCGAGCATCGGCATCTGCTACCCGAGTTAATGCTGTCTTGGACCAGCCAATCAGTATTCATAATGCACCGGAAAAGGATCAAGAAAAGATTTCGATTAATCAACCAGCTTCCCTTGAATTTAAAAATGTTGATTTTCGTTTCCATGGGGCAGAAAGACTAGCTTTGCATGACTTAAACTTTAAAGTTACAGCGGGTCAGACTTTAGCGATTATTGGAGGGACTGGTTCAGGTAAATCAGCTTTGGTTAACTTAATTCCGCGGTTATTTGATATTGAAAGCGGGGAGATTAAAGTTGATGGTGTTCCAGTTAAAAAGTTAAGTCAGCATAATCTGCATGAGGTTATTTCTATTACTCAACAGCAAGCAGTTCTTTTTAGTGGGACTATTCGGTCTAACCTTCAATTTGGGTATGAGGAAGCAACGAATAAAGAAATGTGGCATGCACTTGAAATTGCGCAAGCAGCAGATTTCGTCCGTGAAGAAGGCGGATTGGACGCAGTTGTTGAGCAAAACGGGAGTAACTTTTCTGGTGGTCAACGCCAACGGTTAGCGATTGCTCGAACAATTATTAAGCCCGCATCGATTTATGTTTTTGATGACTCATTTTCGGCCTTGGATTTTGAAACTGATGCAAAACTCCGGGCTGCTTTAGCAAAAGACCCACAAATTCAACGTGCCGTAACGGTTATCGTGGCCCAGCGAATCTCTACTGTTGTTGATGCTGATCAAATTATTGTGCTTGAAGAAGGACGGGTAGTTGGTCAAGGAACTCACCAAGAATTAAAAGCACATAATGAAACTTACCAACAAATAATTAAGTCACAAGTCGAGAAAGGGGATGTTGATCGTGCGTAGAGGGCCACAAGTACCTGAACAGGCTCAACACTTTTGGCCAACCACAAAGCGATTAATTGCCTATTTACGACCATGGCGAGTTGGGGTTATTGTTTCAATTCTCTTAGCTGTTATTTCTGTTATTTTGTCAATCTTAGCACCAAAAATTCTTGGTGAAGCTACTACGATCATTTATGATGGAATGCTTAAAGGGTATGCAGAAATGAAAGCTGGTGCCCACTTAAGTACCCTTCCAATTAACTTTACCCGGATTTGGCAAATTGGAATTACAGTCATTTTGCTTTATTTGTTCTCTGGACTATTTAGTTTCCTCCAATTACAAATTATGACACGAGTATCGCAACGTGTTATTTACAATTTGCGTCAAGATTTTGAAGAGAAAATGCGCCGGGTGCCAATTAAATATTACGATACTCATAATAATGGGGACATTATGAGTCGAATGGTTAATGATATGGATAATATTGCGGGAACTCTCCAGCAAAGTTTGATTCAAATCATTACGAGTTTGTTAACGCTTGTTGGTGTTTTCATTTTAATGCTTACGATTAGTTGGAAATTAACAATCATTGCCCTTGTCACAATTCCACTTAGTATTCTGGTAGTTGCTTTTGTTGCCCCTACTTCACAACGTCTATTTGGTCGTCAGCAAGCTGCTTTGGGAAAAATTAATGACCAAGTAGAAGAAACATACGCTGCGCATACGATCGTGCGGACATTTAACAAGGAACAAGATGAAGAAGAAAAGTTTAATAAAGAGAATCATCAGTACTACCAAGCAGCATGGGAAGCACAATTTTTCTCTAGCTTAATGATGCCAATGATGGTCTTTATTCGAAATCTTGGATACCTTGTTGTAATAGTGGTTGGAGCGATTCAAGTTATTCATGGTCAGATTACTCTTGGTAATGTGCAAGCATTTCTACAATATACCAATCAGTTTTCTCAACCAATTGCCCAAATTGCGAATTTAAGTAACACCATCCAACAAACAATTGCTTCGGCAGAACGTATTTTTGCTGTTTTGGATGAACCGGAGATGAGTGATAAGGTTGAGGATATTCCATCACTTACTGGAAAGGATATTCCGAAAGTTGAATTTAAGGATATTAAGTTTAGCTATACTGATGAACCGCTTATTCAAGACTTTAACCTTAAAGCACCGCGAGATAAGATGGTCGCCATTGTTGGCCCAACCGGAGCAGGGAAAACGACCATTATTAATCTTTTAGAGCGTTTTTATGATCCGCAAGGTGGCCATATTTATCTTGATGGGAAAGATACTCGTTCAATGACTCGTGATACCTTACGTAAGCATATTGCGATTGTTCTTCAAGATACTTGGCTATTTACCGGGACGATTTTTGAAAATATTAAGTATGGGAATGAGAATGCATCGGACGAAGAAGTCTACCATGCTGCTAAGATGGCCCGGGCGGATGCTTTCATTTGTGAACTGCCTGATGGTTACCAAACGGTCTTAGACGAGTCCGCTTCTAATATTTCACAGGGACAGCGACAATTATTAACGATTGCACGGGCATTTTTAGCTGATCCGGAAATTTTAATTCTGGATGAAGCTACTAGTTCTGTTGATACCCGAACAGAAGTCTTGATTCAAGAAGCGATGAATGCTCTGCAGCAAGAACGAACTAGTTTTGTTGTCGCCCACCGCTTGTCAACGATTCGGAAGGCTGACCAGATTGTCGTGGTTAATCATGGGAAGATTATCGAAACAGGTAACCATGAATCATTAATGAATAAAAAAGGTTTTTACGCTAATCTTTATAATGGTGGATTATAGAATGAAGTTAGCCACCCAGTTGGTGGTAAATAAAAAACGCCATTCGGCGTGACATCAGGTATCATATTAAGTGAACCAAACCTATATGAAAGGATGTCCGTCAAATGACGCACTTAAATGATACCATGTCTACTAGTTTATTGACTACTCATAAAAAGAATGCTCATCTTACTAAAGAAGAACGTGTGATGATTGCGACTTTAAAGTCGCAAGGACTTTCCAATCGCGCAATTGGTCGCCAATTAGGAGTTAATCATCAAACAATTAATAACGAGCTCAACCGTGGTACGGTCCGCCAACTTCGTCGTCAAAAATCTAATGGTAAAATTTACGAATATTCTTACTACATCTATAGTTATGAAGCTGGTCAGGCCACATATCTTGAACATCACCGCCATTCTGGTCGTCGTCGCTTATATTATTCTTCAAAGCAATTTTTACGATTAGCTGATCAGCTAATGCTTGGTGAGTTTGACGACCACCATTACTCCCCACAAGCGGTTATTTATAAGGCTCGAGATTTAATGAATGATGGCACCCTGATCCCAAAGTCGGTTGTAACTTTATATCAATGGATTAATGAGGGTGTGCTTCGTACGTCCAATTTAGACCTCTTTGAAAAACCTAAACGTAAGCATCATCGAACTCATCCGCAAGCTAAAAGGTGCTTAGGGCCTAATATTGCTCAACGACCTCAAACTGCGGACCAACGGTCCGAAATTGGCCATTGGGAACTAGATACAGTTCAGGGACAGAAAAACGGTAATGACAGTGTTGTACTAGTAATGACTGATCGCCTTTCACGAGTTAATATCACGAGTAAAATTGCTGGTAAAACTGCGCATGCAGTAAATCAGTTCTTTATAAATTTACGCCAGAAAATGGGCACAGATGCTTACTATCGCATCTTTAAGACAATAACCTCTGACAACGGTTCAGAATTTAGTGAGTTAACACAAGTTCACGATCATGTTTTCTATGCTGATCCGTATTCCCCTTGGGAACGTGGATCCAATGAGATCAATAACCGGTTTCTCCGCAAGGAGATTACCAAAGGTGAAGCTATAAATAACTATAGTAGTGCTCAGATCATAGCGACTAATGATTGGATGAATCACTATCCACGAGCTATGTTTAATGGACATTCGTCAATGGATATCTATCGTAAGGCCTTCTACCAAGAGATATCACAGCTCCATCAACCAATAATCAATTGGTCAGTATTATTTATTTGAGTCCAGTGGCTAACTTATTCTTGAAATTTAGGTATATTTATTTGAGTCCAGTGGCTAACTTATTCTTGAAATTTAGGTAATCTTTATAATAGTCAGTTTGCTGGAAATAATTAAAGAAAAATGTGGTTGTTTTGCACGTTATCTTGTTATTGTTCATAAAAATAGTTGAGGCTGAGAAAAAAACAGAGGGCGATAATACCCTAAGTTTTTTCTCAGCCTCATCTTTATTTTTACAAATTCTTATCGATTTGGAATGTTAACTTAGAAAGTTCGAGTCCATTCATTACTAACTCAGCCATTAAAGTTTTTGTTCGTTTAGCCATTTCAGCAACCATTTCATGCGTCTTTGAACTTAAGAAAGCACTGACTTCAGAAGATGACATCCCCTTAACCCGTGGAGCAACTTCATTTACCCAGCGGTAGAGGTATTCACGGGCATCTTTGAGATAATCCAAGTCGGCCTTAGAAAATTCTGCATGGTGTGATTCGACAATCATTGAAAGCGCCCGATACATCCAGTAAGCACTCTTTAAATCCATATTAAGTTTCTCTGGTGTTTCACGATAGCTTACATCAATATCTTCAGCATTACCAAAGAATGGAACGTATGGGGTAAAGGTAGGAATACCAAAGCTCATCCACATAATCGTTGAAGCAGCTTCTGGTAAGTCATTGCGGACTTGAAGAACGTGGGAATTTTGCGTCCGGTTTAGTGAAATTGGCCGGAACATATGCTTTTGCTGATCGGTACCTTCATGGCCTAGTGGATCGTAAGGGGTTCCTTGGTAGTGGCTACTGAGGATCTTTTCCACGTCTTCAAGGGTAATTCGATGATCCGTTTGCATAATAAATGGAATATCAAAATCAAGCGGATCAAATTCAGTTTCTGGATTTAACACCTTATGACCGTACCATTGGCGTGGCGTGTTGTAGTGTTGATCAAAAATATCAGCAGTTCCGAAAATATGACGGAAATTCCATTCGTACTTGTCTGGGTTAAGATGGTTCTTTGCAACAAATTCTTGAATTCCGTCAGACCACATAAAGTTAGCCTTATCATTAAAATCAACTTGCTGAATGGCAATTCGATTTCCAGTAACAGCGTATGCATCATCTGGAATCCATTGTGCAACCCAGTGATGTCCAGTAACGATTTCCATATACCAAACATCATCTTTGTCACTAAAAATAACCCCGTTTCCTTCTGCAGAACCGTATTTAGCGATTAATTTACCGAGGTAAGCAACCCCATCGCGTGCACTATCGATGAAGGGGAGGGTAGCGGCAACGATAAGGTCTTCATTAATTCCTGTTTCAGTATTAAGCGGATCACAGGCTAAAACCCGTGCATTAGCATAAACACTTTCTGTGGCGCTCATCCCAACGTTCTTTTCATTAAAACCACTTTCGTCAAAGACTCCTTCAGTTTTGTAGTTGACATTAGGAGTGCCTTGGTAACGGTAACCATCAGCAGGCCGGTCAATCACACACTTATTTAAATAAGCTTTGACTTGATTGGGATGATTATGGTATGCCGGATAAGTTACAAAACGTTGTGGTGTAAGTGGGGCGAAAGTATCATCGTTCCGTGCTGCCATGGTTGAACCGTCAATTGTAGCATTACGACCTACGAGGACAGTCGTACAAGCAGATAGATTTTTCTTCATTTTTTCAGGACCTTTCTATAATGACCTTAAATAAAACTATAGTAATAAGTTTAGTCTTCACATCTAGGGAGGTCAATCAATCGGAAACTACTTTTGTTCTAAATCAGCAAAAGTTGCATGAACTAATCCGGCTAAGTCTTCAGCGTTTAGTTTAACCGATCGACCAACTTTTCCAGATGAAACATAAATTTCGCCTTGTTCTTTTGCTTCAGTATCAATAAAAATCGGATATTGAAATTTTTCATAGATTCCTACAGGCGTGTTAGCACCATGAACATAACCTGTTGTCTTTAACAAGTTTTTAAGCGGAACCATATTAACTTTTTTGTTGCCGGAAACTTTAGCTAATTTCTTTTCGTCAAGGTGAGTATCGACGGGGATGACTCCGACTAAGGGGCCAGTTACATTACCAGTAAGGACAAGGGTTTTATAAATGACATGTTCATCAATACCGGTACGGTCAACGCTCATTGAACGGACATCGCCACCTTGATGCGTCGGAAATTCAGCTTGCTCATATGGAATATTATTTTTATCTAAGATTTGTTCCACCTGCGTTTTTTTTATTTTACTTTTTTTATTCTTTTTACTCATAAGAAGATCATCTCCTAAATTTATCTGGGTCGCACCAATATTTTACAAAAAGATCCCAATTTAAAATAGGTCTGCTATACTTAAAGTGTATCATTAAAATTCGAATTAAATAAATCCGAGGAGTTAATTAGATGGCAGACTTAGTATATCGCTCAGTGATGCGTGATATAAAACAAAAAATTTTAGGCAATGAATACCCCGGAATGCGGCTACCGGACGAACGAAGCTTAAGTGAGATTTACGAGGTAAGTCGAAGTTCAATCAAACGAGCGCTAGGTGTATTGGCGCAAGAAGGAATTATCTTCAAAAAGCGCGGTTCGGGAACATTCATTAATCCGCTCTACCTAAAAAATCAGTCCTTATTTCATTATGAGGGGAGTAATTTGGGAGTTACGGATAGTTTCCGTGCTGATGGGAAGAAGCAAGGAATTAAGTTGCTTGATTACCAGGTTGTTCCCGCAAATAAGGATGTACAAGAAGAGTTGTTCCTCAATGATAATGACTTTGTATACCAAATCAAACGGTTACGGCTAATTGATGACCAACCTTTTATGATTGAAACTGGTTTTATCCCGATTAAGATTACACCAACCTTATCTCCTGAAATTGTTAACGGCTCTATTTTTAATTATCTTGAGGATAAGATGGGAAAACGAGTTACCAAGTCATTCATGACCATTGGCGTATCACCGTCAGATAAACAAGACCAAGAATTATTAAAGTTAAGCTCGACAGAACCGGTGGGCATAATTGATGGAATCTTCTTTTTAGATGATGGAACACCATTTGAAGTTTCAAATATGCGTATTCACTATAAATACATGAAATATAGTACTTTTGTTAGCTTAGACCAGGAAGGCTAATATTAATTTAAGTTCATTAGATTGTCATAAGTTTGCGCGAGATAACCGTAGAATGTGGCAAATGGTGTTAGACTAAAGATGTTAGCCGGTTTGCAAAACTAAAGAGCGGCTTAAAATTATTAATTTTTTATAATTGGACCGTATCAATTTGTAAAAAGGTTGACTTTTTGAAAAAACAGTTTATCATTAACATTGTAAATTTAATGATTTACGTTATGTTGTTAGAAAGCACAGGACGTATTGATTTATATAGAAGGAGTGTTTATTAGATGGCAGTAGATTACGATTCCAAGAAATACTTGGAAAGTGTTGATGCTTACTGGCGTGCAGCTAACTACCTTTCAGTTGGTACATTATACTTAATGGGTGATCCATTACTTCGCCAACCATTAAAGGCAGAAGATGTTAAGCCTAAGCCAATTGGTCACTGGGGTACTATTGTTCCTCAAAACTTCATTTACGCACACTTGAACCGTGTAATTAAGAAGTATGACCTTGATATGTTCTACATCGAAGGTTCAGGTCACGGTGGCCAAGTTATGGTTAACAACTCATACTTGGATGGTTCATACACTGAAATTTATCCTGAATATACTCAAGATACTAAGGGAATGGCTAAGTTATTCAAGCACTTCTCATTCCCAGGCGGTACTGCATCACACGCTGCACCTGAAACACCAGGTTCAATCCACGAAGGTGGGGAACTTGGTTACTCACTTTCACACGGTGTTGGTGCTATCTTAGATAACCCAGAAGTTATTGCCGCTGTTGAAATCGGTGATGGTGAAGCTGAAACTGGTCCATTAATGGCATCATGGTTCTCAGACAAGTTCATCAACCCAATCAAGGATGGTGCGGTATTACCAATCATCCAAGTTAACGGATTCAAGATTTCTAACCCTACTATCCTTTCACGGATGAGCGACGAAGAACTTACTAAGTACTTCGAAGGTATGGGTTGGAAGCCATACTTTGTTTCAGCTTACAAAGAAGCTGACCGTGATGGTGAATTCAATGGTTACAAGCCTCACATGGAAGTTCACGAAGAAATGGCTAAGACTTTGGACAAGGTTGTTGAAGAAATCAAGGCTATTCAAAAGAACGCTCGTGAAAACAATGATAACTCATTACCACAATGGCCAATGATTATCTTCCGTGCACCTAAGGGTTGGACTGGTCCTAAGACTGACCTTGATGGTAACCCAATTGAAAACTCATTCCGTGCACACCAAATTCCAGTTCCAGTATCCCAAGATGACATGGAACACAAGGACATCCTTGTTGACTGGTTGAAGTCATACAAGCCAGAAGAATTGTTTGACGAAGATGGTCACCCAGTTGCTCTTGTTGAAGAGAACACACCAGAAGGTAACCGTCGTATGGCTATGAACCCTATCACTAATGGTGGTATCGATCCTAAGCCACTTGTATTGCCAAACTACCGTGATTTTGCTATTGATGTTCAAAATCCTGGTTCTGTTGTAAAGCAAGACATGCTTGAATGGGGTAAGTACCTCAACAAGATGGCTGAATTGAACCCAACTAACTTCCGTGGATTTGGTCCTGACGAATCTAAGTCAAACCGTCTTTACGCATTCCTTGATGGTCAAAAGCGTCAATGGATGGAAAGTGTCCACGAACCAAACGACGAAGATGTGGCTCCACAAGGTCGTATGATCGATTCACAACTTTCAGAACACCAAGCTGAAGGATTCCTTGAAGGTTACACATTAACTGGTCGTCACGGATTCTTCGCAACTTACGAAGCATTCGGTCGTATTGTTGATTCAATGCTTACTCAACACATGAAGTGGTTACGTAAGGCTAAGGATCTTTACTGGCGTCACCAATACCCAGCATTGAACTTTGTTGATACTTCTACTGTATTCCAACAAGATCACAACGGTTACACTCACCAAGATCCAGGTCTATTGACTCACTTATTTGAAAAGGAACGTCCAGATCTCGTTAAGGAATACTTGCCAGCAGATACTAACTCATTAATGGCTGTATCTAACAAGGCATTCCGTAACCAAGAATGCATCAACCTCTTCGTAACTTCTAAGCACCCACGTGCACAATGGTTCTCTATTGATGAAGCTACTCAATTGGCTGACAATGGTCTTGGCTACATTGACTGGGCATCTACTGACCAAGGTACTGAACCAGATGTTGTATTTGCATCTTCTGGTACTGAACCTACTGAAGAAGCTCTTGCAGCTATTGACATTCTTCATGACAACTTCCCTGAATTGAAGATTCGTTACATCAACATCATCGAAATTATGCGTTTGATGAACACTGACAAGAACCCTGAAGGTTTAACTGATGCTGAATTCAATAGTTACTTCACTACTGACAAGCCAGTTATCTTTGCATGGCACGGATTCCGTGACATGATCCAAGCATTGTTCTTCGATCGTGCTAACCGTAACGTTCACATTCACTCATACGAAGAAAATGGTGATATCACCACTCCATTCGACATGCGTGTATTAAACGAACTTGACCGGTTCCACTTAGCTAAGGACGCTATCCAAAGTGTTCCTGGTTACGAACAAAAGAGTGCTGCATTTGTTGCCAAGATGGACAACATGATCAACAAGCACAACCACTACATCCGTTCAGAAGGTAAGGACTTACCAGAAGTTACTAACTGGACTTGGAAGGGTCTTAAGTAATCAGCTACTGATTGCTAATTAAACACTTAATAAATTAAGAAAAGAGATCGAGTTTAACGGCTCTTCGTCAAGAAGTACTGATGAGAAAATAAAATAATTTTACTAAGCAGCTTGTGCCTGGACTTTGGCATGAGCTGTTTGTTTATTTCTCCAGTTTATTGCAATGTAGGTATTTGGTAATGCAAGGAGGATTCTAATTCGGAAATTAAAGAAATTACGAAAGCCATAAGTAGTTCGTTTAATAACTTTAATTTTATTGTTAGTTCCTTCAACGGGACCATTTGTATAGGTATCATATTTAAAACTATTGTAAATTTCTTGTTTATGGCTGCGAAGAGTATGCTGAACTTTTTGCAGTGCTTGGGGAAGCTGCGTCCATTTAATCGCGAGTAAGTTTTTTAATTCTTTCTTGCTACGATGAGCAATCACCAGAATTAAGTTTTGATAGTATTCATAAGCCCTTTTTAGTTCATTATCAAAGCTTAGAAGACGATGAATGACTTCCACATCGGTTAATTGAGCGTAACTAAAGTTACGCCTTGACCAATAATTATCATATTTAAGCTCATTAGCAGGCGTTAGGAGTAATTTCCAAAAGTGCTTAAGTGCACGCCATTTATGAGTGCCAGCACCGGCACGATTCATTACTTGGATCCTAATTTTGTTAAATGCACGATATGCTTGAGCAACAATATGAAAATGATCAGCGATAATTAAAGCGTGGGGGAAAAGCTCATGAATCAAATGGCGGTAAGGAGTGTACAAGTCAACCGTTACTGTTTGAACTGCTAAGCGTGCTGAACGGTCATATCGAAGAAAGTATTTTCGCAGATAGCTATTTTTACGTGACAAGATAATATCAAGCGTCCGCTTATTTTCAATATTCATTAGAATCATACTCATTCCGCTGGGGGCAAAGCGACCAGACTTGAAATCATCAAAGGCAATATGGCGAGGTAACCAATGATAGTTAGGCTTAAAAAACTGATCAAGATTTGTAATGACTCGTCTAATTGTCCAGTCAGAGACATTTAATTCTTTGGCTAAATCACTTTGTGATTCGTTTTTTGTTAGAAGCATCATTGCCCGTTGTTTTATCGCTAAAGAGATATGATTACGATAATGAATATCTTCAACGGCTGCTAATTTAGTAACTACTTCAGGGCAAGAAGAAGAAGCTTTACAGATATATTTTTGCTTTTTAATCGACCAGATTGTTGGCTTAAAGTGAAGCTCTGGTCCCAAGCAATTAACTGTTCTATAGCCATTTTTACACATTAAGTGTACACATTTTGGGCAATGCATGGGGTAAGTTTGAATAAGATGGACAATGATTTGATTAGGTTGATCTTCAATTGGGTTATCAAAATTCTTTTCATCTAGTTTGAGGTAAGGATCTTTAATTCCTAAGATAGTTTTGATAGAATTGTTCATGAAAGATGGTCCTTTCTTAGCGAAGACGGGGTCCAACCATCTTTCGCTTTTTTATTTTAAATTTTAAACAAGGCAGATTGTAAAATTTAAGTTGAACATTTAAGTGGACAGAAAAACCCATCAAGGTCTTTAATGGTGTTACCACACAATCCATTAGAAAGAAGGACCTTGATGAGCACCACTATTTTATCATTCCAGAACCGTGTTGTCATTGAAACGCTTCATAATGAAGGACGTTCCTTGCGATACATCGCTAACTACTTAGGCTTTAGTAAGACCACCATCTTTAACGAACTTCACCGGCTAAATAGTGGGTATTAAGCTGAACTAGCGCAAACTGACTTTGAACGCAAGGTTAGTCAACGGGGGCGGAAGTCTTCACTCACTAAAAGCCTTAAGCACTTGATTGAGGAAAAGATTCAAGTCCAGAAGTGGTCCCCTGAACAAGTTGCCCATGTAGTTGGGATTGCCTACAAGACGGTCTATAACTGGATTGATCAAGGATGGCTTGATGTACAGTTACCCGATTTGCCTGATCATGGAATTCGTCGTCATCGTGCTAAAGAAAAGCGTGGTACGTTCAGTCACGGCCGCTCCATTGAGGAGCGTCCTCATAAAGTCGAAACTCGCCAAGAATTCGGCCACTTTGAAGCTGATACCGTACTTTCTGGCAAACGTAAAGGTCAAGCTGTGGCGACTTTTGTGGAGCGTAAGAGTCGCCTGACAATTGTTAAACGGCTCCATGGTCGCGACAGTCAGTCCATGACTCAAGCCGTACTTGAACTAGCTAGTCAACTTCAAGACAAGCTCAAGACGCTTACCGTGGATCATGGGAAAGAGTTCGCTAACTATCAGGCAATTGAACAGCTAACGGGTACTCAGGTTTACTTTGCCCATGCCTATTCACCGCACGAACGCGGTAGTAATGAGAACCGTAATCGAGTTTTGCGACGGTTTATTCCCAAGGGACAAGCCATTGAAGAGCTGAGCGATCGCCAGCTGGTTCAAATCAATTGGTATCTGAATTCCCGACCACTTAAATGTCTTAACTGGCACACACCAATCGAGATCTTCTTGATTAATCTACGTCACTAAATTCGTTCAAGTTATTTCTTGCAATCTGCCACAAATAAAGCACTGATGTTAAATTCATCAGTACTTAAAATTGTAGAGCCAGTTTAACTCGGTCTCTTTTTGTTTGTAAATATAAAGATTGGTTACCTTGCTTACTTGTAAACCCTTTAAAATAAGAATAGACTTTAGATGAAGGTAATATTATTTTTGTTATAAAGGATAGAAGGTGGGGCTTATCAATACGAAAAAGAAAAATCCTAAAAAGTTATCGTTTATTTCAATTTATTTTTTAGGTATTAATGGTGTTATTGGTTCAGGTGCTTTTTTGCTACCACAAGTTATCTATAAGGATATGAATTTAGCAAGTGTCTTTGTCTTACTCTGTGCAGCGATTACGGTTAGCATGGTTGCATTATGTTATGCAGATCTTTCTAGTCGGTTTACCGGATCGGGTGCCGCATGGCTTTATTCCTATAATGCATTTGGCCGGTTTACTGGCTATGAGCTCGGCTTCTTTACATGGTTTCTAGGATGTTGTACTTTATCTGCCGAAGTGGTAGCTTTGTTGACAACTCTCCGAAGCTTTTTGCCGGTTTTTAATACTCATTGGGTTTACTATGTTTCTGTTTTTGGCTTAATTTTATTATTCTCAATTATTAATTTCTTTGGCCGGACGCTTGTTAAGTTGGTCGATAACCTCTCTTCAGCTGCAAAAATGATTACGATTCTTACTTTTATTGTAATTGGCGTTTTTTGCATTCATTTTGCTAATTTTTCACCGGTAATTCCTTATGCAGCAACCACCGGAGCAATGCCGCTTGCCAAACATTTTGGCGCAGCTTTTAGTGTTGTTTTCTATATGTTTACCGGCTTTTCGTTTATTCCAATTGCCGCAAAACAAATGACTGATCCGGAGAAAAATATTCCGCGTGTATTAATCGCCGTAATGGTTAGTGTAACGATTATGTATTCGCTAATGATGCTAGTAGCAATCGGTATTTTGGGAACTAGGATGTCAAAATATAGTACGCCAATTGCAAATGCCTTTGGAACTGGTGTCGGTAAATGGGGGTACATTTTAGTAATTGTGGGAATGTTAATCAGTATTTTCGGGGTGGCATTTGCGGCCTCCTTTAACACTCCGTCATTAATTTCCTCACTAGCGAATGAACACGCGATGTTGCCAAAGTGGGTTGGTAAAAAGAACCGCCATGATGCACCCTGAGTAGCAATCATTCTGACAGCCATTGTTTCAATGCTATTAGTTACGCAATCTTACCTCTTTCTTGTTTCTTGTATTGTGCTTGCTTCATTTGTTCAATATGTTCCGTCCATTTTAGCAGTAATTAAGTTTGAACATACTAATGAATTTCCTAATCATGGGTTTAAGCTTCCCGGAAAATATATCATTCCAGTGCTGGCACTCTTAATCTCGTGCTACATGGTAACCAATTTCACAATTAAGACGATTACGGTTGGTGTTGTAGTTGCCATCCTAGCCGCGGTTTCTTACTTCTTTGTTAAGGTGGATGAGAAACACGAGGCACACCACCGTGCAATGTTGGAGAAACTAAAATACTAAGTCAAACAGTGTATAATAGGCGAGAGGTGGTTTGATGGAAATAACAATCAAACGAGATGGTCTAAAACTATATGGCCTTCTTGAAGGAACAACGACGATTAAAAACGATACGGTTGCAATTCTGATGCATGGCTTTAAGGGCAATCTGGGATATGATGATTCTAAAATTCTATATGCTCTTTCGCACTATTTAAACCAACAAGGAATTCCAACGTTACGCTTTGACTTTGATGGAACTGGCCATAGTGATGGTGAATTCAAGAATATGACAGTTTTCAGTGAAATCCTGGATGGAATGAAAATCATTGACTATGCTCATACCACTATGCAAGCAAAGAAGATTTACCTTATTGGTCATTCGCAAGGTGGGGTAGTTGCTTCGATGCTGGCGGCTTATTATCGCGATATTATTACAAAACTGGTACTGCTGGCATCTGCTGCAACCTTGAAAGATGATGCGCTAAAAGGAGTTTGTCAGGGAAGCCAATATGACCCTAACCATATACCAGAAACGGTTGATGTGCATGGCTTTACCGTTGGTGGTGACTACTTTCGAACGGCGCAGCTTTTACCAATTTACGAAACAGCACAGCATTATAGTGGACCGACACTGCTAATTCATGGGTTAGGTGATAATGTAGTTTCCTCGGAAGCTTCAAAGAAATATAATGTGATCATGCCTAACAGTGAGTTGCATTTAATTCCGGAAGAAGGGCATATGTTTAATGGCTCACAACGCCAAGAAATTTTGGAACTGGTAGCTAACTTTTTAAAAAATTAGATTTAAAGGGACTGTGACATAAGCCAAGTTATTTTTATAAAAGACAAATGGCGCAGTACAACAATGGCCTCCAACGCCCGGTAAAAAAAACGAACATTGGAGTCCTATTGTTGCTTGCGGGGCTCGAAATGTACTTCTGCCTGGGCGCTTATTTCATGGTATAATTTAGCGTCAGATTAAATTTAGAGAAAAGAAATGAGTGATTAACTATGAGCTCAATTAAAGCAGCGTGTAAAACCTACTTGGTAATTGGGTCGCTAATTTTTGGAATGTTATTTGGGGCAGGAAATTTAATTTTTCCTGTGCATTTAGGACAATTAGCCGGTAACCAGTGGATAGCAGCGACGGGTGGATTCTTGCTTTCTGGTGTTCTTTTACCGCTATTTGCATTACTAGCGATTAGTATTACACATGCAAATGGATTATATGAACTAGCTTTACCAAATGGGAAAAGGTTTGCCCTTATTTTCCTTGTCCTGGTTCAAATAATTATTGGACCTTTATGTGCAACCCCGCGTACGGCAACTGTTCCTTATACGATTGGAGTTGCGCCATATTTAAGTAAAGGGATGCAAGGCTGGGGATTATTAACCTATACCGGAGCATTTTTTCTAATTGTTTACTTTTTTGCAACGCGTGAAGGAAAAATCACTGAAATAATTGGTAAGGTTTTAAATCCGATTTTCCTTATTATGTTATTTTTGATCTTTCTTCTCGCCTTTATTCATCCAATGGGAAGTACAACTACTCCCCAACCAACTCCAGAATATGTTAATCATGCCTTTAGTAATGGTTTTATTCAGGGATATAACACTGTTGATGCATTAGCAGCATTGGTTTTTGGCGTTACGATTATTACTGCAATCCGCCAACTTGGTTTTAAATCTCAACAATCAGTTTCACTCGCTACTACCAAGGGTGGAATGATTGGAATTTTGGGAATTGGGATTTTATATATTGGACTAATTTATTTAGGGACAACGAGTCGGCACCAATTCGCAATCGCAGCTAATGGGGGAACAACATTAAATCAAATTGCTCATTATTATATGGGAGATTTTGGAAATGTATTATTGTTAACCCTTGCGACAATCACGTGTATGACAACGGCGATGGGGTTAGTAGTTGCTTTTGCTCAGGACTTTCATTATCGTTTTCCCCAGATTTCTTATAAAGCCTTTTTACGGGGCAATTGCCTATTGTCATTTCTAGTTGCTAATATGGGATTAGATCGGATCGTTTCATGGTCGATACCAGTTTTAATGTTCCTTTATCCGTTAGCCATTGTGTTGATCCTACTAGGTATTTTTTCGCCCCTATTCAAGGGAGATTCGTTAATTTACCGGGTCACGACAGGTATAACAATGATTCCTGCGTTTTTTGATATGGTAAATGCTTTCCCACCGGTTTTACGGGATACCTCATTTAGTATGTCATTAATTCATTTTGCAGAAAAATACTTTTCCTTGTATCAACTTGGCTTTAGTTGGTTGCCTTTTACCCTGGTGGGCTTATTCATCAGTATTTGTATATGGTACCCTCAGCAGCGGAGTCGTGTATAATATAAGAAAGATGAGGTGAGGAGTTATGCAACGACAGTATTTGAGTATTGATATTGGTGGGACAGAGATAAAGAGTGCGTTAATTGATCACTCTGGTAATATTTTTGAGAAAAATCATGTCCCAACTCCTCATCAAAAAGAAGCATTTCTGGCTGCAATCTTTGCTGTTGTGGAGCCGGTTTTAGACAGGGTCACTGCGATTTGTGTCAGTCTTCCAGGAGTCGTCAATCCGGCGACGGAAGAGGTAAAGTTTACTGGTGCCCTTGGCTTTATGGGGACCTTTAACTTTGCAGCCTATCTAGAATCACGAGCTCATTGCCCAGTATATGTTGGTAATGATGCTAATTGTGCGACATTGGCGGAAATGTGGCTTGGCAATCTCAACGGTATCAGTAATGGCGCTGTAATTACATTAGGAACTTCAGTTGGCGGCGGGATTGTTATTAATAACCAGCTCTTGCATGGACCACATTTTCAGGCTGGTGAATTAAGTGCCATGATCATTGATAATGATGCGCCTGAACTTCACTATTCGACAATGGGGGCTACTACTTCAGCAGTTAAGATGATTGAAACCATGGCTGACATTTGTGATATTAAGGATAAAACGGATGGCCGACGAGTATTTAAAGAAATTAATCGTCATAATCCAGTTATTTGGTCTTTATTTGAAGGCTTTTGTCGGCGAGTAGCTATCCTAATCTTAAATATTCAGACAGTTGTTGACCTTGAACGGGTCCTTATTGGTGGTGGCATTAGTGCACAAAAAATTTTAATTGATGAAATAAAGAAACAATTTATGCTTTTACAAAAGGGTGATTATCGTCTTCATGATGATGTCACGATGCCAGAAATAATGACCGCAAAGTTTGGCAATAAAGCTAATTTATTAGGTGCATTGTATGGATTGCTATTGACAATTGAATGAAAAAAGAGAGTGAGTGGGAATTAACCTTCTCGACAAGGCGGTGGGCTAAGGATAGAACGGTGATTAGCACGGCACGGGCTGATTATAGTTCGAACTTAGCCTCGAGCCTTGTGGTTAATTTCCACGATATCTTAAATAATGTTCGTATAAATAAAGAGGCTGTTGAAAAAACGAAGTTTTTTCTCAGCCTCTCTCTTTATCAACAACCTATTTTCTATATGGATAATGCGCCATTGCTGGGACTTCATTCCATGGAACGGGGAAAACAGCACCATGCGCACAGAAGACAGAATCAGGAGTGTTTTCTAGGTCAGCAACCGGATCATAATTAACATCACTAATAACATTTTCAGCGTTATGACATGGATAATAGCCAGCAACAACAAGCTCGAGCTGAGCTTGGCCGTGAGTGTAGGCGCGAACACTTTGGGCGTAGTCGCGCATACCCACAACAGGAGCGGTTCCCGTAATCAGGATTAGGTCTTGACTATTAGCTTCATCAAGCTCGAACGTACCATGCATTTGTTGAATATCATTAATTGCACGTCCTACTTGGTCATTCGGGACTTTAAGATGAAAAGCATACCAAGGCTCTAATAATTGACATTCGTTTTGTTTTTTCAACTCCATCAATCCTTGGCGAACCGCTCGCCAACTAGCCTGACGAAAATCTCCACCAACTGTATGTTTAATATGGCCGCGACCACCAATGAGGGTGATTTTGACATCGGTAAGGGGAGCTCCTGTAAGAACCCCTAAATGTTCTTTGGTCTGTAAACTAGTTAAGATCTGGTGTTGCCAATTGCGATCCAGGATATCAAGACTGCAATCACTACTAATAGTAATTCCAGATCCTTGTTTTCCTGGTTCTAAAAGAAGGTGGGCTTCGGCATAATGACGCAAGGGTTCAAAGTGACCGACCCCCTCAACTTTGTTAGTAATTGTTTCCTGGTAGAGAACATTTCCCTCGTCAAATGTAACTTCTAGTTGGTAACGTTTCTGAAGTAATTGTTGTAGGATCTGAAGTTGGACTTCTCCCATAATTTGGACATGGATCTCTTGGATGTGGGTATGCCAAGAAATCTGTAGTTGCGGATCTTCATCTTCAAGCTCTTTTAAGGCGTTGAGACAAGCATGAAGATCTTCTTTAGCAACTTTAACGGCATAATTTAAGACGGGCTTTATAACTGGCGATGGAAGTGGTTTTGTTTTACCAAGGCCAAGCCCAGGGGATGTAGAAGTTAGTCCAGTAAGAGCACCGACTTGACCTGCGTTTAAAACCTGACTTGGGGTAAATTTAGCCCCGTTATATATTCGGATTTGGTTCACTTTTTCTTCATTTAACAAAACTACTTTAGCTGGAATTTTGCCACCGAATACGCGAACCCAACTAAGCCTATTACCCTTGTCATCATGGGAAATCTTAAATACCCGCGCCGCAAACTCATCAGCGAACTCAGGCGTAACAGTCCATTTCTCAAGTCCCTTTAAGAATTTAGTGATTCCAGTTAACTTTAGGGCTGCTCCACGATAACAGGGGAACACTTTACGTTGTTTAATCAATTGCTGAATTGTTTGATCGCTAAGACTGCCAGTATTGAGGTAGTTTTCTAAAACTGTATCATCCTGCATGGCAATTGTTTCACTAACTTCATCAGTTAATGGATCAGCAAAATCAAGGCAAGCCGGCGAAAAATCTTTTTGCAGTTGCTCGATAACACCGCTAGGATTAGCACCAATCACGTCTTCTTTGTTAATGAAAATGAAGGTCGGGATATCATAACGCGCAAGAAGATCCCATAATGTGCGCGTGTATCCCTGAATACCATCGGTGGCTGAAACGACAAGAATTGCATAATCAAGAACTGGTAAGACTTGTTCTGTTTGACTAGCAAAATCGACGTGTCCCGGAGTATCGAGAAGGGTAAGCGCAAGGTTATTGTAGGTTAGTTCAGCTTGATGGGTAAAAAGAGTGATTCCGCGCTGTTTTTCGAGCGTATTAGGATCTAAAAAAGCATCTCCATTATCCACGCGGCCTAGCTTTCGAATAGCGCCGGTTTCATACATGAGGGCTTCGGTTAAAGTCGTTTTTCCAGCATCGACATGAGCAACGATGCCAGTAACAATTTGTTTCACCGTTTTTTCACCTAGTTAACATGGTCGTTTTTGCGAACAACAAGAACATCACATTTTGCCATCCGACTAACATAGTGGGTAACAGAGCCAAGGACAAAGCGTTCAAGACCAGATACACCAGTCGCACCGAGAACAATCAAGTCGGTGTTGTGATCTGACGGAAATTCATGAGCAATAACACGTTTTGGATTTCCAAACCGGATATGAACGTTAACATCTTCAACCCCCGCATCGACCGCGCGCTTTTTCAAGTCATCGAGTCGTTCCTTGGTGGTTTTAACAATGTTATATGTTTCTTCGTTGCTAAGGGCCGCATTACTATAGCCATCTGTTAGTTGCGTTACTTGAACGATCCGTAAGATATCAAGGCTAGCATGATTCCGTAGTGCAGAATCAATGGCACTTTCTAAGACGTTACTAGTAATTTTTGAGCCATCGACAGCAACTAGAATGTGTTTGTATGGATAAATTTCTGTCATAATAGATACCTCCGAAAGTTTATACCTTTATTATAAAATGTTTTCGCCCTAAAAAGATGTAAAAAAGAAAGTATTTTTTGCTTTGTCGATAATATATTGCAAACGCTTACTAAAAGACGTACACTACAAATGGATGACTAAATGACAAAAGTAAATTTTTAGTCTATTTATGTTGATGTTTTTATAAGAGGGTGCTAGTTATGCGTTATGTTTCAATGACTTCTCATAATATTGGAATGAATTTAGCTACAGAACAATATTTAATGAATAATAAGGATTTTGGGAAAGAGCCTTTAGTACTATTTTATTATGAAGAACCATGTATTATCGTGGGCCGGAACCAAAATACGCTTGAAGAGATTAATCATGATTATGTAAAGGAACACAATATCCGGGTAACCCGACGTTTATCAGGCGGTGGTGCTGTTTATCAAGACTTAGGGAACCTCTGTTTTAGTTTTGTGGTCCCAAGCGATAGTGAAGAATTCGGTGACTTTAAATCGTTTACCCAGCCAATTGTTAATGTTCTTCATCAAATGGGTGCTACTAGTGCAGAAGTCAGCGGTCGTAATGATATTTTAGTTGATGGTAAGAAATTCTCGGGGAATGCGATGTATTCACGTAATGGAAAGACGTTCTCCCATGGAACTTTAATGCTTGATGTTGACTTAAGTGTCGTCGCGGATGCACTTCATGTGGCAAAAGATAAGATTGCTTCAAAGGGGATCAAATCAGTTCGATCACGGGTTACGAACCTTCGTCCATACTTGGATGAAAAGTACCAAGATATTGATGTGCCAACATTTAGGGATGAATTGCTAAAAGGTCTCTTCCATGTTGACGACCTTGAGGAGATTAAGGATAAGCAATACGTGGTTACCCCTGAAGATCAAAAAGAAATTGATAAGATCTATGAGCAGTACTATAACAACTGGGATTGGGTCTATGGTAAGTCGCCAGAGTTTACGGTTAAGCGGCGGAAACACTTTGATATGGGGACAATTGATGCCCGCTTTGATGTTAAAGATGGCGTAATCAAAAACGTGAAATTCTATGGCGATTTCTTTGGCCCACAGGATATTAACCAACTGGCAGAAAAGCTCCAAGGGGTTAAGTATGACCATGATGAAATTGCTAAAGTCCTTGAAGCGGAAGGAACCCAACAATATATTACGGGAATTCCAACCGCTGAAGTAGCTGATTTACTCGCATAATTGAGCTTTTTAACTTAATTTAGTAAAATGGAGGCTGAGAAAAAACTTCGTTTTTTCAACAGCCTCTTTATTTATACGAACATTGTTTAAGATATCGTGGAAATTAACCACAAGGCTCGAGGCTAAGTCCGAACGATAATCAGCCCGTGCCGTGCTAATCACCGTTCTATCCTTAGCCCACCGCCTTGTCGAGAAGGTTAATTCCCACTCACTTTTCGTTAATTAAGGGATGTAAAAATATTGGTCATCCGCGGGGATAGCAAAAAAGAAAGTTGGCAAAATAAATGAAAAATAATGAAAAAGTTGTTATTGTAACATCAGTAGCAGCAGTAATTGCATTAGTCCTTGATGCTTTTATGTTTGTTCAGCACGGTCACTCGCTGACATCATCATCTGTATGGCCGCGGCTGCTCCTCTTTATCGTTTTAGCAATCATTGTTAACGGATTGTCGTTTTTAAAGATGCGCTTTTGTGGATATGCAACGATTTTAGTAAACCTTTATTTTGCAATCGCTAGTTTAGCCGCATTTCAAATGGTAAGTCCACGAGAAAGTGCATACGGATTATTTATTCAAGCACTAAGTATTGTTGGAATTTTAGTAGGAGCTACTGGTGTTTATTATGGTGCAAAACAGCGTGCAGACTATACAAAAGCTAAAATTGAAAAAATGAAGGAGCAAATGAAAAAATGAAGATGTCAGTAGCTGATTATTTGTCACAGTTGACGAGCGATCAGGTTGTGACAGAAGAAGTTGAAAAAACTGCTGCCCAATCACAGCAAAAAACAGTATTAACAACTGCGATTAATTTTATGATTGAACAGCTTGATACGGGACACCTTGGTCAATATAAGATGAATATTAAAATGAAAAAAGGTGACCCGGTTAGTTTTCGCTTAGAAACCAACCTAATCAACATACCGATGGATGAGGCAGAGCGATTAGATGTTAAATTATTGGATAAAGAAATCGAGTACCCTGTTAATCTTTATTTAGTAATGGAGAGTGAAGATATTAATAAAACGGGATTGCGGATCGATGAATTAGCAAATGAAACCAATCAAAGCGGAAAGACAACTGATTTGGTTACTAAAGCTCAAGAATGGGTAGCCGAACATCTTGCAGATATAATGGAAGCAAGAGCATAAAATTTGCATCAATGGGGCAAATATGCTAAATTATAGTTTGCGATGAGTCGAGAGGTCTGGTAGCGACCCTAAGAGCTACCATTGACATTTTGACAAGTGGGACACATTAACTCACCGGATTGTGAGGTGTCTAGTTAATCGGCCATGTGGACAGTGCTGATTGACTTGAGATAGTATCAATACACGAAAAACCGGAATACTTAGTATGCTTAGTACTAGGTATTCCGGTTTTTTTAATTGATTAATTTTCGATAGATAAAGCCAAGCCAAGGTAACAGAGTAATAATCGCAGTTACAAATAGTAGCCCAAGATGACTAACCGATAGATGATCAAGGTCGGCATAAAGATAATAAGTTGGAAATAGCTTTTGAATATTAGTAAAAAAATCAATAAAAGAATTAGCTGGTAAGAGATGTTTCCATGGAATAATAAAAGTTGCGATTATAAATAGGATTGGGGTTCCAGCGGCATCGACAGTTGGTGCGTCAAAGGAAAGACCAATTGCAAACCCGATCACGCTTAGATATATTCCGATGATATTGGTTAACAAAATGCTAGTGATAGTAATGAAGTTGAACTCGATAGTATGAAGAAAAATAGCAAGAATCATGATTACGATGGTGATGAACAAATTGATGATAACTTGGGTAATTAATTGCGAAAATAAATAGTTCCACAGAGAGTAGTGAGTAATGTGCGATTGAAGAATGTAGAAGTCTTTATTACTGCAAATCCGTTTGCTGAAAGTAACGATTGAATTACCGAGTATTCCCATCAGGAGAGCAAGCAAGAGTAAAGCGAGCCGGAAGTTGCCTGTAGCGGGGAGGGATGTACTAGCAACTTAAATCATA
Organism: Limosilactobacillus reuteri; assembly: GCF_034259105.1. Lineage (NCBI taxonomy): Bacteria > Bacillati > Bacillota > Bacilli > Lactobacillales > Lactobacillaceae > Limosilactobacillus > Limosilactobacillus reuteri. The sequence continues at coordinate 1,846,377 of NZ_CP139478.1, read as the reverse complement.
AATACATACCAAATACCCGGCAGGAGAATAGTAAAAAGAAAGAAACGACGATTGCGTAAAACTTGTTTTAGTTGAATTGCTATGATACTCATAAGAAAGCTCCTAACGATTATGTTGACGATACCATTGTTCGATTGTTTGATTATGTTGGTGGATTTCCTTGACAGGGATGTCTTGAGAGATTTTGCCATCTTTAAGGAGCAGAACACGGGAAAAGAATTTATCAATTTGATTGAAATCATGAGTAATAACTAAAATACTTCCCGAAACCTTTTCAATAAAATGCCAAAAATAGTCAATTGATTCTAAATCCATCCCCACAGTCGGCTCGTCTAGGATCAAAAGCTTGGACTGGCGGAGGACACTAAGCAAGAGCGAAAGGCGACGTTTTTGTCCACCCGATAATTTCGCAATAATTGTATTTTGCTGGGATGATAATTTAAATTGATCAAGAAGATAATTGATTCGTTGTTTTGAATCAACCTTAGTTATGGCAGCCGTCAAGATAATCTGCTCTTTAACTTTTAGGGTCGGAATTAAAATATTTTCTTGGGACATGATATTTAAAGAATCATTTTTATTAAAATACCATTTAACAGTACCTTCGTTGGGTTTCAAAGCACCAATTATCTTTATTAAAGTTGTTTTACCAGCGCCGTTACTACCAAGGAGGGCAATGCGTTCATTATTATAAATAGTTAAATCAAGGTTGTTGAGAATTGGTGCGTTAAAGGCTTTAACAATATTATTAAGTGTTACCAGTGGTTGATTAAAGTCGTTTGTTCCTAAGATGAGACAATCCAATGAAACATTAAAAACTTTGGCAAGCAAAATTAGCTTGTCGATACTTGGTTCAGCGTCCCCATTTTCCCATTTGGAGACGGCCTGGCGGGAAACAAATAGGCGCGTAGCCAGTTCAGCTTGTGATAGTTGTTTTTCAGTCCGCAATTTGAGCAGTTGATGTGGGAAAGAGTACGGCATAGCAAAAAGCTCCTTTTCAAAATCTATATTTAGAATTTAATTGGATCTAGTCAAAAGGTCAATAGAATCCTTAGATAACAACAATTGCTCACCTCGCTACTATTAGTTGCATATAAATTTCCCGGGAAATAAAAAAGCACAGATAGAAAAATCCATCTGTACTCAAAGTTAAGATTAATAATTGCGCATCCCCGTATATTTTTTGCTAAGGACGATGACTAGTATTGTTGCAAGAAGCCCATAGACTGCGCCAACATAACCGAGGTTTTTCATGGCAGTGAAGGTAACACCCTGAGAGGCAGTAAAAGAGCCTAGTGAAATACCAATATTAGCAAAAATCGAGTTTAAGGATGAAGCTAAGTCAAGTGATTGGGGATATTGTTTTTCGGCAATATCAAGGAACATTAATTGGGTGGAAGAACCATAGCATGAAAAGGCAATACATAAGACAGCCACAATAATAATGGCACCCCACTTGAATGGTAAGACGGGGCCAAAGATGAGGAATAAGACTGTCATTGCCGCGTAGATTCCACTGAGCCGGTGGATTCCGCCACGGTCAGCTAAGTATCCGCCAAATTTATTACCAATAATAAAGAAGATTCCCATTCCGGATAAGAGCCAGTTCAACCAGGTATTATCAAAGCCCATTTCGTTAGTGATTAAAGGACGAATATAGGTATAAATTGTGTAGTCAGCCGCACAAATAGCAACAATGAAACTAACACCGAGAATAATTCGTGAGTCCTTAAATAACACAAACTGCTTGCTAAGGGTACTCTTAAAATGAGGCGTATCACGTGGGACGAGCCAAATCAAGGCGACAAAAACAATGATCGTAATTCCAGAAATCATCCAAAAACTGTCATGCCAAGTAAGGGTGGTGCTGATAACGGTTCCGATTGGAATGCCGATAACTGAAGCAATACTAAATCCAGCAAAAACCCATGAAACCAGGCTTGCTCTTTTTTCACGCGGCGCAACATAGCTCGCCATTACGAGGACCATTGAGATAATCGCACCGGCAACACCAGCAGTTAGAATCCGCGAAAGCAACATTGAAATAAAGTTTGGCGCCATTGCTGTCCACGTATTGCCGATAAAGAAGATGACCATGAGAACTAATAAAACATGATGTCGTCGCCACCGATTTGCCATTGAAGTAATAATCGGAGTGAAAATAGCATAAACCAAGGCAAAGACAGTTACAAGTAGGCCTAACTTACCAAGCGAATCATGGTATTCGTGGGCGATATCAGGTAAAACGCCGACAATCATATATTCGTTACACCCGAGCATAAAGGCAACGAAGACAAAAATAATAGCTTGTAAACGATATTTCATAAAACGTACCCTCTCTAATAGATTAAACTCATTATACTTTAGCAAACTTCTGAATAGATTTCTACAGCAAACGCAAATAAACCTTTTGCCTTGCTAAAAAGACTGGTCTTAGGGAAAATATAGGTAACAGTTTATTCGATGGAGGGAGTAAAACATGCTTCAAGAAATTAATGCTATTTTTCAAACTTTTGGCGCGAGTGTAGTTGTCCCAATAATAATTTTTATCATTGCTTTATTACTACGAGTGCAGCCTAAGACAGCAATGATGAGTGCTTTCTATGCTGGTGTCGGTTTAACTGGTTTTACCTGGATTATCACAGAATTTACGCCAGTGGTGACTAAGATTGTCCGCCAAATGGTTGATAATACGGGGATTAAACTACCAGTGGTTGATATCGGCTGGCAAGCAGGGTCATTAGCAGCGTTTGGATCAACGGTTGGTTTATCGTTTTTTGTTTTTGGATTACTAGCTGAATTAATTTTATTTGCGCTTGGCGTTACCAAAGTATTTCTGCCTTCTAATATTTGGAATAATTTTGGGTATATGATTTGGGGCACGCTAGCTTTTTATGTAACTCATAATTATTGGCTATCATTAGGACTGGAATTTTTTATGCTCCTGTACTCGCTAGTCTTAGCGGAGATTCAAGCAGATCGGTGGGCCGACTATTATGGAATTGAGAATACCACCGTCGACTCCTTACATAATATCGAGCAAGTGGTTCCAGCGATTATTTTAGATCCGTTATGGAATTTATTGGGATTTAACAAAGTGAAAATGACCCCTAAAGATTTTCAGAAAAAACTAGGTGTCTTTGGGGAACCAATTACAATGGGAATCATCTTGGGATTAATAATTGGAACCTTGGGTAATTTGTCTTCACTGGGGAAAATAAGCGCGTGGGGACAGATTACTAAATTTGCGATTCAACTAGCTGCCGTTATGGCGATCTTTCCCCTTGTTACAAATGTATTCGCAAAGGCATTTATTCCCATCGCGAATGAAATTGATGAGCAGCAGAAAAAACGACATGGCGAAAATAAAAATAGCCGTTATGATAAAAAGCGGTGGTTCCTAGCAGTTGATGATGGCGTTGGCTATGGAGAATCAGCCACTTTAATTTCCGGAATCATTTTAATCCCGATTATGGTTTTAATTGCTTTTATCCCTCCTGGCAATAAGACCCTTCCGGTAGTTGATTTAATTGCAATTCCGTACATGATTGAATCAATTGTCGCGGTGACTCGTGGAAATATCTTAAAGGTAATTGCGACGGGAATTGTGTGGTTTAGTTTAGGCTTATATGCGGTCAGTTGGCTCAGTCCGGTCTATACTGCAGCAGTGGCTCACTATGGCGTTGCAATTCCAACCGGGGTGGTCTTGGTAACAAGCTTTAATTTAGTGGCACGCCCATTGAATGCATTGGTTTTTGCTGCCTTTATATCAGAAAGTCCCGTTTGGATTTCACTAGCAGTTATCATTTATCTTGTGATGTTATTCGGATTACGAAAATATCGTTCGCAAATTTGGCACTACCTTAATAAGATGGCCATGAAGAATGCTTAGGCAAAGTGCTATAATAATTGTCATAAAATTAAGGAGAACGAAAAAATGAAAGCCTTAGTAGTCGAAAAAGCGGCAGATCGTTCATTGTAAGATTTGAATTTTGCGGAAGTTCCAGTTCCTACGCCAGCTGAGCATGAAGTCTTAATCAAGGTGCATGCTGCTGGACTTAATCCAGTCGACTACAAAATTATTGAGGGCGGCGTTAGCGCTTGGCAGTATCGCTATTCAACTTGCTAAACTTCATGGTTGTAAGGTATTTACAACTGTTTCATCTAGTAAATATGACTATGTAAAGCAGCTTGCTCCAGATGCAATCATCAACTACCAAACGGAAGATGTGGATAAAAAGTTAGCCGATCTCACCGATGGGCTTGGCGTTGATTTGATCATTGATACAGTAGGTAAAAAAGAAGCAGAACTTGATTTACGACGGTTAGCCTATAATTGACGCTTAGTAACGATTGTTGACGTCCCTTCGCTTGATAATGTTCCAATGTTTGATCGCGGTCTAGGGATGGATGTCGTTAATCTTAGTGGGGCACATCTCAGTGGTAACCCATCTCAGCAGGCTGATTTAGACCGAATGAATGCGGAAATGTTAAAATTAATAGCTAATGGGGATGTAAAGCCTTTGATTGAGAAAGTGATTCCGTTTGATCAAATTATTGAGGGCTTAACAGCGATTAAAAATCATGAAGTAGTCGGAAAATTAGTGGCTGAAATTGATTAAATAAAAAGTTGAGGTTAAGAGAAAGTTTTTGTTCTCTTTTAACCTCAACTTTTTTTATTTCGCTAGATAAATCTGTTCATCAATCAAATCAAACGAGTGCAAGTTAGCATTAACTTTCTGTAACTCATCGTCTTGACTCAATTGTGCTTCTTGCCAGAATTTCTTAGAGTTAGTTGCACCATTTTTTTCGCCAATAACTAATAATTTGACTTCGGGGTATGTTGAACGAAGAAGTTGCAGAACATCCCAGTCAATTTCACCCTTGTCGGGAGCCCATGACATAATGACATATTCGACCTCGTCACCATACTTTTTGATTGCTTCTAGAGCGTCCAACTTCTCAATCTTAGTGACAGGGTGTTTGCCCGTTTCATTTTCTTTTATCCATGCCTGACTATCGGTAGTATAAATCGTTTGAGTCACATTGTTATTGCGTAATCCCTTAGAAATATAACCATTACCGGCCATAATCTCCAGTGTCGGCGCCCCGCCTAAATAATCAGAAAGTGCTTTGGCAAAAGGTGCATTGACGTATGACCACATACCGTATGTTTCCTCGAGATAATCACGATAGTTGCGCAACGCCTTATCTAATTTTGGCAACGCCTCGCTATATTTATTCCAAAGTTTGTCGCCACGTGGATCACCTTGTGGGAACTGTTCATTAACCTTTTTGAAAATGGTATCTTGAATGTTATCCGGCAATAATAATTTTGGTAGAGGTTGTGGCAATAAGCCATTTTTGAGTAGTCGATCACTTTCTAAAACATTATTAATGAGGTATTTTACAGGAGGAAAGTCATCGAATAAGTCACGGTAAGTATTTAGTTCTTGAATATATGAAGGCTCATTAACAATTTGATGAGCTTTTTTTACCCGCTTTTTTAGCTGTTTTAATTTTTTAGGATTCATCAGAAACTCCTTATTTAAGTTTTAAATCTAGTTGCTCTTGCTTACCATAGAAAGTGTCTGTATCCCGGCGATTATGCCGTCCCTTTAAGTAACCATCAATTAGTTGAAAAATTTCATATCGATCATCACTTGAAAGTACAGTTTGATTAAACGACAGGTTCTTACTAGAGAAAAATAATTTTGCTAAATCAAAATCATCACGATCAGTTTTTCCGGTAAGGTAGTCCAGACTGACATCAAAAAATTCGGCTAGTTTTCGTGCTTCAACGTATGACGGGGTCCGAATACCGCGTTCCCAGTTACCGATTTGCGAAGCAGTGTTTGGCTTTTCATTGGGGCCAAGGTTTTCATTGAGATGGGTAGCAAGCTCCTTTAAGGTTATCTTTTGTCCCTTACGAAGTGCTCGTAGGCGTTCTGGAAACATTATTTCACTCCCTTAATCTATCATTATCTATTTTAACATTAGCATCGCGATTTTGAATGAAAAGAATATGCAAAATAACAGAAAGTGTGCTAAACTAGGCGCATTGATTAAATAATATAACATGGGGTTAATTATTTTGAGAATAAAGACAAAAAAGAAGCAGTGGCATCCTTGGCGATGGCTCATTGGAATTGTAGTTGTAATTGCAGTGGCAATCTTTGCTGCTAGTAGCTATTTTTTCTCGGTGGCAATGGTACCGGGGCATAAAGATTTTATTAATAATTCAACTAAAATCTCACGAAATGATCCATTGTATGAACAAAAAATGTGGTTTAAGCATGCTAAAAAAGAAAAATGGACAATGAAATCGGCTAGTGGAAATTATAAACTAGTTGCTGATTACATCCCTGCTGCTAAAACAACAACAAAAAATGTGGTAATTGCCCATGGATTTATGGGTGATAAAGAGAAGATGGGCGAATATGCCGCGCTTTTCCATCAGATGGGGTATAATGTTCTAATGCCAGATGCGCGGGCTCATGGTCAAAGCCAAGGGAAATACATTGGTTATGGATGGCCAGAGCGTTATGATATTCGTAAATGGATTAATAAACTTATTCGGCATAATGGGGAAGATAGTCAGGTAGTCTTGTTTGGGGTCAGCATGGGTGGTGCGACAACAATGATGACTAGTGGCATTAACCTTCCATCACAAGTAAAAGCATTTGTCGAAGATTGTGGATATACGAGTCTTAATGATGAACTGAATTATGAAGCTGGTAATTTATATGGGATTCCGAAGTTTTTACGGGTGCCATTAATAAGTACGATGAGTTTAATTAATCGGGTAAAGAATGGTTTTTACATTCATGAAGCTAGCTCCTTAAATATGCTGCATCATAATCATCGCCCAATGCTATTTATCCATGGAGCAAAAGATAATTTTGTTCCAACTGAAATGGTTTATCGCAATTACCGTGCAACAGAGGGAAACAAAGAATTGTGGGTAGTGCCAGGAGCAGCGCACGCAAAGTCATATGCGACCCATCCCAGCGAATATCGCCACCATTTGACAAGATTTTTAGATCACTATATTAAATAGTTGGAGGAAAAAGATGCTTGCAATTATTGTTACGATGTTTGTTGCAATCGAACATTTAGGTATTATGGCCTTAGAAATCTTTGGTAACCCGGCACAGCAAGCCAAGGCGTTTGACTTACCGCTTAAGTTTACGCAACAGCATGAGGCACGGGTTTCATTCGCTAACCAGGGTATTTATAACGGAGCCTTAGGAGCAGCTATCATCGCCAGTTACTGGTTATTTAGTGGGGCAACCTTAGTATTAGTATGGCAAATGCTCTTGGTTTTTGTGATGGTTGTTGCATTATTTGGTGCACTGACTGCAACCAGAAAAATTATTCTAATTCAATTTTTACCAGCATTGATTGCGTTTTTACTTACATTTCTTTAAACATAAAAAGGAAATTGCTTTGCAAGATTTTGCAGCAATTTCCTTTTTAGTCTAATGATTGAGTGTAAACCAATTCATCAATTGAGATCTGTTCGTTTAATGCGTTTGCCAATTCTTGTGAAAATTGGTCATCAGCAAGTTGCATTTGAACATAACTATGCTCAAGTTGAAATGCCTCAATAAATAAAGAAGTAATGAGGTCAGTATCCATCGAAATATCGTGTAGGAAGAATCGTTTTCGTTGGAAGTACGTCCGTCGTACCATGGCAACTTCATTCGCGTTTTGTGGAGTTTCAATCGAATGAAGATATTTATCGATTTCACGATTAATTATTTCTAGGATTTCAGCTGTTTCAGCGCGCTGTTCCTTAGTTAATTGATATTTTGGCCCCACATTATAGCGGGAGCCTTTTTTGAGATGGCGGTAGCGAATAAAACGCCATTTTAACCGGTGCCATAAGATGACCCATAATTCAAGAAAGCTGTGTTTATTTACGCGGAAAATCGACCGTGTAACAAAATTAACGAGAAATTTGGCCTCCTTGTCAGAGATTCGGCCTTTTTCGTTAAGGCGGTCTAAGGTAGCTAATTCAATTTGATGAGCTTTACCCATTAATTGACTATAAACATTGCGATTGAATTCATGGTATTGCGTCATTTGACTACTCAATTGGTCAATAACAGCCGCTTTTTCTGGTGAATATTTTTCTGAAGTCCGTAGCTCATTAATAGCATATTGAACTGTTTTAATAAGTTCTTTTTGAAATTCACTCTTCGAATAGCTCTTAGATTTGGGCGGTAAAATAATTGGATACCCAATTGCGCCGACAGCAATACTAATCAAAATAACAATTGCGGCAATCAAGATCATTGAATTACGAAAGGCAAATTGATGGTTGTTAATCAGTACTGGTAACGAGAAAGCTAATGCCAGAGTGATCGTTCCGTGAATTCCTCCTAACGCCATTAAGAGACTATCACGGTTGAGGTTAGTCGATTGAATGTTGACGAATTTAAACCGGACCCATAAGAATCTTAAGAGGGTTGTAATAATATAGATAGCAAAGGCTAAGGCAACGATTGCACCTAGATTTTGCCAAGAAGTCCTTCCAAGTACCTGCGGAAGCATTACCCCTAAAAGGACAAATACTAACCCGTTTAACGCATCACTAATGATGTTCCAAATAGTGGTAGTAGACATTTGCACTTTAGTAGATGTAAGCCGCATTCGATCATAGAGGATACTATGAACAACTCCCGCTGCAACGACGGCTAGGATTCCTGAAAGGTGTAGTTCTTCAGCCAACCAGTAAACAACGATGGGAGTCATTACGTTGATCGGAATAACGATGGAGCCAATATCAACGTGCTTTCGCATCAAACTAGTACGGAGACTAATTAATAGGCTTCCTAGCACTGCCCCAAAGATAATTCCGCCGAAGAAAACATAAACAAAGATCCAGATCCCATGACTAAGCGAAAATTGTCCAGAACGGTATGTTTCCAGCGCCAAATCTAAAAGCACAATTCCCGATGCATCATTAAAGAGCGATTCATATTCCAGAGCACCGTTAACGTTTTTGGGGACCTTCATATTAGTAGTAATCGACTTTACAGCGACCGCATCAGTCGGCGTAACAATCGCGGCTAGCATAAAGGCGAGTGCTAAAGAGAAAGTTTCCGGTTGAAGCCAATGTAAAAAGCCACCAGTAATCAAGACCGTTACAAGTGCTAATCCAACAGTCATTGATAGGATCGATTTGATATTGCTTGAAAGATAACGGAATGATTGGTTCTGCCCGTCATTGAACATTAAAGGAGCAATGACTACCATCATGAATAATTCTGGATGCATGGTAAAGTTAGTGGCTTCAGTAGGCAGGGATGCTAAAAGAATTCCTGCAATAATTTGATAGATGGATAGTGGAATCTTAGGGTAAACAAGATGAACAACATTAGCTGCAACAACAGCAGTCAATAGAAGAACAATGCCTAAAATCATTTCCATCGATTAATCACCTCACTTGATATTTTGGATAAAAAACGAGAGACCGGGAAAATACTAGCATTTCCTGGTCTCTACTCTCTTAGCTTACTCACGGCCAATCAGCATTTTCACGGCCATGGCAATATTATAAATAAATAACAAAAGGGCTAATAAAAGAGCAAATGTTAGGAGAATTCCAAACAATGCGCCCCCGTGGAAGTTAGCGGGGTTTAATGAAAAGACACTAAAGACTAAAATTGCGCCTATTACATATAACAATGGGAAAATTTGACTCCAAAATGCATAGCGAGCGTTCTTAGCAATAGTTGGTCGATCACTGCTTTTGGCAATTATCCACACGGTTAGTGGAAAGATAACTGGTAAAAATAAGATGCTTAAATAGGATAAAGCATTAACGATCCGGTCCGTTAAATTATTATCGTTCACTATATCAGTCCCTTCTTTTTATATTATTATCGCATGTAATCTTAGGGAAGCGCAATTACAATTATCTGTACAAGGCAAATAATACTCAAAAAATAAAGCCAATCGCGACTGGTAATTGGAATATCCACGGTAGCTGTTCGTGCTTGTCCTTCAACGAAACCGTGTGATTCCATGGCTTGTGCTAATTGATCTGACCATTGAATCGCAACCAGAATCGCTTTGAAGTAGAGCGTTGGTGACCACCAATGTAAATTAACGCCCCGCATTTGTCCTGCCGTATAAATAGTTGTAACGGCTTGTTTCATTTTTGGAATCAGATTAAAAGCAGCGAGCACCCCATAAGCATATTTGCTGGGAAGGTGACAATTTTGTTCTAATGAGCGAGTAAGCGTTAAGGTATCGGTTGTGAACGTAAAGACCGTTCCAAGGCAGACATAAACGTAAAGTCGACTGAAAAGAACGGTTCCATCGAAGAGACTATGACTAGGACTAAAGAAGACAATTGTAATGAAAATAGCTAGCGCCGGAAAGAGGGGGACAAAAGCCAACCAGCAAAATTGTCGCCAGTGAAATCGTTGATGAATAAGGATTAGCAAACACACCACAATGACAATCAGGTTAATCCACAGCTTAGTCACAAAAGTCAGCTCAAGTGAAAGCGAAATAACAAGTAATAATTTTAAACTAGGATTCATAACTCCCTCCAACATAATTAAGACGTTGATGATTCATTGTAAGGTGATAATCAATGAAACCATCAAGTCCGCTTAATTGATGACTAACAATTAGCAAAGTTTGTGGTTTTTCTTTTTGGGATACTTTGATTAGTTGCAGGACAGTCTTTAAAGATGCCGGATCTAAACCAGTAAATGGTTCGTCAAGCAATAATGTTTCTTGTCCGCGCATTAACATCAGCAAGATTTGCAGCTTTTTCTTTTGACCACCACTCAAAGAATAAACAACTTGATCTTCTCTTCCGTTCAAGCCAAGAGCTGTTAATGCTTCGTTGACTTGTTGCTGATTAAAATAGGGGTTCTGGCAAGTCTTAAAGCCTAATGCCAGTTCTTCACCAACAGTTACATTTAGGAATTGATCGTTTGCATGTTGGAAAATCAATCCCAGATGCTTGTAATATTTTCCGGGTGATATTTTTTGAATGCTTTCCCCCTCATAGTCAATCTTTTCTTCATATTTCAAAAGCCGGGAAATTGCCTTTAGAAGGGTAGATTTACCAATCCCATTCGGCCCGGTTAATAAAGTTATTTTATTTTTAACAATGCCTAAATTGGTTGGTAAAAGTAAGAAATGATTCTCTCGTTTTATTGCTAATTCATCAAATTTGATAATCGCGGGCAAGGTTGACGGGGGAAGAGGAGTGGCAACTTGAGGATTAACGCTTTCTGCTAAAAGTTGGTCCCTATCTTTACTGGAAAGCTGGGCAAGGCGCCCCTTAGTTAATTGCCAAACTAGTGGATGTAGTTGCTCGTAACCATGCAAATCGTGATCAGTAATGATAATTGTTGTGTGATAGTCACTGTTGAGGTGTACTAATTGTTTAAGGATAAGTTGCCGGTTTTCTTCATCAATATTGGCAAAGGGTTCATCTAATAAGAGGACGTTTGGTTGCATTGCCGTAGCAGCTGCTAAAGCCACGCGCTGTTGTTGCCCACCGGAAAGAGTGGTGATTAACCGGTTAGCAAGGTCGTCAACTTTGCTGAAGCGTAAAGCCTCTTTAACACGTTCTGGAATTTTGTCAGTTGGTACCTGGCAGTTTTCCAGAGTGAATTCTAATTCATGGCGTGGCGTATCAAGGGCAAATTGCATTAACGGATCTTGGAATACCATCCCAATTTGGGCATTAGTTGGCACTTCGACTGCTCCAGCAACTATTTCACCACCATATTTAGGCAAAAGCCCAGCGATTAACTTGAGAATGGTGGATTTGCCGCTCCCAGAAACTCCGGTAAGTAAGTGAATCTTTCCAGCAGTAAATTCGGCGGTGATATTTTTAAGGATGGATCGCTGATCAAAATTAAATGAAAGATCTTTAAAACGTATATTTTTCATAGTCTTAGTGTTTAATTAAGTGGGCTCGTTGGAGAAGGTTAGAAATTAATTTAACCAGAATTCCAGAGAAGACAAACATTGAAATGAAGCGTGCAATGAGCATAATAATGAGCATTTGTCCGCTGAAGTGATTATAACCATTGCGGAACCAATCCCAGCCAAAGGTAACAAATGTAAGGGTGAGGGATGAGATGAGCAAGGTCAACCAGTTATACATTTTATAAAGCGTAAAAGTAAAACCTAACTCAGACCCGATACCTTGAACTGCTCCAGAAATTAGGTTGGCTGCTCCCCACTGATCGCCGAGAAGCATTTCAACGGCTGCTCCCAAAAACTCACCAAGGAAAGCCGCTCCCGGTGTCCGAAGCAAAAAGCCGGCAAGCGGTCCAGCCATACACCAGATTCCCATTGTTAAATCATTCGCCATTGGACCATAACCAGTTGGTGTCAGTAGAACGGTTAGCCCGTTATAGACAAAGCCGGCTGCAAAATAAATTACACCAAAAATAATTCCAATTAGGGCAAGCAAAATAATGTCACGCAAATGTAATGAACGTTTAGTCATAATAAAACTCCTTAAGATATAAGGGCAAAAAAACTCCATGACAAAAAATCATGGAGTTAATCATTAAGTTAATATCACTGAATCTCCCTTCGCTGGTATTAACCAGAGCAGGTTCAATGGGTATTATCTCAGCCGTTTGGCACCCCAGATTTGTTCTCTACTATCATAGCTAATATTATAACGGAATGCAATCGTTAATTAGGTTACTTATCTTAGAAAAGTGGTTTACAATTAGTACTAGCATTTAAAGGGATGGTTCAAAAATGAGTGGAGTAGTTTTTGTTTTATTATTACTAGGAATTGGGATTCTTTCGGGGATTATTAGTGCAGCCGCTGGTTTGGCATCACTAGTCTCCTATCCTTCACTGCTTGCATTGGGGTTACCGCCAGTGATGGCAAACGTAACGAGTGCATTTTCGACAGTCACTGGTAACTATAGTTCGGTCTTTTCATCGTTTAAGGAATTAGAGCATAATCGGCGACAATTATGGATTATTTTGCCATTGGTATTTGCTGGTTCCATTATTGGGGCTTTTTTGCTATTTGCTGTCCCCAGTAAGTGGTTTGCGGAACTGGTGCCATTATGCATTGCGTTAGCCGGAATTATCTTGTTGTTTCCCCATCATCCGAAGCAAAGTACAGGGACAATGGGAGGAAACAGTAAATTATTTGGTAAATCACGGATCGGCCAATTTTTATCAATCATTGGTATTTTTATTGTTGGGATCTATTCGGGTTTCTTTAATGCCGGTGCCGGAGTGTTAATGCTAACTTTGCTGACGGTGATCAATCGCCAGAAGAGTTTTGCCGTTAATAATGCGCTAAAAAATGTTGCGATGACGGTTACAAATACAACATCCTGGATAGTGTTCGCGCTTGAGACGACAATTTATTGGAATTATGTTATTCCGTTGATGATGGGAAATGTAATCGGGGGCTACTTAGGACCGATTATTGTTCGCCACCTGCCTGGCCGTTTGATGCAAATAATTGTCGGGATTGGATCATTGATTTTGGCAGTTTCATTGGTAATTCGGAATTTAATGTGAAACAAAAAGGATCACTGTCATCTAGTTTGGCAATGATCCTTTTGTTTTTGTCCTTGTGAATATTATTGAGCCGTGTAGCCACCATCAGCGACAAATTCTGAACCAGTACTAAAGCTTGATTCGTCTGAAGCAAGGTATAAAGCAAGGTTAGCAATCTCTTCTGGCTTTCCAAGACGGCCAAGGGGATGAAGGCTTTCTAGGTGTCCTTCTGCCTTTGGGTCATCCTTGACTAAATTATCAACTAGTGGAGTTGAGATATAACCAGGATGAATTGTATTTACCCGGATGTCGTAGCCTTTCCGAGCACAATCAAGCGCAGCGGACTTAGTTAAGAGGCGGACACCACCTTTAGAAGCATTGTATGCAAAGAGATCAGGATCACCAATCAATCCTTCAATGGATGACATATTGATGATTGAATTCTTTTCCCCGTTGTTCTTCATTGCTTCAATACCAAGCTTGGTTCCCCACATCGTACCAGTGAGGTTAACAGCAATTGTTTTATCCCAAATTTCAGCATTTGTCTTTTCAACATCGGCATATTCGGCAATTCCCGCGTTGTTAACCACAATATTGAGTTTCCCGAAGACTTGGACAGTTTGACGGATTACCCGGTCCCAGTCTCCTTTCCGAGCAACGTCTTGTTGGATAAAGATCGCATTGTCACCTAGTTGGTCAGCGACTTTTTGTCCCTCATCCATCTTCCGAGCGGTTAAAACAACCTTTGCGCCTTCTTCGATAAACTTTTTTGCGACAGCGGCCCCAATTCCTTTAGAACCACCAGTAATAATTGCAACTTTATTATCTAAACGACCCATTAATAAGACACTTCCTTAGTAAAATCAAAAACAATCCTTTACAAATTTTATTATAACAACTATCGAAGAAAAACAGGAGAATAACGCCTTACAAAATTAAAAGAGACTGGAGAATTATTTTCAACAGCCTCTTTATTAATTTAATTTTCTTTGAAAAGCTTGTTTAAGCGGTCCATGAAGGCCTTGAGGTAACGTTCTTTGTCAACGTTAACGGCAACCTTAACATTAGGGTTAGGATCGTTTAACTTAGCGTTGTCACCGATTGTCCGACCATAGTAAGGTCCTTCTTGGTAAACAACCTTCATGAATAAGCTAATAGTTGAAACAAATGATGGGTCAATACCAACACCAACAGCTAATGGATCGTGGAGGGCACAACCACGCTTATCAATATCAAGGTTGTAGTAAGCGTCGATGTAGAAGTCGGTAATATCAGCAAAAGCCTTACCAGAAGCAGTACCTAATTCACGCCATTGCTTTGTTTCGTTCTTAGTAAGGAGAGTCCGCAAAGTAACATCAAGACCAACCATCGTAAGTGGCAAGTTGGACTTCATTACTTCATCGGCAGCCTTTGGATCTTGGTTAATGTTAGCTTCTGCGACAGGAGTAACATTACCTTCAACAGTTAAGGCACCACCCATGAATGTGACATTACCAATCAAGTCAGCAATTTCAGGATCCTTCTTCAAGGCAGCAGCTAAGTTAGTCATTGGACCAGTAGGGATGATGATTAAGTCCTTGCCATACTTGTGAGCGGCTTCGATGTAGAAATCAACACCGGATTGTTCTTCAAGAGCCCGACTTGGTGCTGGTAATTCAACATCACCGATCCCGTTATCACCGTGGATATCCTTTGAAACTTGCATTACATCAAAGTGGTCGGTAGTGCATGAATGTGGAAGACCCTTAAATACTGGAATATCAGTGTGACCTAATAATTCCAATAACTTAAGGCTGTTTTCGGCACAAACATCTAATAGGTTGTTACCGTATGAACTTACAATTCCGATTAGATCAACTTCTGGGTCAGCGAGCGCATAGGCAATAGCTAAAGCGTCATCAACACCAGTATCTAAATCAAGAATCATTTTACGTTTTGCCATAGTATTTATTCCTCCAATTTTAAGCAAAATCAATCTCTGTATATAATATGTTAATTTAAATTTGGAATAATTACAATTAAAATTTGAGACCGCTTACGAAATTTCATCAAAAATAAAGATGATATAATAATTTTAAATATGAAAATGAAAGGATTAGAGGAGAAATGGCAGAGAAAATTTATGATGTGACAATTATTGGTGGAGGTCCAGCAGGGATGTTTGCTTCATTTTATTGTGGCCTTCATGAATTAGATGCCCAGCTAATTGAAAGCCTTCCGAAACTTGGCGGGCAAGTAGGGGCGCTCTATCCTGAAAAACAAGTTTGGGATGTAGCGGGAATGCCAGGCGTAACTGGACGTGACCTAATCGCTAAGCTAGAAGAACAAATGGCAGTGGCACCGATTGATCAATTCCTTGGTGAAACTGTTGAGGACGTCATCAAAGAAGATGATGGAACCTTTACCATCAAATCAGCAAAGCGGGTATCACGGTCACGAGCAGTAATTATTGCTCTCGGTAACGGAGCGTTTACTCCCCGTAAGCTCGGTTTAGAGGGAGCAGCTGAGCTTGAAGGCAAACAACTTTCCTACTTTGTTAATCATAAAGCTGATTATGCGGACAAGCGGGTTGCCATTCTTGGTGGGGGAGACTCCGCGATTGATATTGCCTTAATGCTTGAACCGGTTGCCAAGGAAGTGCACCTTGTCCATCGGCGGGACCAATTCCGTGGCTTAGAGCATACTGTAACTCAGCTTAAACAATCATCTGTCCAACTGGATACGCCTTTCTTACCACGCGCATTAACGGTAGAAGATGATAAGACGGTAACGCTCGATCTTAAGAAGATGCGTAGTGACGATGAAGCGCAATTGAATGTGGATAAGATTGTAGTTAACTATGGGTTTACCTCTAATAATGCGGCCTTGAATCAGTGGTCTCTTGACTTAGCAGCAGAGCGCAACTTGATCAAGGTTGATTCAATGATGGAGACCAGTATTGAAGGGGTATACGCGATCGGGGATGGTGTGACCTATCTGGGGAAAGTCGCGTTGATTGCGGCCGGCTTTGGGGAAGCACCGACTGCGGTAACCGCCCTCGCTAAGAAACTCTATCCCGATAAGCGAATGGCAATGCATAGCTCTTCAATGGGGATTACTAAATGAAAAAATGTCCCTACTGTAACACATTAAATCCAGACGATGCCGAAGTCTGTGAGAATTGTGGGAAACCACTTAAAGGGCGAATGCTTGCCTTGGTCTGTCCTAATTGTGGAAAAGTTAATGCATTAGGGTCACGAGAATGTTCGGTATGTCATACGAAGCTAAGTCAAAGTAATCATCAGCTAGTTTCACGTGAAATTACACCCAGAAAAAATAATAAGCGGTGGGGATATATCGCCCTCATTACTTTTGGTATTTTAATTGCTTTGTTTACTTATTTAGGAGGAAGATACGCTCGAAGTACCTCTATTCCTGGAAAGATTGAAGCACTAGAATTTGAATAATATGATGGTAATCGCAAATTACTTTATAAATATTATTATATTTTTAATTCAACAGATAATTTATCGCAAACCAATGGTGGATTATAGAATGAAGTTAGCCACCCAGTTGGTGGTAAATAAAAAACGCCATTCGGCGTGACATCAGGTATCATATTAAGTGAACCAAACCTATATGAAAGGATGTCCGTCAAATGACGCACTTAAATGATACCATGTCTACTAGTTTATTGACTACTCATAAAAAGAATGCTCATCTTACTAAAGAAGAACGTGTGATGATTGCGACTTTAAAGTCGCAAGGACTTTCCAATCGCGCAATTGGTCGCCAATTAGGAGTTAATCATCAAACAATTAATAACGAGCTCAACCGTGGTACGGTCCGCCAACTTCGTCGTCAAAAATCTAATGGTAAGATTTACGAATATTCTTACTACATCTATAGTTATGAAGCTGGTCAGGCCACATATCTTGAACATCACCGCCATTCTGGTCGTCGTCGCTTATATTATTCTTCAAAGCAATTTTTACGATTAGCTGATCAGCTAATGCTTGGTGAGTTTGACGACCACCATTACTCCCCACAAGCGGTTATTTATAAGGCTCGAGATTTAATGAATGATGGCACCCTGATCCCAAAGTCGGTTGTAACTTTATATCAATGGATTAATGAGGGTGTGCTTCGTACGTCCAATTTAGACCTCTTTGAAAAACCTAAACGTAAGCATCATCGAACTCATCCGCAAGCTAAAAGGTGCTTAGGGCCTAATATTGCTCAACGACCTCAAACTGCGGACCAACGGTCCGAAATTGGCCATTGGGAACTAGATACAGTTCAGGGACAGAAAAACGGTAATGACAGTGTTGTACTAGTAATGACTGATCGCCTTTCACGAGTTAATATCACGAGTAAAATTGCTGGTAAAACTGCGCATGCAGTAAATCAGTTCTTTATAAATTTACGCCAGAAAATGGGCACAGATGCTTACTATCGCATCTTTAAGACAATAACCTCTGACAACGGTTCAGAATTTAGTGAGTTAACACAAGTTCACGATCATGTTTTCTATGCTGATCCGTATTCCCCTTGGGAACGTGGATCCAATGAGATCAATAACCGGTTTCTCCGCAAGGAGATTACCAAAGGTGAAGCTATAAATAACTATAGTAGTGCTCAGATCATAGCGACTAATGATTGGATGAATCACTATCCACGAGCTATGTTTAATGGACATTCGTCAATGGATATCTATCGTAAGGCCTTCTACCAAGAGATATCACAGCTCCATCAACCAATAATCAATTGGTCAGTATTATTTATTTGAGTCCAGTGGCTAACTTATTCTTGAAATTTAGGATATCAAATTTTATACGAGGTGTTCCAGATGAAAATCAATCAATTTAGTATTACTTCGACTACACCACAAGCACGGCGCCAAGAATTAATGCAGATTCACTTGCTTCGGAAAAACGAAGAACAAACTTTAACACCGAACGCAATGTTTGAAACCTTCTTAGCACGAATTCATATGGCAAGTGCCCAACCGATCATCACTAAACAGTGGCTTCATGACCTATTAGCTACTCCTGACCTTGCTCTTGATGATTGGTTTGACCAGAATCAAATATTAACCGATGAAGTATTTTACCTCGTCGCTCTCCAACTACTCGATTTTGAGGCCGCAGTTGATTTTGATATTACAGATCCCCTTGCTACAGTTAAGAAAATTGGCTTGCCAGTCGAATCACATCAAAAATGGACAACCGCAAACGTTACCGATGCTTTTTACCTTCTTTTAAATACTCACAACAAAAATGGTCAATCGCTTATTGATCATTTAACGGCAGAGGGCTTTATGGCTTGGAGTTACCAGCTTCCAGCTGAACAAAAACCACTCTTTTTCAATGGAAAGCCGCTTGCTAGTTTTGATCCTGCTAAATTCATTCGTGAGGTTGTTTACATTGAGACCGATATGGATACTGATTTTGATGGTAAAGCAGATTTAGTTAAAGTGGAAATTATGCGGCCAATCGAATCGGACCATGGACTAAAAGTTCCCGTTGTCTTTACTGCTAGTCCTTATAATCAAGGAACAAACGATGAGTGGGGTGAAAAAGCAACGCATAACGTCAATCTTCCTTTGAAACATAAGGATCCTGATTATCAGGCCCCGACTGAAGAAAAATTTCCGACTGACTTTTCACGCCAAAAAGTTACTGGCGAAAGCCGGCAAGCTACTGAGACATTTAGTACCACGCCAGCCTACACACTAAATAATTACCTCGCCGCCCGTGGTTATGCGGTTGTTTATTCAGCCGGAATTGGTACCAAAGATTCGGACGGTCTGCAAACGTGTGGTTCTCCAGAACAGACTGATGCGATGAAGGCTGTCGTCGAGTGGCTTCATGGTGATCGGCAAGCCTTTACTGAACGTCATAGCGGTACCACAATCAAGGCGACCTGGTGTAATGGTAAAGTCGCAATGACAGGACGCTCATATCTCGGCACTCTAGCCACCGCTGTCGCAACCACTGGTGTACCTGGCCTCGAAGCAATTATTAGTGAAGCTGGCATTTCCAGCTGGTATGACTATTACCGAGAAAATGGCCTTGTCCGTGCACCCGGCGGCTTTCAAGGAGAAGACACCGACGTTTTAGCCGATGAAACATTCAGTCGGACCAAACGTCCCGCAGACTACCGCCGAATTGAAAAAGTAAATGATAAATATATCGCTAAAATGCAAGGAGCAATGGATCGGACGACTGGTAATTATAATCAATTCTGGGACCACCGCAATTATCGGCATGATCTCGAAAACATCAAAGCTGCCGTGATGATGGTGCATGGCCTTAATGATACCAATGTCCGTCCTAGTAACGTTAAAGCACTTTATGACGGCATTCAAAGTCTGCCAATTACAAGCAAACTCATCCTTCACCAAGGACAACATATTTATATCAATGCCTTTCGTTCATTAGATTTCTCTGACATGGTTAATCTCTGGCTTGCTAATAAGCTCTGGGGTCAAGAAAATCATGCTGATGATACCCTGCCAAGTGTTCTTGTGCAAGACAATAGCACCCCCGAAACTTGGACCGCATATGATCAATGGACTGCAGGCGAACAAAAACAGTACCAATTTAACGACCATCGCCTAACGAATTTGCCCGGACTAGGAATCCAAAGCTTTAATGACCAACAACCAGAAGAAAAGTACCTTCAATGGTGTAAACAACCCCAAGCATGGGCAAAGGCACTCGTGAATGATAACGGTCAATTTAGTTGGCGCTTCGTAACTGCTGTATTTAATGATGATACGCTTCTCCGCGGAACTCCGACTGTCACATTAAAAGTAGCTTCTTCGAAAAATTATGGAATGATTAGTGCCCGGCTTGTTGACTTGGGCAGCAGCAAGCGTCTTACAATGTCACCTGTTCTGTTTAATCGTAATGGTCTTGAATTAGGTTATCACTGGAAGACAGATGACCTTCGTGAATTTAAATTAGCAAAAGAAGCAACTAATTATAAAGTAATCGCAAGTGGGCATATCAATTTGCAAAATCGAAACAATCCAGCACAAGTTGATGAATTAGCCGCTAATCAATTTGTCACTGTTAAGTTTGATCTTCAACCAATTTTCCACCGAATTGTAGCTGGTCATCAATTAGGGATCATTATTTATAGCACTGATTACGAATACACGCTTCGTGGCAACGAACGGATTGAATATCAATTAGCGTTGAATGGCTGTCATCTTAGTATTCCAGGTGTTACTATTTTGAACTAAATGCTCACTAAAAAGACAGCGCGTTAAAACTAGTTTTAGCAGAATTCAGCTAATTGCGGTAAAATAGTTAGTATTACTAATAAAAAGGAGAGATTCGAGAATGAAACAAGGCACTAAAATTATTACCCTTGATAATGGCTATCATCTATGGACGAATACCCAAGGTGAAGGTGATATTCATTTATTGGCTTTGCATGGGGGTCCTGGTGGCAATCATGAATACTGGGAAGACGCTGCTGAACAATTAAAGAAGCAAGGTCTGAACGTTCAGGTAACAATGTATGATCAATTAGGTTCACTCTATTCTGATCAACCAGATTTTTCTGACCCTGAGATTGCGAAGAAGTACCTTACTTACGAATATTTCCTTGATGAAGTAGATGAAGTACGAGAAAAGCTTGGCTTAGACAATTTCTATCTTATCGGTCAAAGTTGGGGTGGCCTTTTAGTTCAAGAATACGCTGTTAAGTATGGGCAACATCTTAAAGGCGCAATTATTTCTTCAATGGTTGACGAAATTGATGAATATGTCGACCGAGTTAATGAATTACGGGAAAAGACTCTTTCTCCAGAAGCGGTTGCCTTTATGAAAGAATGCGAAGCCAAGAATGATTACAGTAATCCTAAGTATCAAGAATACGTTCAAGTAATGAATGAACAATACGTTGACCGGAAGCAGCCATCCAAGCTTTATCATCTTAAAGACCTTGGCGGCACGGCGGTTTACAACGTCTTCCAAGGTGATAACGAATTTGTGATTACCGGTAAGCTTAAAGACTGGCATTTCCGTGACCAACTGAAGAACATTAAGGTGCCAACTTTAATTACATTTGGTGAACACGAAACGATGCCAATCGAAACTGCTAAGACAATGAATAGTCTCATTCCAAATTCACAGCTAGTTACTACTCCCGATGGTGGTCACCACCACATGGTAGATAACCCCGATGTTTATTACAAGCACCTCGCTGACTTTATTCGGAATGTTGAAAATAATACGTTTAATAATTAATAAAAAGACCGGGGAAACGTTGGCTATAATGCCCTCTGAGTATACAGATGAAATAGAAAATTCATCTTATACTCGGAGGGCTTTTTCTATGGGAAGAAAATCTAAATACTCAGCAGAGGAAAAACTCTTAATCCTCAATGAAGTTTTACGAAATGGAATCCATAAGGTAATAACTAAGTACAAGATTAGCCAAAAAACTATCAGGCGGTGGAGTCTTCTATACAAGTATCAGGGAATGCCAGGACTTCAAACAAGTCATCATAATCAAAGCTACTCTAAAGAATTTAAAAACTCATTGGTTGAACAATATCAACAAACAGATGAGGCATTAGATTTATTTGCGATAAAACACGGTTTACGATCTCAAAGGCAACTAGAACAATGGATTATCCGGTATAATGAATCTAACTTAAAGGCCTATACGCCAAGAAAGCGAGATTCAAAAATGAGTGGACGAAAGACTGACTTTGAAGAACGACTTACTATCATTGAAGAGTTGATTAAGCATGATGTGAACTACAATTGGGCAGTTGAAAAGTACCATATTAGTTACCAACAAGTTTATGGCTGGTATCAAAAGTATCGCAAAAGCGGTAATGACCCAGAATCACTTCGTGATCGCCGAGGCAAAGCTAAGCCAGAAGAGAAGTGGACGGAAGTTGACCGACTCAAGGCAGAAAATCACTTATTAAGGGCTCAGCTAGAAAAGCAAGAGATGGAGATTGCGTTCGCAAAAAAATTAACAGAAATACGCAATCGGGAGGTGGAAAAGGACTCCGGTACCAAGCCATCAAAGAACTAAATCAAGAAAATGGATGGTCAATTAGCCAGTTGTGTAAAATAGCTGATTCTTCGCGAGATGGTTATTACAAATGGCTCAATCGAAAGCCAAGTCGATATCATAATGAGCAAGCAGAGTTACTTGAAGCGATTGTAGAGTTAGAAGAAGAACATAATTGGACGCTGGGATATTTAGCGATGACTACACAGTTAAGCTTTGAAAACCGTTTAAGCTTTACCGCTGGATTAAAACGAATAACTAATTGCATGCGTAAGCATGGAATTAGAGCAAATATTAGGAAGAAGAAGCGCAATCGAATTCAACGCCATGAAGAATACATCAATGACAACTTATTGCAGGGACAATTCGACCGTGAAACTAAAAATGAAGTGTGGGTTACCGACACAACGGAAGTTGCCTACGGCGAACACACACTTCATAAAGTACGAGTACACGTTATTTTAGATTTATATGGTCGTTACGCTTTAAGCTACAATATTTCAGACACAGAAACTTCATCAGCAGTAATTGAAACCTTTAATCGTGCTTTTACGGTTGAACCTGATGCGCAACCAATGATCCATACTGACCGCGGATCAGCTTACTGCTCAAGTATGTTCAACGACTACTTAGCCTCTAAAAATTGTATTCATAGTATGTCACACCCCGGTCATCCTTGGGAAAACTCCCCCATAGAGCGTTGGTGGAATGACTTCAAGCTAATCTGGATTAACAAACATAATCGTCCTAAGACGCTAGCAGAGCTAGAACAGCTCGTCAAAGGAGCCATTGAATACTTTAATACCAAACGCGCTTACACAAGCAAAAACGGCTTGACCGCGGAACAATTCCGCAATCAAGCTGCCTAAAATTTTTATCTATTTGATCTGTATACTTGACGGGACATAGTGCCGTTTCTCGGTCTTTTTATTAAGGCAGATTGTAAAATTTAAGTTGAACATTTAAGTGGACAGAAAAACCCATCAAGGTCTTTAATGGTGTTACCACACAATCCATTAGAAAGAAGGACCTTGATGAGCACCACTATTTTATCATTCCAGAACCGTGTTGTCATTGAAACGCTTCATAATGAAGGACGTTCCTTGCGATACATCGCTAACTACTTAGGCTTTAGTAAGACCACCATCTTTAACGAACTTCACCGGCTAAATAGTGGGTATCAAGCTGAACTAGCGCAAACTGACTTTGAACGCAAGGTTAGTCAACGGGGGCGGAAGTCTTCACTCACTAAAAGCCTTAAGCACTTGATTGAGGAAAAGATTCAAGTCCAGAAGTGGTCCCCTGAACAAGTTGCCCATGTAGTTGGGATTGCCTACAAGACGGTCTATAACTGGATTGATCAAGGATGGCTTGATGTACAGTTACCCGATTTGCCTGATCATGGAATTCGTCGTCATCGTGCTAAAGAAAAGCGTGGTACGTTCAGTCACGGCCGCTCCATTGAGGAGCGTCCTCATAAAGTCGAAACTCGCCAAGAATTCGGCCACTTTGAAGCTGATACCGTACTTTCTGGCAAACGTAAAGGTCAAGCTGTGGCGACTTTTGTGGAGCGTAAGAGTCGCCTGACAATTGTTAAACGGCTCCATGGTCGCGACAGTCAGTCCATGACTCAAGCCGTACTTGAACTAGCTAGTCAACTTCAAGACAAGCTCAAGACGCTTACCGTGGATCATGGGAAAGAGTTCGCTAACTATCAGGCAATTGAACAGCTAACGGGTACTCAGGTTTACTTTGCCCATGCCTATTCACCGCACGAACGCGGTAGTAATGAGAACCGTAATCGAGTTTTGCGACGGTTTATTCCCAAGGGACAAGCCATTGAAGAGCTGAGCGATCGCCAGCTGGTTCAAATCAATTGGTATCTGAATTCCCGACCACTTAAATGTCTTAACTGGCACACACCAATCGAGATCTTCTTGATTAATCTACGTCACTAAATTCGTTCAAGTTATTTCTTGCAATCTGCCTTAATTATTCATGAATCATATTTTAAAAATATCCCTAAATTTCAAGAATAAGTTAGCCACTGGACTCAAATAAATAATACTGACCAATTGATTATTGGTTGATGGAGCTGTGATATCTCTTGGTAGAAGGCCTTACGATAGATATCCATTGACGAATGTCCATTAAACATAGCTCGTGGATAGTGATTCATCCAATCATTAGTCGCTATGATCTGAGCACTACTATAGTTATTTATAGCTTCACCTTTGGTAATCTCCTTGCGGAGAAACCGGTTATTGATCTCATTGGATCCACGTTCCCAAGGGGAATACGGATCAGCATAGAAAACATGATCGTGAACTTGTGTTAACTCACTAAATTCTGAACCGTTGTCAGAGGTTATTGTCTTAAAGATGCGATAGTAAGCATCTGTGCCCATTTTCTGGCGTAAATTTATAAAGAACTGATTTACTGCATGCGCAGTTTTACCAGCAATTTTACTCGTGATATTAACTCGTGAAAGGCGATCAGTCATTACTAGTACAACACTGTCATTACCGTTTTTCTGTCCCTGAACTGTATCTAGTTCCCAATGGCCAATTTCGGACCGTTGGTCCGCAGTTTGAGGTCGTTGAGCAATATTAGGCCCTAAGCACCTTTTAGCTTGCGGATGAGTTCGATGATGCTTACGTTTAGGTTTTTCAAAGAGGTCTAAATTGGACGTACGAAGCACACCCTCATTAATCCATTGATATAAAGTTACAACCGACTTTGGGATCAGGGTGCCATCATTCATTAAATCTCGAGCCTTATAAATAACCGCTTGTGGGGAGTAATGGTGGTCGTCAAACTCACCAAGCATTAGCTGATCAGCTAATCGTAAAAATTGCTTTGAAGAATAATATAAGCGACGACGACCAGAATGGCGGTGATGTTCAAGATATGTGGCCTGACCAGCTTCATAACTATAGATGTAGTAAGAATATTCGTAAATCTTACCATTAGATTTTTGACGACGAAGTTGGCGGACCGTACCACGGTTGAGCTCGTTATTAATTGTTTGATGATTAACTCCTAATTGGCGACCAATTGCGCGATTGGAAAGTCCTTGCGACTTTAAAGTCGCAATCATCACACGTTCTTCTTTAGTAAGATGAGCATTCTTTTTATGAGTAGTCAATAAACTAGTAGACATGGTATCATTTAAGTGCGTCATTTGACGGACATCCTTTCATATAGGTTTGGTTCACTTAATATGATACCTGATGTCACGCCGAATGGCGTTTTTTATTTACCACCAACTGGGTGGCTAACTTCATTCTATAATCCACCATAAAATTTGATATATTAATTATCGCACTTTTATAATAATTTGCTTAGGATAAACAGTGTTGCGATTTAAGGCGTATACTTTATACTAAGACTTAGTTTAAAAAATGATGATTGGAGAAACGCTGATGGTAAAAAGCATAATGGAATTTCAGCATGTAAGTAAACAGTATGATGATAACGTTGTGTTGCGTGATATAAGCTTTGAAATTGAGGCCGGTAAATTCTATACCTTATTAGGACCATCGGGATCAGGAAAGACAACGATTTTGCGCTTAATTGCTGGTTTTGATCATCCTAGTAGTGGAAAAATTTATTTTGATGGAAAGCAAATCAATGATATTCCAGCCAATCAACGGCAAGTCAATACCGTCTTTCAAGATTACGCCCTTTTCCCTCATATGAATGTGGCAGAAAACGTTGCCTTTGGATTACAAATTAAGGGTGTCAAAAAAGCAGAAATTAAACAACGCGTAAAAGAAGCTTTGCACCTGGTTCAATTAGATGGCTATGATGATCGGGAAATTACCGCGATGTCTGGTGGGCAAAGACAGCGAGTTGCCATTGCCCGGGCAATAGTTAATAAGCCGAAAGTACTATTGTTGGATGAAGCCTTGTCTGCGCTGGACCATAAGTTACGAGTTCAAATGCAGACTGAATTGCGGCAATTGCAACGGCGGCTGGGGATTACTTTTATCTTTGTTACTCATGACCAAGAAGAAGCATTAGCCATGAGTGACCAGATTATGATTATTAATGACGGTAAGATCCAGCAAAGTGGGACGCCCGTTGATATTTATGATGAACCGCTTAACCATTTTGTGGCTGATTTTATCGGTGAAAGCAATATTGTCCCGGGCATTATGAAAAAAGACTATGTAGTTTCAATCAATGGTCAAGACTTTGATTGTGTCGATGCGGGGATGAAACCAAACGAAAAGGTTGAAGTTGTCATCCGGCCAGAAGACCTTGACATTACGACGGTTGAGAAAGGAAAATTAGTCGGCACTGTTGAAACCCAGCTTTTCCGTGGCGTTGATTATCAAATTACGGTGATTGACCAACGTAACCATAAGTGGAAGATCAATTCTATTCATAAAACAAAGGTCGGGGCTAAAGTAGGGATTACATTTGATCCCGAAGATATTCACGTTATGCGGTATAACGAAAGTGAAGAAGATTTTGATGCTCGCCTTGATAGCTATGAGGAGGGGGACTAATGCGGCAAAAAGCGATGTTTATCGTCCCATATGCATTGTGGATTATCCTATTTGTGATTGCGCCATTGGTATTGATCCTTTATCAATCATTTTTTAATATCAATGGTCAGCTGACCCTTAATAACTATGCTGAATACCTGACATCGGGTGTTTATCTTAAGATGACGCTTAACTCTGTCTGGTATGCCTTTTTGATTACCCTTGTGACATTGGTGATTAGTTATCCGACAGCTTATGTTTTGAATAGATTGCCTAATAAGCAGTTTTGGCTATTGTTGGTGATTTTGCCAACATGGATCAACTTATTATTGAAGACTTATGCATTTATCGGCTTGTTTAGTCGAACGGGGACAATTAACGGTTTCCTCCAGTTTATGGGTCTTGGAAGCCACCAGCTTTTGTTCACGGATGCCAGTTTTATGTTTGTGGCTGCTTATATTGAAATTCCGTTTATGGTTTTGCCAATTTTTAATAATCTTGCCGAAATTAACCCGTCACTAATAAATGCCAGCTATGACTTGGGCGCTACTCGTTGGCAAACCTTTCGCCGAGTGATTTGGCCCCTTTCTATGCCGGGCGTAAAAGCTGGAATCCAAGCGGTCTTCATCTCATCGCTCTCCCTCTTTATGATTACCCGCTTGATTGGTGGAAATCGTGTAATTACTTTAGGGACTGCGATTGAAGAACATTTCCTCACAACGCAAAATTGGGGAATGGGTTCAACGATTGGGGTCGTGCTGATTATCGCAATGTTTATTATTATGTTTATGACTGGTGATAAGAAACAGAAAGGAGGACGCCATTAATGAAAAAGCGGCGATGGTCATGGGGAAAAGCATACCTGGCGTTAGTTTTTGTGATCTTATATGCGCCAATTTTGTATCTAGTTGTTTTTTCCTTTAGCAGCGGACAAACAATGGAAAAATACCATGGCTTTTCTTGGCAACACTATGCGGATTTGCTTGCGGATACGCGAATGATTACCATTGTTATTAATACCTTGTTAGTAGCATTTTTGGCGTCACTATTAGCAACGATTATCGGTACATTAGGAGCCTTGGCAATTAAGGATGCACGGCGCCCGTGGAAGAATAGTTTATTATCCTTGAATAATGTTTTAATGGTCTCGCCCGATGTAATTATTGGGGCAAGCTTTTTAATCTTTTTCACCATGCTGGGGGTAAGACTAGGCTTTGTCTCAGTCCTCTTAAGCCATATTGCCTTTTGTATTCCAATTGTTGTTTTAATGGTGTTGCCAAAATTAAATGAAATGTCCCCAACATTAGTAGATGCTGCCTATGATTTAGGGGCCAGTCGCTGGCAAGTTCTTTCTCGGGTAGTACTGCCGTCAATTGCCCCGGGTATTTTTGCGGGCTATTTTATGGCTTTTACGTATTCACTTGATGACTTTGCTGTGACCTTCTTTGTTACTGGAAATGGCTTCTCGACATTATCGGTGGAAATATATTCGCGGGCGCGGCAAGGAATTAACCTTGAAATCAATGCCCTCTCTACGTTGATGTTTATTGTTTCGCTTCTGTTAGTAATTGGCTATTACCTTATTAGTAAACGGGGCGGTCGACGGACACGGATTGTGGCTGTTAAAGAGGGGGATGCACAATGAAAAAGATATTTACTGCATTCCTCGCAATTGTCGTTATTTGTATTTTGCTAGCGCTTGGGGATGTTGCTCTCAACCAGCAAAAAACTGGTGGTGGAAAACAAACTCTGACAATTTACAATTGGGGAGACTATATTGATCCAGCATTGATAACGAAATTTGAACATCAAACTGGCTATCATGTAGATTATGAAACCTTTGATAGCAACGAATCAATGTTAACCAAGATTCGGCAAGGTGGGACTAATTATGATGTCGTTGTGCCGAGTGAATACACTGTTCAACGGATGAAAAAGGAGCATTTAATTGCACCTCTTAACCATCAGAAATTACCTAACCTTAAGTATATTGATCCGCAATTTTTAAATCGTTCTTTTGACCCCGACAATCGTTATTCTGTACCATACTTTTGGGGAACGTTAGGTATTATCTATAATGATCAAAAAGTAAATGGCAAAGACGTCCAGCATTGGGAACAACTTTGGAATCCGCGCTTAAAGAATAATGTCATGTTGATTGACAGTGCGCGGGATGTGTTTGCGGTTGCACTTATTACTCAGCATCATTCTGTTAATACGACTAACTACCATCAATTGAAGCTTGCGCAGGCCCATTTAAAGCAGTTGACGCCCAATGTAAAAGCGATTATTGCTGATGAGATGAAGATGTACATGGAGCAAAATGAAGCAGCCGTGGGTGTGACCTATTCTGGTGACGCGCGCGAAATGATGAATATTAATCCGCACCTTCACTATGTTGTGCCAAGCGAAGGAAGCAATATATGGTTTGATAACATGGTGATTCCTAAAGCAGCACGTAATAAAAAGGCGGCTTACGAATTTATTAACTTTATGTTAGATCCCCAAAATGCGGCTCAAAATGCTCAATACGTTGGATACGCGACACCAAATAAAGCGGCTAAAAAAGAATTACCTAAGAAAGTTACTAATGACAAAGCTTTTTATCCTCCTGAAACAACGATGAAGCATTTGCAAGTATATCGTGATTTGCCATTACGCGTTTTAGGTGAATACAATGATTTATTTTTAGAATTTAAGATGTTTGCTAAATAAAAAGCTAATAGGACTTCTAGCATTAAAAATCATGTTAGGAGTCCTATTCTTTTTCTTTTATAAGGGGATGTGGTTTACTAAAAATAAAAGGCAAAGTGATCGGAGGTTGCTTATGAAGAAAATTTTAGCAATTAACCATGAATTTGTTGCTCGAAGCTATATTCTATTTCCAACGTTGCTATTTGCATTCTCTATCATTGCCCATGCAAATATAATCACATTTGTTTGGCCGTTCATTTTTGTTTACACCGTTGAAAAAGTAATGCCCTTTATTCTCGATGGACGCCTAAATTTAGCTTCTTGGTCTGGTGTTACTAAGTTTTGTTCGGTTATTGCTTTTATTGGGGGAACCCTTGCTTCTATTGGAATTTATTTTCGCTTTGAGTGGCTTGCTAGCTTGGCGGCGATCTTGATCGGTTTTGGCGTGACAGGATTAAAATTGCTCGGCGATCCTAATAAGGAAATTTCCGGGATTGATTTGAAGCGAGTAAATGTTATCGCGGGCTTTAGTGTAATTATCGGACTGATCGCCCTCGGGATTTTACTGATGAAGCTGCCGTTAGTTGTCGGTTTTGTTTTTTATACTTTTTTCCTGGGCTTGGAAGTTATTTACGCTTACGTTGTTGTTAAACGAGATAAGACACCATTGGATTTAAAATTCTCTTTTAATTTAAAAACGGCTTTTCCTGCCATCGCCGTGCTTACCGTGGTTTTTATTATTAGTTTCTTTAAGAAGACGGGGCAAATTTCTGATTTTAGCTAGGCCCTAATCGTGCTAGCAATTATTGGGATTATCCTTGAACTACGAAATATTCTGGGACAACCTTTTAAACTATTTCGTATTTGGCTCGGAGCGATCAAGAATTATGTCATTATCTATACTTTACTATTTGCTTTTCAACAGAATAAAGCTTATTGGATTTTCATTGTTTTTATCGAATTGATGCTTTCGGGAATGTTAGTAGGCGCATTGAGTCCTAAATTGCAAAAGATTCCATTAACTACTCGCTATAAAACTACCCTTATCTGTCTTACTCTTGGCTTATTCTTAACGTATACCGATTACCTATATTTGCTTGGGACAGCGATAACAGTCTTTTGTGCCATCTTATTAGGAAAGTGGGCACGAAAACAAGTTCCCGATAAATATAGCAGTATCGATCAAAAACTATCCGTATTTGGTTCGCTTTGTAATTAAATTATTTTATTTGGTGCTTTGGAATTAATTTCATATTTTCAACTTGATAATAAGAGCGCGCTCCTTATTCCGTATATCGATCACCAACAGGAGCTGCAATATAGTCGCGGGATGTTTTACTTGCGAGTTAGCATGATTACTTTATTTGTTATTACTGGTATTTTTGTGATTTATCATGATCGTAAGTATTTATTTGTTAAAAATTGATTAGTCTATTGGATTGATGTTTAAAACTAAAAATGGTCGGTGAAAAATTTAAAATTTTTCCGACCATTCTATTATTAATGTTAAATATATTTTGGTGAAGTTTCAGGTGCCCATAAAAGACAGATAGTACCACCTATAAGTAAAACAAGAGTACAAACTAGCATTGCTAAAATGGGACCGCCAAGATGAGTTAAGATTGGTAATAAGAATGTTCCACTAGCAGCCCCAAAACGACTGATAGTGATACAAGTACCAACTCCACTGGCTCGAACCTTAACATCAAATAGTTCTGTTGGATATGGATAATCAAGGACAAGTCCTGAAGATAAGACTATCGCAAAGATCGCAAAAACGCTAATTTGGAAGAAAGGTGAAAAGTTATTGCCAATTATTAATAAGATAAGGGCTGCTGCTGAAAGGAAAAATGTTCTTACCAAAAACATCCGCCTGCTAAGAATCTTGAAGATTAAACTACCGAAAATTACGCCGATAAGGACGCAACTATTATAGATAATCCCAGAGAGGTTGTTATTACCAAG
Organism: Limosilactobacillus reuteri; assembly: GCF_034259105.1. NCBI lineage: Bacteria > Bacillati > Bacillota > Bacilli > Lactobacillales > Lactobacillaceae > Limosilactobacillus > Limosilactobacillus reuteri. Next base: position 1,814,674 of record NZ_CP139478.1, on the reverse strand, counting down.
ATCCATACTTTTTAGGAGAATTGGTAAGAAGATACTGATACCGAAAAATGAAAATGCCTGACAAGCATAGAATAAGCCACCAACAATGGTTTTTCGGCGATAAGGGGGATTAAATAGGGTTTTAAGAGAGACATCTTTTGGTTTTTTACTACGAATTTGTTTTAATGATAATCCCCATTTTTTCCCGAGATGTTTTTGAATTAGTTTTTGAGCAGTTTTATTTCTCCCTTGACTTGCTAACCAGCTCGGAGATGCAGGAATTTGGAAGATTGACCGATAGATTGCAGCCATCAGTCCCGGAACGACACTTGATGCAAGGATAACTTGCCAATTATGAGCACCAAACCCTGTTACTAAAATTCCCGCGATGTATGAAGTAATAAAGCCAATTGTCCAATAAATGATTAGTTGGCTTTGTAGGCGTCCGCTTTCTTTTGCTGGTAACCATTCTACCAATAGAGCATTCCCAACAGTATAGTCAATGGCAATCATTAAACCAATTAAAATCCGTAAGATAAACAGGATAATAAGATTCATTGTTACTAATTGTAAAAGAGAAAATATAGAAAAAAGATACATATCGAGCATCAACATTCTTCGCCGGCCAAATTGGTCAGCGATTTTACCCATTAAAGCACTCCCAGCGAGTCCAATTAAACTCCCAGCACCAATTAGGCCAACCCAAAAGTCGGTAATATTGATATAATCGATTGCTTGGGAAAGGGCAGTTCCACTAATTCCAAGAGCAAAACCACAAGCAATTTGTCCAAGAGCGAGGGCAAAATATATTCGAAAGTGAATTGATGATAAAGGTGCTTTTTTGTAATTCTTCTTTGTATATTCCATAAAAAATTAGGCATATGTGATCAAAATTTGGCCTAACTAATTGATTCCTCCTTGTGAATAAAAAAGTAAGTAATACTACCTTAACAAAAAGATGGTATTTAATGCAAATTGCTATCTTAAATAAAAAGGGAGTGGAAAAATAATTTTCTCACTCTCTACATAACTCTTAAATTTTTTGCTATTAATTCTTATCTGCTAACTTACTGTGCCAGTAGCCGTAAGTGAAGTAGATGATAATTCCGATTCCAAACCAAATTGCTGCTCCAATATATGTTTCTTTTTGCAACTGGGTCATCATGCCAAGGCAGGCGAGACCAGAAAGAATTGGAAGCACAGGGTAGAGGGGCACCTTAAAGCCTCCACGATTACCGATATCCTTTCGCTTACGAAGCGGAATAATCCCGAATGAAACGAGCATGAAAGCAAACAAGGTTCCGATGTTAACTAAACTTGTAAGTTGATCAAGGGAAACAAGTCCTCCCATGACGGCGATAATAATCGCAACAATCCATAATGCAACTTGTGGCGAGTGGCTCTTTTTATCAAGCTTTCCTAAGAATGAAGGAAGCAAACCGTCACGACCAATTGCATAGATCAAACGAGAACTAGAATAGATCATTGAAACCATCATTGTGAACATTCCGATCAAAGCCCCAATTGACAATAATTCTGCCAGCCAGTCTTGATGAACCATCTGTAAGGCGAATGCCACTGGATTGGCAACGTCAAGTTTGGTGTACTTAACCATCCCAGTTAGGACTACGGCAACACCAGTATATAAGATTGTTGCAACAGCAAGTGTCCCAATAATTCCTAGAGGCATATTTCGTTTAGGATTCTTAACTTCGGCAGCCGAACTGGAAACACAGTCGAAACCAAGGTAAGCAAAGAAACCGATCGTTGCCCCGTGAATCACACCCTTCATGTGGTATGGAAGGAAAGGATGGTAATTTTTGGACTTAATGAAGAAGAAACCAACAATAATAAAGATCAAGATAATTGCAATTTTAAGGAAAACAGCAATGTTATTGATACGCAATGAGGATTGCATTCCTCGTGAAAGCATTACTGTAATTAAAAGAACAATTACAACCGCCACGATATTTATGTAGGTACCATGGGCTGGATCAAATGGACCTGAGAGTGCTTTAGGAAGATGAATACCGAATCCTTCAAGCAATGTATTGAAGTAGGCTGCCCAACCTGTAGAAACAGATGCAACAGCTAACATGTATTCAAGAACTAATGCCCATCCAAGCAACCAGCCAAGGAATTCACCAAACACTACATTTCCGTACGAGTATGCACTCCCAGCAACTGGTAATGCAGAAGCAAACTCAGCATAACACATTGCAGCTAGCGCACAGACAATCGCTGAAAACAGAAATGACAATGACACTCCTGGTCCAGCTGAATTTGCGGCAATTGTTCCAGGGAGAATGAAAATCCCAGTACCAATAACAGTACCGATCCCAATTGCCATGAGATCACGAGCATTCATTGATTTAACGAAAAGCTTGTCTTCACCAAGATACCGATCGAGACTTTCTTTTCGCATAATGTTTAAGCTCATCTTTAACCCACCTTTGCTATAATAAATTGTACGTGCCGAAATGGTTCATCACGTTTATAATTAATAATGATACCTTAGTTAATATTAAAAGTAAATTAGAAAAATTTAATTACAAAAGAGGGATAAAAATGGCAATTGAAGTTACTAGTGGCGCAGTTGTATATCGTCAAGGCGAAAATGGAATTGAGTATTTACTCTTAGAAAGTCAAAATAAGGGACACTTCTGGGGATTCCCGAAAGGTCACATTGAAGGCAATGAATCACTAGAAGAAACAGCAATTCGTGAAATAAAGGAAGAAACGCAATTAGAATTACCAATTGATACAAGTTTTAAGGTGTATACCGAATACGACTTACCAAATGGCAATCATAAGCAAATGACCCTTTATACTGCCGAGTTAGATAACAAGGAAGACATTCATCTGCAAGCAGAAGAGATTAAGAATTGCGGATGGTTCAACTATCAAGATGCTCGTGAACGGTTAACCTACGAGAATTTAAAAGAATTATTGGATCAAGTTAACGATCATTTAAAATAAGCAATTATGAAAAATAATAAGTATGTGTTTATTGTGACAGGAGCAGCTGGCTCAGGTAAAACAACTGTCGCTAACTATCTTCAAAATCATTATGATATGCATCGGGTAATCACCCATACGACGCGGCGGCCACGTCCAGGGGAACAAGGTGGGGTAGACTATCATTTTGAAACACCGACTTCCCTGAAAAAACTCCATTTACTTGAGCAAGTAACTTATGACCAGTTTCAATATGGTTCTTCATTAGAAGGTTTAGAAGAAGGATGGAAACAAGGGGAAAATGATGTGATTGTTCTTGACACAGCTGGTGCGATTACTTACCATCAACAACTTGATGCTCAAGCAGTGATTATTTTCTTGACCGTTACCCATATGGCTTCTTTAGCTAAGAGAATGACACTGCGGGGCGATAAATTGAGTGCGATTCGTTCTCGTTTACATAGCAAAGAGTATCACCGTGATCTTGCTTTACCAGCGGCTTTAAAAGGGATCGCTTATGTTGTAGTTAATGATCAATGGAAAAATACTAAACAACAAATAGATATAATTGTTAGGCAGATATTATCCAAAAAGAATTAAAATATGATACAATATCATCTTTAATCGGGAGGAAAAAAGATTGGAGAAATTAATTGATCAAGCACAGGCCATTATTAAAGACCATCATTTGCGGTGGACTAAGCAACGTAAAATGATGATTGAATCAGTTGCACGACACCCTGATCGTTACTTTCATATTGTAGAAATTGACCAATATCTTCGAGAACAATTCCCTGGATTAAGTCACGATACTATTTATCGGAATTTTAAAGAATTTGAGAAATTGGGCATTGTCGAATTGCGTCAACATCATGATCAGATGCAGGTTAAATATTCGTGTGATTTTACTCATCACCATCACTTTATTTGTGATATTTGTGGACGAGTTCAAGAAATTCAAATGCCACCAATTGATAAGAAATTCTTTGAGGAGCAGTTGCCAGGAGTTAAAATCACTGGGCATCGGTTTGAATTGCATGGGATATGTGCCCAATGCCAGAAAAAATCTTTACAATAAATTCATATTTATTGGGCCAGTTTTCGTGTATTATATACTCTGGAAAAGGAGAATGAGACATGGGAGCAAAGATACCGCCATTAGTAACCCCATTTGCACTTGTATCATTGGTACTTGCGTTGGGTGCCACCAATGTAGTGGTTAATAAAGCAACGCATACTTCTGAGGGTGCAAAAGTAACATCAGTATCAACAAGTCGCCAATTTCAGCAATCGGGTGATGAGGAAAGCAATCAATCAAGTCGGAATTCACAAAGCGATCGTGATGATGATAATGATGAGAGTGCAAGTAGTTCATCAACTACCCGGACAAGTAATAGCAACAATACAGCGGATGATACTGGGGATACTAATCAAACTACACGGTCAGCAGGAAACACTGGCACAGAAACATCGACAAATCGATCAGCAAATACAAATGAAAGTACGAGTGCTAATCGAAACAGTACCTCACAATCAACTGGTACAACAACTAACAATAATACAACGACACAGGACACAGCTGGTGGTAATGCTACCGGAACAACTACGACTGAATGATAAGGAGGCGGGTTATTAATGTTTAGTTTTCTTGATATGATTAACTCGTCATTGAGTTACTTTAACCTTGATGTAAAGTTAAAGAGTCGTATTTATATCATTATTGCTTCACTAGGCGATATTTATTTAGTTTATGTTACGTTCCGACTCTTTATGAATCATGTTTGGCTGCGGGCATTGTTATATTGCTTAGCAGTGATTGGATTAACATATTTTATCTATCTTAATTTTGTCTTTTACTTTCTTGAGAAGACTTCACGATTTGATTTTATTTCACCGCGTGTCGCAAAGATTACTGGTCAAAAATTTGAGGACGGCAAAGCTAAGACCCCTCTTGATGCACAACAACGACTAGCAGCAGAATTGGCAAACCGGTCAAATGGTTTGTTTGCTAATGCCGACACGATCCCAGCAGCAGTGGCAATTGACGAACATGAACAGCATAATTTACAACGTGTTGTTGACCAACTATTAATGGAAGGTGTGTTTGTTAACGGCTATGATGGTCTGAGTGAAAAAGAAATCGTTGAACAATATCAGGCAACTGAAAAACCAGTTACGGCTTTGAATTCACAATCTGTTCCTCCATACTTTGAATTGGTTCATGATGAGTTGCGACACCGTCTTGAAATCTACATCGGAATGAACCAAATGGAACGACGCCCGGTTGGTCATATTACCAAAATCGGCCTAACCGATGTCCATACTGCTCATGATAAGTATCAATTATATCTTGCAGCAGTAGTTGTTACTGGAGGCCCGAATAAGATTGCTGGGCGAAGCGGCTCAACAATTTTAACGGAAGAAGATTATGGACTACAAGTTCAAGTAGCTTATAAACAACGAAATAATGCTTAAAAAAGCTGAGATTGGAATTTCTCCCAACCTCAGCTTTTTTGCTGCAATCAACATTATTTTTCTCTGAATTCACCGTCGACGATATTGTCATCATTATTTGTCTTATTATCATTATATTCAGGCATTACGAGAGCAGCTAAGAGGTAGAAGACTCCTAGCGGGAAAAAGCCAGTAAAGACGAAAATGAGAATTCCGATTATCCGCACGAGGGTTTCATCAAGACCGAAGTAGTCAGCGATACCCCCAAAGACACCAAGAAATACTTTATCTTTGGATTTAGTTAAATGTTTTTTAGTTTTTGCCATTATGAAGCCTCCAATCGCATAGCTTTGATACTTTTATTATACAGTATTTTAGAGAAGAGATTTAGCAAGTTAATAATTATTTAATACGTTTTACTATAAAAGAGCGATAAAGTTATTACTGCCGTGCTTGACCATTTAAATTTAGGAGCATATTATAGTTTTCGTTTGATTAAGATACAAACAAGAGCCTTTTTTTACGAACGAAAAGCTATTTTTGTCTTATTGTAGGATAATTATCTTTAATTACCCCTGTTGTGCTGAATTGCAATAAGTTAGAATAATCATGTTAAATTTGTATTATTTGGGGAGGCAAGAGTTATGCGTGTTACGAGAACTATTCGTGACTTTGAAAATGCATTGATAACGTTATTAGAGAAAAATTCTTTTGAAAGTTTGACGGTTGATCAAATTTGTAAAGAAGCATTGATGCACCGGAGCAGTTTTTATCGCTATTTTAGTGATAAATATGACCTCTTAGAGCAAACGTTAAATGCACAAATTAATAAATTGACGGAGAATACAGATTCTGAAGATGACATTATTAAGCAATTATTATCATACATTGATAAAAATAAGGATGTTATCCGTCATTTAGCACCTAATAGTGCACGAAGCTCTTTGTATACCGAAATTTTAAATATTTTAAGTCAGGTTCTTTTAGAGCGGCGTAATCTTGATACTAATGATCCAATTGTAACGGCGCTGCAAAAGTCTGATAATCCTGAGATGCTTGCTTACGTATTAAGTGGAGCTATTATCGGGACTTTTTACTGGTGGCAAGGCAATAATTATGACGTACCAACTGAGGACGTTATTAAGTTTGCAAGAGCAGCTACCAAGTCATTAACAAACTAAAATTATGAAAGGATAAATTTTGAGGTGAAGTATTAAATGTGGAGCATGATTAAAGGCGAATTTCGTCATATTATTCATAACCGTTTACTGCTTTTATCAGTAACGGTTATTTGCTTCATACCTTTCCTATATAGTATTTTCTTCTTAAAATCAGTATGGGACCCGTATGGAAGTACACGTAACTTACCAGTTGCGGTGGTAAATAAGGACATTCCGGTTGAATACCAAGGCCAGAAAATGGATGTTGGGAAACAGACCGTTAATGAATTGAAGAAAAATCACCAATTGAAGTGGGAATTCGTATCCGCTAAAGAAGCAAAATATGGTATGAGTCATCGCAAGTACTATGCTGTTGTTACGATTCCTAAAGATTTCTCTGAAAATGCAACGACTGTTTTGCAAAAGCATCCTAAGACGATGAAGTTACATTACCAAACTAATGGTTCCTTGAACTACATTGGACAGGTAATTGTCCAAACAGGGATGACACGGCTAAATGAAAAAATTCGTGCCCAGGTTACTAACGCTTACGCAACGGTAATGTTTAAGCAATTACATGTTGTAGGTAAGGGGATGAACAAGGCCGCTGATGGTGCCCAACAAATTGGTACCGGAATGGTGACCTTGAGTGATGGTGTAAATCGTTATGTTGCAGGGGTTTCCCAAGTAAATAACGGGGTTCAAACCTTGCGTGTTAGCGTTGCACCATTAGCTTCTGGGGCGCAACAACTTGCTACCGGGAGCCAAACCTTAGCAAATGGTATCATGCAATATACTGGTGGGGTTAGCCTCCTCGGCAATGGTGTTGGTCAATTAATGGCTAATTCCGGTGCACTAAATTCCGGTGCTAACCAGTTGAGCAGTGGCTTAGGTACTTTGATGGCTAACTCTGGTGCGTTAAATTCTGGTGCTAGTCAGTTGAATGCTGGATTAAATACTTTAATGGCTAACTCTGGTACGTTGAGCTCAGGGGCTAACCAATTAAGCAATGGTTTGAATACGTTAAGTGGTAATTCGGCTCACTTAAGAGATGGTTCAGGTCAATTAGCATCGGGCGCTAATCAGTTGAATTCAACCGTTAACAGTCAGTTAGGAAACATTAACTTTAACGGTATTATGGGGGCCATGGATCAAGCACAAAATCTTCAGCAAGGGTTAGGTCAACTCCAGACCGGTTTGGCAACTGCCAAGAATGCTCTTGCTGGTGTTCAAAGTAATGCTGCTAGTCTTCAACAAGCTTCGGGAGCATTATCTGGTGCTGTCGGTGCTGGTGACAAGCTTAAAGGTATTGCAACTAACGATGGTCAAATTGCTGGATTAGCACAACAAATTCTTAGTGATGATAAAGCTAGTGATCAATCTAAGAAGGCCGCTCAACAAATTGTACAAAATGCTAGTGCTAATGTTGCTGCTATTCAAGGATTAAGTGGAACTCTTGGTCAATTAAGCAATCTTCAAGGAAGCTTGAGTGGTATGCAGCAACAATTAGGTCAGCTCTCACAAATGTCTGCTGTGTTAGATAATGCAGATGGGACTATTCGTCAAGCTAACTCATTATTAGCAACCTTAAATGGTTATAAAGGTACCCTAGCCGCAATGCCAGGTGCTGTTGATCAACTTAAACAAGCCACAAGTCAAATTTCCACTGGAGCAAGTACGCTTAATAGTGGTGTAAATCAATACACTAATGGTGTTGATAGTGCTGCTGCCGGTGCTGGTACGCTTAATTCAGGAATCGGTCAATACACAGCTGGAGTCGCTCAAGCTGGAGCTGGTGCTAATCAACTAGCTAGCGGAATCGGTCAATACACAGCTGGTGTTGCCCAAGCTGGAGCCGGAGCTGGTCAATTGGCTAGCGGAATCGGTCAATATACAGCCGGTGTTGGTCAATTAGGTAACGGAATTGCCCAGCTTAACGCTAATAGCGGGGCCTTGAACTCTGGTGCAGCTCAATTAGCTGGTGCGCTTGGTCAACTAAACGGTCAAGTTCCTGCTCTTGTTGCCGGTGTAAACCAATTAGCTGCCGGAACTCAACAACTTCAAGATAATTCTCCAGCTCTTATTTCGGGAATTGCGCGGTTGAATGCTGGTGCTTCTCAACTGGCTACATCGCTTGCAGGTGGTGCAAAACAAATTAACGGTATTAAGACTTCGCCACGGAATGCCAAGATGTTTGCAGAACCAACTGCTCTTAAGCACACGGATTACAGTTATGTACCAAATTATGGTCACGCCTTAGCACCATACGTTCTATCATTAGCAATCTATGTTGGGGCACTTGTATTTAACTTTGTTTACCCAATTCGTCGGGTTGCTGAATTTGGTAAATCCCCAATCGCTTGGTGGGCAAGTAAGGTAACAGTTGGATCATTAGTAGCAACTGCAATGGCAATCGCGGAAGATGCAATTATGATGGCTTGTGGACTTACAGTTATTCACCCAGTTGCATTCTTTGCGACAACCATATGTTTCGGGTTAGCTTCAATGGCAATTGTTATGTTCCTTTCAATGCTCTTTGATAACCCCGGTCGATTCTTCGCTATGGTTCTCTTAATGCTCCAATTAGGTGGATCTGGTGGTACCTTCCCAATGGAAATTACGATGAAGTTCTATAATGTAATTCACTGGTACTTACCGATGACTTATTCAATCTTAGGACTCCGTGATTCAATTTCTGGTGGTTTGGGAGCACATTACACGATGTTCTGTAACACTGTTCTGATCGTAATCGCAATTGTCTTCTATGCATTGTTATTAGTCGGTATGATCTGGTTACAACACCATCACTATGCTGGTCGCTCAGAATTGGATAATAACCAAGAACTGCTTGGACCAGAAGGTGATTATGACGGTATGCACCTTCAACAACGTCGTCCAAACCAAGGAGACAACGGTGAACAATAATTAAAGATAACAGAGGGAGCGAGACAGAAGTCACTCGTGACTTCGTTTTCAACGCGAAGCTAGCCTCTGGGAGCCCCCGCAAGCAACAGTAGGCCTCCAATGTTCGGTTTTACCGGGCGTTGGAGGCCATTGTTGTACTGCGCCATTTGTCTTTTATGAAAGTAACTTGGCTTAAGTCACAGACCCGATTTTTTGTTGCTAAAATACTGATGATTAAGTAAAGGAGTGTTAAGCTATTAATGTAAGCGGTTTTTATGAAAGGAATGGGAAAACTGATGAAATTAATTATGTATAGCGTTCGTGACGCTGAAAAGCCTTATATTGAAGCATGGGCAAAGAAGACAGGCAATGAAGTCAAGATGGTTACTGAACCATTAAATGCTGATACAGTTAAGCTTGCGGAAGGATATGATGGAATTTCCTTACAGCAAACAACAAAACTTGGGGATGAACAACTGTATGAACAATTAGCAGCCATGGGAATAAAGCAATTAGCTGCTCGAATGGTTGGTGTTGATATTTTTGATTTAGATGCATGTAAAGCAAATGGCATCATTGTAACGAATGTCCCTATTTATTCACCACGAGCAATCGCAGAAATGGGTGTCACACAGGCGATGTACTTGTTACGGCGGATTGATGAATTCGAACAACGCATGAGCCATGGTGATTTTCGGTGGAGCGATGATTTAATCAGTAATGAAATTTACAATTTAACCGTGGGAATTGTTGGTCTTGGTAATATTGGTGGGGCCACTGCTCAGATTTATAAAGCATTAGGTGCAAAAGTCCTTGCATATGATCCATCATACAATGTCGAATATGAACCATACGTTGAATATACCGATTTTGATACTGTTGTTAAGAATGCGGATATTTTATCATTACATACACCGTTGTTACCAAGTACAGAAAACATGATTGCTGCACCACAATTTAAGATGATGAAAGACAATGCTTACTTGATCAACATGGCTCGTGGAAAACTGGTAAATACTGCGGACTTAATTTCAGCATTGGAAAATAAAGAAATTGCGGGTGCTGGCCTAGATACATTAGCTGACGAAACTTCTTTCTTTGGGAAACAAGTTTCACCAGATCAAATTCCAGATGATTACAAGAAGCTAGCTGCAATGCCAAATGTTCTTGTTACTCCCCATGTTGCATTTTTGACTGAAACATCTATACGGAATATGGTTGAAATTAGTTTGAATGATGCTGTAACAATTCTAGAAGGTAAGCATTCACGTAATGAAATTAGAATGTAATTAATTAAAAAACTCTACCAATTTTTGACGGTAGAGTTTCTTTTTAATTAAGATATAAATAAAGTTATTAAAGAAGACTTAAATAAATCAAAAGGATATCGCTTTCTAGGATGATAACTGTTAAGCTTAGAACTATCAAATACCACTAGTCGATTTAGGAAGGAGGAACATCCCAAAGTTGTCAGCCACTAATAGCCATATACATAAGGAAAGGACTGATAATAATGGCTAGCGATAAGCACGGAATAAAAGATAAGATAGCAGGGAAACTAAAAGAAACTGAAGGCAAAGTAACTAATGATAAGACTCGTGAAGGAGAAGGAAAACTTCAGAAACTTAAAGGAAAAGTAAAAGATGGGGTTAATGATCTTAAAGAGTCAATAAAAGGAAATAAAAAGGAGGGCTGATTATGTACTGGATTTGGGTTTTAATTGTTGGTGGATTAATTGGTTTAGCTGCTGGTGCGTTAACCCGTCGTGGCGGATCAATGGGAGTGATCAGTAATATTGTTGCTGGACTAGTAGGATCAGCAATCGGTGAAGCAGTATTAGGCGCATGGGGACCGCAAGTAGCTGGGATGGCAATTGTTCCATCAATTATTGGAGCAGTAATCTTAGTAATGATCGTCTCCTTGATTTTCGGAATTCGAACCGATTGATTAATAATTGGAAGTAAGAGAGCGAGAGCAACCCGATTCTCTGCAAGCAATAATGGCCTCTAACGTTCGGTTAATCTGAACATTGGAGGCCATTATTGTACTGCGCTGTTTATCTCTCGCCGTTTGTAAAATTAAGTTAGAAAAATAGAAAAGCCATTTGTGGTAGACTTTTGAATACCCCTAAACAAAAGAAAGGAAACCACAAATGACTTACACCCATCTTACCACAAACGAGCTGACAATCATCGCCCATTCTTTCGTGCAAAAGCTTAAAGCGTACCGAGTGGCCCAAATGATCAAACGTTGCGCCGAAACCGTTTATCGCGTTTATCGTTGCCTGGAAACCGGTGCCTCAATTGCTGATTATCAAGATCACTATATGCGCAATAAGCAACGTTGTGGCCGAAAACGTACTCAGTTGTCACTGGCTGAACTCACTTATATCAACGACAAAATTGCCCAGGGGTGGACGCCTGATACCATTATTGGGCGCGCTGAGCGCCCAATTAGTTGTAACCGGCGAACTCTTTACCGGATGTTTGAACGTGGCCAGTTCGGCTTCGATGTCCGTTCCTTGCCGATGCGAGGTAAGCGGCACCCGAATGGCTATGTCGAGCGCCGCGGGAAGGCTGGCCAATTGGGGCGAAGTATTCACGAGCGTGCCAAGGACTTTCCGCACTATGCCACTGAATTTGGGCACCTTGAAGCTGATACCGTCCAAGGCAAAAAGCACCAAGGGGCGGTAATGACCCTGACCGAACGCCAATCGAAGGTCGAAATTGTACTCAATGTGCACGAAAAGACGGCTAATGCGATTAACCAACACTTAAGTCAGTGGCTTCGGAAATTCCCGCGGCACTTCTTCAAATCGATTACCTTTGACAACGGAAAAGAATTCGCCGGCTGGCGCGAGATTGCCAATCAATTTGACCTTCACACTTACTTTGCCGAGGTTGGTGCTCCCAATCAACGAGGGCTGAACGAAAACAACAACGGTCTTTTACGCCGGGATGGCTTAACGAAACAGCTAGATTTCCGCAATCTTCCTGATGAATTGGTAACCCAACTGATGAGTAAGCGAAATAACCTGCCCCGTAAATCACTAGGCTATCGAACTCCATATGAAGTATTCATGTCTTACGTCACTGATGAGCAACTATTTTCTTTCTAACTTAAATTGACATTTAGGGTCTTATGACATTATCTTTGACGCTGCATAAATTAAAGGCATAAACTATAATCAATGGACTTGAATTGAGGGGATGGAGAAGATTATTTATTGGGTTTTATTGATCGCTCTAATAGTTATCACAATGGGAATAAATGCCCACCATACTCATAACATGGTATATATCCATTCATTAATTTTGATCACAATTATGGTAGTAATTAGTATGGTTAGTTTTATTGCAATTTTGTATTGTGTAATGGCGTTTATTTTTGACTTACGAATTTTTCATGTTAGCTCCGTTTTTAGTTTGATATTATTAATTGCTGTATTAGTGGGAATTATGTTGTCAAATTTTTTAGGCTGGTTTCAGCACCATTATCATTATCATATGACGAGTCTAACAATCATGGAATATTATATTCAATGGTCACTAATTTATACGACGATTTATCAAGTTATTTTTAACGATCTTTCAAAATCTTCAAAATATATGCTTAAGATTGTGGCCGAGAGTAGGATTATTAATCCCGATTACATAATCATGGCATTATTTCCCGCATTAATTTCAACGTGGATCGCAATTGTTATTTACAAGGTTCAACAAAAACAAATATAAGAAAATTCCCCCTAAGAAATGTTCATATCTCATTTCTTAGGGGGCATTTTCACCTGTAATTACGCCATCATGCTTTTTCGTACTTGTTAAAGCGTTGATAATCTTGAACTGACATTTCTACCGTTAATAATGTCCCATCACTTTCATAAGCAGTATCTAAAATATTAGTGTGTTCATTAAGGTAAGAAACAACGTGACCATCAGTAAATGGAATTAGAAGAGTAGTGGTGACATAGTCCTTAAATAGGTGTTTCTTAATAACATCAACAAGAAGATCTAATGAAGCATCTTGTTTAGCTGAAATTACAACTTGATCGTCACCTTCAAGAATAGGGAATTCAATCTCAGTTTTATCTGCTTTATTAAATACGTTGATCATTGGAATATCAGTAATCCCAATTTGTTTTAAGGTTTCATTAGTTGTTTCCATCATTTCCTTGTAATGTGGATCAGAATAATCAATAACTTGGATTAGTAAGTCAGCATTAGCGGCTTCTGCAAGTGTTGATTTAAATGATTCAACAAGGTGAGTAGGCAACTTGCTGACAAAACCGACCGTGTCACTAAGTAAGAAGCGTTTTTGATCTGGAAGTGTTAGTTGCCGGACACTTGTATCAAGGGTGGCAAATAACATATTCTTTTCAAAAACAGTTTTTTCTTCAGCAGCTCCATATTTTCTTACGAGGCCATTCATAATGGTTGATTTACCGGCATTGGTATAGCCGACAAGAGCAGCTGTGGGAATTGCACTCTTTACTCGTTGTTTTCGCTTGGTTTGTTCAGATTTAGCAATAGCAGCCAGTTCTTGACGAAGGTGGGAAATTTGATGTTGGATAGTTCGCCGATCCATTTCAAGTTTGGTTTCCCCGGCACCCCGGTTAGTAAAGCCGCTTCCTCCACCGGTTTGCTGGTCTAACCGCTCACTTGCACTAGTTTGCAATCGTGGTAAGCGATATTGCAGTTCCGCAATTTGTACTTGGAGTTTAGCTTCTTTGGTTTGAGCGCGGGTTGCGAAAATCTCTAAAATAAGAGCGGTTCGGTCTAGAATACGACATCCGGTTCCTTCTTCAAGATTACGTAATTGACTTGGTGATAATTCATCATTGGTAATGATAGTAGGAACGTGATTAGCATCAGCCACGTCACGAATTTCTTCGACTTTGCCTTTTCCAAAGTAGGTAGCAGGATTAGGACGATCGATGACTTGATCAATCCGATCGATAACTTCCATGTGATTTGCTTGTGCTAATTCAGCCAGTTCAACCATTGAGTAGTCAAAGTCTTCTTGACCAGTATTTAATCCAGTAATAATTACTGGTTCTAGAGTTTGTATGTTAGTCTCCATTGAAGAATAATGTTCCTCCTTTATGGATATTATTCTGGTAATTCAAGTTTGTTATAAAAATCAACAGTAGTATTATTCTTATCTAAAGTTAGCTTAGTGATGCTTCCGTTACGTGGTGAATCGCCTGGATCGTAAGCGTCAGAATAGCGTTGGACGATTGAACGAATAGTGGCTCCGTGTGAAACTACTAGTACTTCTGATCCGTCTGGCAATGCTCGTAAACGGTCAAAACCTTTATCTACCCGCTTCCAGAAAGCAACATGGTCTTCAGCAGTACCATAATTATCCGCGGCTGCAATCTTATCTTTTAATTTGTCTGGACCCCAACCGGCAACCATTTCTGTAAAGCTATGATAACCATCTGGGCCGCCAAGAAAGTCAGCAAAATGTTGGCCATCTTCTCCTTCAAAGTAGCCAAAGAATTCTTCCCGAAACGCTGGCTCTGGAATTGGCGTTGGATTATTACCAGGATGTTCAGCAAGCAAGAAACGGGTAGTTGAAACTGTTCGTGCGAGGTCGCTGCAAAATACATAATCAAATTGAATAGGAGCAAGCGCCCGTCCTACTCGTTTAGCGTCTTCTTCACCCTTTGGCGTTAGCGGACCATCAGCCCAACCTTGCATCCGATTGTAGAGATTAAGATAGGTTTGTCCGTGGCGTACAAAATAAACGTTGATTGCCATAGTTACAGCACTCCTTTAAGCGAAATAAAAATACTTATTACATTTTAACATGATTTCGCTGAAGAAAAAGCAATTATAGCATTCGGTTTCGCTTAATAATTCGTTGACGAATCGCTTTGATAAGTGCTAACAAGCCAACTCCTAACAGTGAACACACAACAAATGCTAAGATGATAAGTGAGAAGTGCTGACAGATAAACGGAATTATTCCAAAGTAATATCCACATCCAGCACCAATCGCTACCCATAATGTAACGCCAATAATATTACCAATTGTGAAACGGTGAAATGGAAACTGCATTGTTCCAGCAATTAAGGGGACAAAGGTACGAATGAGCGGTACAAATCGCCCTAATGCTACAGCTTTGATCCCATGACGGGCTAAAAATTCTTGTGCTTTCTCAAAGCGGGGACCGGCCATTCTTTTTTTGAGCCATTGCCAATGAGAAAGGGAATGACCAATATAATAATTAACTGTGTCACCAATTAGCGCCGCGAAAAAGAAGACGGGGATGACGATTTCCATTTTTAAGATCGGGTTAAAAGCGATAAAAGAACAAGTTAAAAAGACAAGCGATTCACCAGGAAGCCATGGGAAAATCACTAATCCAGTTTCCATAAAAATTAGGATAAAAAGGAGAACATAGCTCCAAGCGCCCATCCACTCAAACATGGGAATAATTATTTCCGCAATATGAGTTAGAAGATAAAAAATATGGCTCATTGTTGTTTTCCTCCTCCTGGATCATGGTTTCAATATATTGTAGCGTTATTATTAGTTATTTTGATGATCTTAGGATTAAAATTAAACGACATTTAATAATTGAAAAAATAGAAGGCGGAAAGTTAACAGACTAATTGGCGAAAATGATATAATAATTGGATGATTTTAAGATAAATTATTAAGTAAGTCGACCTGAAGATGAAAGGTAGGGAGTATGGAATGTCTACGAAAACTGAAAAAGAACTAGAACAAAAGTACCTTGATAATGTGATTGATAAAGTAAAACAGGCCGAACAAAAAGCAGAAGAAAAGATTAAAACGGCTCAACATGATATTAAGGGCATCAATAAGCAAATTGATGATATCCACTTAAATACCACTACTTATTCAGGCATGATGGATACGGCCATGTCTTTTCGTGCTCAACAGCAGATGCTAGATGAACGTCAAAATAGCTGGCAACACGCTGCAGACCGGCTAGCAACTTTACAGCGACTTGAAAAGAAACCTTACTTTGCTCGCATTGATTTTCGTGAAAAAGGTGCCAATGAATCCGAAAAGGTATATATCGGGCTTGCATCCTTTACCGATAAGCCAGATCACTTTCTTGTTTATGACTGGCGAGCGCCGATTTCGTCTGTTTACTATGAAGGGAAACTTGGGAAAGTTAAATATCAGACTCCGGTAGGCGAGCAAGAGGTAGATCTTACTCTTAAACGCCAATTTCAAATTAAAGATGGGGTAATTGTAACCATCTTTGATACCGACGAACAAGTAGGCGACCAGATGCTCCTTGATGCGCTTGGTAACCATTCCAGTACCAAGATGAAAAGCATTGTAACGACGATCCAACGGAAACAAAATGAAATTATTCGTGATACGAAAAACGAATTGTTGTTTGTTCAGGGGGCTGCTGGCTCGGGGAAGACAGCGGCAGTTCTCCAACGGGTTGCCTGGCTCCTTTACCGTTACCGGGGTAATTTGACCTCTTCACAAGTTGTTCTTTTTTCACCTAACCAATTATTTAATGACTACATTGATCAAGTCTTGCCAGAATTGGGTGAGCATAACATGGTCCAGATGACTTACTTCCAGTTCGCTAATCGCCGGGTGCCAAAGCTTCATGTTCAGAACTTAGAACAACGGTTTGAAAGTCACCAAGATGAAACGGCTAAGAATGCGCAACAACTATTAACTAGCTTGCAATATTTCAAAGCAACAGAGCGTTATGCTAACCATCTTGGTCATGCTAATATGCGTTTCCGCAACCTTATGTTTAATGGTAAAGTCTTTTTGAGCAAAGAGAAGATTAAAGAAATTTACTATTCATTTAATAACAACTATAACCTGGGAAATAGGTTGGATGGAACCAAGGAAGAATTGATCAAAGATCTTAATCACCGTGTAAGCACTGAAATGCGCAATAAATGGGTTGAAGATGAAATTCAAAGCTTGAGTAAAGAAGAAATCGATAACTTATTTAATAACCAACCGCGTGAATTTGAGGATGAAGATAAAGAATATAAGTTCCTCGCACGTCAAATCGTTATGCGGGCATTTATGCCAATAAAAAAGGCCATCGATCATAACCAATGGCTTAACATCAATGGACAATTTTTACACCTTCTCCGGGTAACTCCAAAACTTATTAATATTGCTGAGTATGGAATTTCTGCAGAACAGTGGAAAGATTACGTTGATGGGGTAAAAGAAGACCTAAAGAAGGGGAACATCAGTGCCAACGGAATTACTATTTACCTGTACCTGTATGATTTGATTACTGGAAAGCATGGTCAACGTGATATCCGCTACGTTTTCGTTGATGAAGTCCAAGATTATGATGCTTACCAGTTAGCTTACCTTAAGTATCGTTTCCCCCATGCTAAATTCACATTGTTAGGAGACCTTAATCAGGCAATTTTCACTCATGAGAATAGCCGGTCACTATTAAAGCAGTTAGGGACGATGTTTGATCCAGAGAAGACAAAGGTTGTCCAATTAACGAAGTCTTACCGTTCCACGAAACAAATTACCGACTTTACTAAACATATTTTAATTGATGGTGAAGCGATTGAGGCCTTTGAGCGCGAAGGCAATAAGCCACAAGTTTATCAAGCTAAGGATGAGCAAGAAGGGGTAGCGGCAGTTATTGATATCCTTAATAAGTATCAAAATGATCATGATGCCGTCGCAATTATTGGTAAAGATCTCAAAGATAGTGAAGAGCTGTATCAAAAGTTAAATGCTAACAACATTAAGACCACCCTTATTCGGACAGAAAATCAACGGTTAGTAAAGGGCCCGATTGTTGTACCGTCATATTTAGCAAAGGGGTTGGAATTTGATGCGGTTATTGTTTGGAATGCGAATGATCAGCAATACCATGGTAACGATGAGCGACAATTGCTCTATACGATTTGTTCCCGAGCAATGCATGAGTTAAGTTTAGTATCAATTGGCAGCACAACTAGTTTGCTAGACCAAGTGCCGACAGATGAATATGAAAAAGTTAATGTTGACAAATAAATGGCAAGAGTAATATTGCACTTTATCCATAAATTTGCGAGAATACCCCCACTTCTATAAGTAGGGGATGAATCGCTCTCTTAAAGTACGTTAGTGCTTTTTCTTTTGTTCTATGATATATTTAGTATATATCTATAAAATGTGGTGATAACAATAGAATTAGATAGAAATCAGCATTCAGTATACTTACTTAATTACCATTTGGTAATGGTGGTTAAGTATCGTCGAAAAGTAATTAACGATGAAATATCTGAATATCTTAAACATCGTTTTGTAGTTGTGGGACAAGCATACGGCATTAATTTGCAAGAATGGAATCATGATCAGGACCACGTACATGTTTTGTTTAGAGCAACGCCTCATACGGAAATGGCTAAATTTTTAAATGCTTACAAATCGTCTAGCTCCAGAATGGTTAAAAAACAATTTCCAGAAATCAAGCAATATCTTTGGAAATCAGCCTTTTGGACACAAAGCTATTGCTTAATTAGCACTGGTGGAGCGCCTTTAGAAGTTGTAAAACGATATATTGAAAGTCAAGGGAGAAAATAATGGTTCTAAAAGCCGTTAAAATGCGCATCTATCCAAATTCAGCACAACGAAATCAGCTCTGGCAAATCTTCGGTTGTGTTCGTTTTGTATAGAATCAAATGCTTAATATGCAAATTGAACGGCGCAAGAATAATCCGGAAGCTAAATTTGTGAATGCCTTTGGGATGAATAATCTGTTGAAACAACTTAAGGTTGAGTATCCTTGGTTGAAACAAGCAGAATCAACTGCTTTGCAAAGTGCTAATCGCAATTTAGCCGATGCTTTTCAACGCTTTTTTAAAGGTCAAAATAAGTTCCCTCGATTTAAATCCAGAAAATATTCTCAGAGCTACAATTCAAAGTACGTTAATGGCAATATTAAAGTTTTAGATTGCCATCATATAAAGTTACCAAAACTCGGTATCGTCTATTTTAGAGCTGGTCGATTGCCAATGGGTAAAATTAAGAATGTCACTGTTCGTCTGAACGTTGCTGGTCAATATTGCATTACTGTTTTAGTGGAAAGCGAAAACCAAATTCTTCCTAAAACAAATAAATATATTGGTGGCGATTTAGGACTTAAGTCATTACTTAATCTTTCAGATGGATGCAAGGAACCGATCAATCATTTTGAAGACAAATACCATAAAAAGTTGTATCGTTGGGAGAAATTGCGTAGTCGTCGATTCTTAAAGGCTCAGCAGGAAATTGCCTGGGATCATCATAATAAAGTGTTAGTTCCACGGCAATTAGATGATTTTAAGAATTATCAGAAAGCTCGTATTATGGTGGCGAAGTATCGGCAAAAGATTGCCAACCAACGGTTGGATCAGCTACAAAAATTCACTACTAAATTGGTCAAAAAGTACGACATCATTGTGTTGGAAAAATTTAATACTAAGGGAATGATGAAGAATCACCATTTAGCTAGAGCAATCGCTAACGCTAGCTGGTCAAAATTAGTAGATATGTTGCAATATAAGTGTGACTGGTACGGTAAAAAGCTTATTCAGGTCAATCCGTCATATACTAGCCAAATTTGTGCTAATTGTGGGAAGAATAATCATCGGTTAGGATTGAATAAATCGGAATGGTTAGCGGTACGTGAGTGGGATTGTCCAAACTGCGGTAAACATTTAGATCGTGATATTAACGCTGCACAAGTCATCTTGCAAAAAGGATTAGCTATCCGATAGATAAAGTTAGGCTCGGGACGAGCCTTGGCTAATAGTCGTAACCTCTGCTTGAAGGTTCGTTCAGAATCGGTAGGGTAAGTATGCGATGTTTCCAGAATCTCCCACTTCAAGCATTAAACCGTAGGTTTAGCTAAGTGGGAGTAGTTCAAAATTTAATTGTGTATAAAAAAGTGAAGAATAAGTTCGATGAGGAGTAGTTCATATGAGGGTTATTATTATCGGTTGTACCTTTGCGGGGATGACAGCCGCGTCGCAAATTTTAAGAAGTCATCCGGAGACAGAGGTTACGATTTATGACCGCAATGCAGTCGTTCCCTCAATAATGTATGACATCAATGACTACGATGACCAAGATGCGGAACAGCCTCGTTTACGAACTGAATTAAGCTCGGATCAATTATCAATTAAGGGTGCTGACATAAAAATGGGTTCCCTTGTAATGGGTGTAGATCCGGCGCAAAAACAATCAAAGTTATGGGGATGCTGGATGATGCTACTTCCGAAGAGCATTATGATAAGCTGATTATTGCTACTGATTCAAGAACTGAAGCACCCGCTTTAAAAGGAATTGACAGTAGCAATGTAACTTTAATCAAGGACCAGCAAGATGCTAAGGCTGCTCTTTTATTATCTGCCATTGACCAGCAAATTGCTGTGATTGGTAATGATCCTCTTAGCTTGGGACTAGTCGATGCATATCGGCAAAAAGGGAAAGAAGTGACTCTTTTTACAAACGGTGAGCCAATTTTGCACCACAATTTTGAAGAAGAGTATTCTAGACGAGTTGGTCACGCTAGATAATATTAAAGTTGTTACTGATGAACATGTTACCGAATTGGATGATAATGAGATTGGCATCACGGTTGCTACTGATAAGGGCTCGTACAGTGTTAGTCGGGCAATTGTTGCTGCGGGGCAAAAGCCAGATACTTCTATTTTTGAGGGTGTAGTAGAGATGGATGAAAATGGGGTAATTGCTGTTAATGAATTTATCCAAACATCTGACCCGGATATATATGCAATTGGGGGATCAACGACGATTCATTATAACCCAACCGATAAGGACGTTTATAAACCTCAGCCGACTGAAGGCGTTCGTCAAGCAGCAATTGTTGCCCATAATATCCATGGAGAGCAGATGAAAGATTCGGGAACGCAACTAAGTATGAGTCTAAACCTTGATGGAACATATATGGCTTCTTTAGGATTAACCTTTGAAAGAGCTAAGGCAGCTGGCTTTGATGCTGATGTAGTGACAATTGAGGATAACTATCGTCCGGAATTTATGCCAACTACCACGCCGGTCCCTGATGTCATTGGTTTGGGATAAGGATACCCAACGAATCTTGGGAGCACAGATGATGAGTAAACACGATATTTCAGAAACTTTAAGTCTGATTTCGTTATGCATTCAGAACCAAAATACAATTGAGTTTCTTGGAATGTATGATACAATGTTCCAGCCAAACTTTGATCGCCCCTTTAATTACGTTAATATTTTGGGACAAGCAGCAATGGCTAAAGCAGGGACTGAATAATCTGTTAAAATAATAGGTAGGCAATTAGTCGATTGATTATGGGAGTAAAAAAGCTTACCCTTATAAATAGTAAGCAAATAAAATGAGGTGTAGATATGAAAGTAGTTATTGTTGGCTGTACGCACGCGGGCACGATAGCAGCAACCCAGATTTTAAATGCACATCCAGACACTGAGGTAGTAATTTATGAACGGAATGATAGTGTTTCCTTCCTTTCTTGTGGAATTGCCGTTTATTTGAGTGGTGAAATTGGGGACCCAGACGCGATGTTCTACTCTAGCCCTAAACAACTAGAAGAAATGGGTGCCACTGTTAAAGTTAAGCATAATGTCTTAAGCATTGACCCTGATACAAAGACCCTTGAAGTTGAGAACCAGGAAACTGGCGAATTGAGTGCGGATTTTTACGATAAATTGATTATTACCACCGGATCATGGCCAGTTATTCCACCAGTTTCTGGACTGGAAAATAAGAATCTATACTTGTGTAAAACTTATTATCACGCTAAGAAACTTTTCAATGTTGCCAAGGACTTGAAAAAGATTGTTGTTATTGGTGGGGGATATATCGGTGTTGAACTAGTAGAAGCATATCTTCGTCAGGGCCGTGAAGTAACACTAATCGATAGCTCAGATCAAATGTTGATTAAGTATTTTGATAAACAGTATTCTGATCGAATTGGCCGGATTTTCAAAGATCACAATGCCCATCTTGAATTACAACAGCGGGTTACTGGATTTGAAGACGATGGTAATGGCGGTGTTAAAGTACTTACCAATAAAGGTAAAGTTTACGATGCGGACATGGCTGTTCTTTGTGTTGGATTCCGGCCAAACAGTGACTTGGTTCGTGGAAAAATTGACCTTCACCCTGATGGAACAATTAAGACCAATGAATACATGCAAACATCTAACCCTGATATCTATGCCGGTGGGGATGTAACTTCCGTCCACTTTAATCCTACCAATACTGACCGTTACGTTCCATTAGCTACCAATGCTGTTTTCTTAAAAATGGCACATCTTGGAAATTAACTTGCATAATTGCATTGGCTAAAAGTAAGATTAAACCACCCCAAATTAGTTGTGGTGTAAGGGGATCATAGCCCATGATAACTGACATGGTGCTGGCAAAAAATGATTCTAACATCAATAATAATCCAGCAGATGTAGCATCAGTATATTGCTGAGCTGTAATTTGCATTCCTTGCGCTAAGAAGGTTACGACGATCGCTAAAATAGCCAGGGGAATCAGGGCTTGAACCCAATGAATTTGTGTAAGGTTAGTACGTTCAAATAATCCAGTCGTAATCCAACCGAACGTGCCTTGACATAGGCCAATCATGAAGATTACCACCCAGGGACTAGAAACTTTCGGTGCGTACTTTCCAAAGAAGATTAATTGTAAGGCCCAAAAAATAGCAGAAACAACAGTTAGAAAGTCCCCAAAATTTAATTGAAGACCAGTATTAGCAACATTAGTGATGACAGCCATTCCGATAATAGCGAGGGCGACCGCAAAATATGTCTTCCGTTGTGGACGCTCATGCCAAAACAACCACAAGATCAAGGGAGCAATTGCAACATATAAGGTTGTCAAGAAGGCATTTTTAGCAGGAGTAGTATAACGGAGAGCATCAGTCTGCAAAAAATAACCCAGGAAATTAATTGTTCCCATAAGGACTCCTAGTTTGAAATCCAGCCAAGTCATTTTGTTGATCTGTTTATGGAAGATAAGATAACCGGCAATTACACACATTGTTCCCCGGCAAGCATTGATAACTCCAGAATGCATCCCTGCTTGAATCGTTAGTTTGGCAAATACATAGCTGCTTCCCCATAGAATAGCAACCAGTAATAACATTAAATTCGCTTTTTTCTTTGAAATGGTGCTCAGTCCCTTCTGTTAATTAACGACACTCAATCATAACATTTAAGATTCATTTTCAAAAGGTTAACTACGACAGAAAAGGGTGGATTATAGAATGAAGTTAGCCACCCAGTTGGTGGTAAATAAAAAACGCCATTCGGCGTGACATCAGGTATCATATTAAGTGAACCAAACCTATATGAAAGGATGTCCGTCAAATGACGCACTTAAATGATACCATGTCTACTAGTTTATTGACTACTCATAAAAAGAATGCTCATCTTACTAAAGAAGAACGTGTGATGATTGCGACTTTAAAGTCGCAAGGACTTTCCAATCGCGCAATTGGTCGCCAATTAGGAGTTAATCATCAAACAATTAATAACGAGCTCAACCGTGGTACGGTCCGCCAACTTCGTCGTCAAAAATCTAATGGTAAGATTTACGAATATTCTTACTACATCTATAGTTATGAAGCTGGTCAGGCCACATATCTTGAACATCACCGCCATTCTGGTCGTCATCGCTTATATTATTCTTCAAAGCAATTTTTACGATTAGCTGATCAGCTAATGCTTGGTGAGTTTGACGACCACCATTACTCCCCACAAGCGGTTATTTATAAGGCTCGAGATTTAATGAATGATGGCACCCTGATCCCAAAGTCGGTTGTAACTTTATATCAATGGATTAATGAGGGTGTGCTTCGTACGTCCAATTTAGACCTCTTTGAAAAACCTAAACGTAAGCATCATCGAACTCATCCGCAAGCTAAAAGGTGCTTAGGGCCTAATATTGCTCAACGACCTCAAACTGCGGACCAACGGTCCGAAATTGGCCATTGGGAACTAGATACAGTTCAGGGACAGAAAAACGGTAATGACAGTGTTGTACTAGTAATGACTGATCGCCTTTCACGAGTTAATATCACGAGTAAAATTGCTGGTAAAACTGCGCATGCAGTAAATCAGTTCTTTATAAATTTACGCCAGAAAATGGGCACAGATGCTTACTATCGCATCTTTAAGACAATAACCTCTGACAACGGTTCAGAATTTAGTGAGTTAACACAAGTTCACGATCATGTTTTCTATGCTGATCCGTATTCCCCTTGGGAACGTGGATCCAATGAGATCAATAACCGGTTTCTCCGCAAGGAGATTACCAAAGGTGAAGCTATAAATAACTATAGTAGTGCTCAGATCATAGCGACTAATGATTGGATGAATCACTATCCACGAGCTATGTTTAATGGACATTCGTCAATGGATATCTATCGTAAGGCCTTCTACCAAGAGATATCACAGCTCCATCAACCAATAATCAATTGGTCAGTATTATTTATTTGAGTCCAGTGGCTAACTTATTCTTGAAATTTAGGCTACGACAGAAAAGTGACGGAATTTTTAACTTTTTGGAAAAATAAAATTGTACGGTTGCGGTTAGCTAGTTAGTGTATTATTGTTAATAATGATATTTTTTTATGGAGGAACGACTATGAAAACAGCGTTGCAGAAGCTCCGCCGTGTCTTGAATACCAAGCTCGGTTTTTTTCTGCTTGTTGTACTTTTATTTTGTTTAAAGAGCTATTGGGCTTATCAAAATGAATTTAATTTAGGTGTAAAAGGAAGCATGCAACAATTCCTTTTAGCATTTAATACGATTCCAAGTGCCCTTGTATTTTTGGGAATTGCATTATATTTCCGTGGACGCTTGTCCTATTGGATGATGTTGATAATTAATGCGGCATTGTCGACATGGCTTTTTGCAAATATTTTGTACTATCGAGAATTTTCAGATTTCATTACCTTTAACGTAATAAAGGGATCTGGAGCGGCTTCAAATAATCTTGGTAAAAGTTTAATGGGGATATTACGTCCCGAAGACTTTTTGGTTTACCTGGATGTTGTAATTTTAGCACTCATCTTACTTTTCCACTTTGTCCGTGTTGATATGCGGCGCTTTAAGGTTAGATATGCGATGACGATTACTGCCCTTGGCTTTGTTCTATTTGGAGTTAACTTAGGAATGGCGGAAAGTGATCGTTCACAACTACTTACGCGAACATTTGATAATAATTATATTGTTAAGTATCTAGGACTCGAAGCATATACAGTTTATGATGGGGTTAAGACGACTAATAACAGTGTAGTAAAAGCGCGTGCTAATCGTGACGAATTAAAGCCGGTTTTGCATTTCATCCATAGTAATTATGCTGCGCCAAACGTTGAATATTACGGTAAGGCTAAAGGAAAGAATATTTTTATCATTCACCTTGAAAGTCTCCAGCAATTCATGATCGACTATAAAGAAGATGGTCAAGAAGTAATGCCAAACCTGAATAAGTTGTACCATGCTAATGATACTTTGGCGTTTGATAATTTCTTCCACCAAGTTGGTCAAGGAAAGACGGCGGATGCAGAAACAATGCTCGAAAACTCGCTATTTGGTCTTCCAGAAGGATCAGCAATGGTTACTGATGGGACGACTAATACCTTCCAATCTGCGCCAGCGCTTCTTCATCAAAAGCTAGGTTATACGACGGCCTCATTCCACGGGGATGTTCCTAGTTTCTGGAACCGTGATAATGCTTATAAGTCTTTTGGTTACCAATACTTCTTTAGTAAGGAGTATTACCCAAAGACCAAGGATTATGATGCTGGATATGGAATGAAGGATAAGATCTTCATGAAAGAATCAGCCCACTATATCGAGCAGCTTCCACAACCATTCTATGCAAAGATCATCACAGTTACTAACCACTATCCATATATTCTTGATAAAAAGAATAAGGATATCGAAGCGTGGAAGACTGGTGATGACACGGTCGACCCTTATATTCAAACTGCACGATACTTAGATGAATCACTTGGCGAATTTCTTGATTACCTTGATAAGACGGGGTTACGGAAAAACAGTGTGTTAGTTCTTTATGGTGACCACTATGGAATCTCTAATAACCACCAACCAGCCATTGCGCAAATCTTAGGTAAGAAGAAAGTAACTAATTATGATCTAGCAATGTTCCAAAAAGTACCATTTATGATTAATATGCCTGGCCTAAAAGGTGGCATTAACCATACGTATGGTGGTGAAATTGATGTTTTACCTACTCTTGAGGATTTGTTAGGAATTAGCTCTAAGAATTATATTCAATTCGGCCAAGACTTGCTCTCACCAGAAAATAAGCAAATTGTACCGTTTAGAAATGGTGATTGGGTAACGCCAAAATACACTAAGTATAATGGTGACTACTATTACACTAAGAATGGTAAGCAGATTACTCACCAAACCGCAGCGCAACGTAAAGAAATTGGTAAGATTCAAAAATACGTTACAACTGATCTTGGATTATCAGATAAAGTCGTGAATGGTGACTTGCTTCGGTTCTACAAACTTCCAGGATTTAAGAAAGTTGATAAAAAACAATATACTTATAACCTTAAGAAGAGCTTGAAGAATTTACAGAAGCAGCAAAAGAAACAGAAGACAAGTTTAAAGTCGGAAAATAATAACCAGAGTACTTTCGATGATTACACAACCGATGCACCAGAGTTAAAGAATTATCCGAAATTAAACTTCCCTAAACCATAATCAAATGAAAATGGAGAGGCTGGGAATTAACTATTAAATTCCTTCCTCTGAATATTAAAATCCGAACCATAATTTTTGATTTTCCAGAAATTATGGTTCGGATTTTTCCTTTTTTAATTAATTTTGTCCCTGCTTGAGCTACTAACTTTCCCAATTTTGTTAAATTCATAGCCATTAGTGTAAATCCGGTGTCATTTTCCACAGCGCGTTGCCCACGTAAATGTGTTCGGCGTACGCCAAAATCCCTCTTCATGTGACCGAAAACGGGTTCAACGTCGTACTTACGTCGACGATAAATTGCCTTACCTTCGTCACTTGAGAGGGTTGCTTTAACTTTAGCTTTATAGTAATTCCAAGTTGGATTAACTTGCATATAGCGTTGACGTCCACTTGGTGTTTTCGCTAATTGATCTAATTGTACTGATAATTGATGTTTATCTGCCCGATAAAGTTTAAAATCACGTTTAAATCCATATTTATCAATTCTTCGACTGTAACGATAAAAACTAAAACGAACTCCTAGATGGTCAATGTAATAATCATCTTCGGCATTATATTGCCAGTTTTGTGATTTAGTTGGATCAGTTTTGTATTTTCGTTTCTGTTCCTTTTGGTAAGTCGTATATGGAATAACAGGCTGTTTTTCAAACTGATCAATAATTGTCGTGTAATTATATTCACTACCATACCCTGCATCAGCCACGATATGATCAAAGAAATCTAAAGAATGAAATTGAGCAAGAAATGGTACTAATGTTCTAGTATCTGTCGGATTAGAATATAAGGCATAATCAAGAACAAATTGATTGTGGGTAGCGATTTGTAAGTTGTATCCAGGTTTCAATTCTCGGTTTTTCATTGGATCTTCTTTCATACACATGAATGTGGCATCATGATCTGTTTTTGAAAAGCTATTGCGGCCCTTAAAAATATCTTCTGCTTCTTCATACTTATTAGCACGAGGTATAAAGTCTTCTTTTAATTGTCGACGAATCTTTTTTAAGAAACGGCGTCGTCGTTTCTTAACTGAACCACCCTTGATTACTTTAGGTTCTTGAGCTATTTCTTCATTCAATTCACTGATTTTATCATCAATATTTTCAGCCATAAGAGCCATTCCATTAGCGGTTTCCACTAGTTCTGGACTCATCGCTTTAACTACCCGTTTTTCGACTAAATCTTCGTAAAGTTTGATTGTTTTTTCTTTTAATTTTGCATGATATTTTTCAACAGCTCGACGCCAAGTAAATGAATACTTATTGGCATCTGCCTCAAGCTTTGTCCCATCAATAAAGAAAGCATCACTTTGAATTAGTCCGTGATCCTTTAATGCCATCGTAAAGTACACAAAAGAATGTTTGATTAAATTATTAGCGTGTTGACTTTGGCGAAAATTATTAATTGTATGGTAACTATAGGTATGATCACGTGCCAACCAACGCATTGGTAAATTCTCTTCAAGCATCAACTCAATTTTCCGACCAGAATAAGTTTGACGTGAATAGGCAAATAATAAAATTTTAAGCATAATCGCTGGATGAGAAAGTGGGCGACCGGTAGTCGCTACTTTGTCATCCAATAAAATTTCTTGTGGAATCGAATCTACAAAAGCATCAATCATACGTACAATATGTCTTGATGGAACATTATAATCATAATTTAGTACGAATTCTGTTTGCCCTGTGATATAATTTTGATACATGAAAATCGCTCCTCTTTGTTTGTTTTTAGGGGTAATTACATCATATCAGGAACGATTTCCTGTGTACATAAAAATCCGTACAATGAATCTTTGTAGAATTCATTGTACGGATTTTTATTTTCAACTAGGAGTTTTTTCCCGGCCTCTCAACTGTTTTTACGAACAATAGCAAGATAACATGAAAAATAATCACAAGGCTCGAGGCTAAGTACGAACGCTAATCAGCCCGTGCCGTGCTAATCATCGTTCTAGCTTAGCCCACCGCCTTGTCGAGGAGATTATTTCTCACTTCCCTATTTCAAACAGTTGCGTTGCGCTAATTATCTGGTAAAATGTTTAGGTGTTCACAAGCTAGATTGAGCTTTAATTATGTTTATAATATGTTACTATTAAACGTGAGTAACCGTTTTCATTGACGGGTGAAATAAAGGATTTTGCATAATGGATGAATGGATGAACTACGAACAATTTGATCGGCAAACATGGCACGGCTTTTTCCCAACTGATTCAGTACGGTTAACCCAGGGGAACTTGGATGAAATTAAATCGTTGAATGATCGAATTTCAATTGAGGATGTGCAGGATGTATATTTGCCGCTAATAAAATTAATTCAACTGCGCTACCAGAACTTTTTGGAATGGCAGATGCAAAAGGCAAACTTTTTACAGCGTTCCACGATGCGCATTCCATATATTATTGGGATTGCAGGTTCGGTTGCAGTTGGGAAGAGCACCATCGCTCGGTTGATTAGTATCTTACTAAATAAGATGCTGCCTGATAAGCGGGTAGAATTAATGACAACGGATGGGTTCTTATATCCTAATGCAGAATTAAAACGGCGGGGGATTATGGATCGGAAAGGCTTTCCCGAATCATATGACATGGAAAGGCTCCTCCAGTTTCTTAATGATGTTAAGGCAGGGGAACCAGTTGTCAAGGCGCCTACATACTCCCATCAAGTTTATGATGTTCAGCTGGATAAGCCCTTGGTAATTGATCGCCCAGACATATTGATTGTAGAAGGGATTAACACGTTGCAATTGCCAAGTAACCAGCAACTATATGTCAGTGATTACTTTGACTGGTCATTGTATGTTGACGCAGATCCGGACCTGATTGAGCATTGGTATCTTCAACGGTTTGGGATGTTGCTAGAGACAGCCTTTACTGACCCATCAAACTATTACTATCCTTATTCGAAGGGTGACCGTCAGGAAGCATTTAAAATGGCAAAGGATGTTTGGCAACGCGTCGACCTTCCTAATTTACGAGAGTTTATCCTTCCAACCAAAAGTCGTGCTGACGTAATTTTACATAAGACAACGGGACATGTCGTGGATAAGCTTTATCTGCGACGAGGTTAATTGGTTAGCCAACTATACAAGTCAATAATTTCAATATCAGGATCTAAACCAGCGTAATTGAGCGCTGGTTTTACTGTAATTAAAAGCTTTTTATATTTTGAGGAAAGTTGCCGTAATCCGCTGATCGCCCGGCGATAGGCACCATCATCAGCAAGCGAATAAGCGATTTGGATACAGGTAAAGATATCATTTTTAATTGCGACAAAGGTAATCTCATTATCTTTGATGCGGCCGCTATATACTTGGTAGCCTTGGCTCAATAAGTCAATAAAGACAATATTTTCAAGGATTCGTTGAGAAAGGACATTCTTTTTCAGTGTGAGAGCTTGCCGAATACTAGGATCTACCGGATAATAACGAATATTGGTACTTTTGACGTGGCGACGGGAAAAATCATATTCTTTGCATGGGTAAAAGATAAAGGACCTCTGTAAGAACTGTAAATAAAAATCGACCGTCTTATTGGAAGTAGTGATGTGGTGACGTTTAAGGCTATCGACAATTTGGGAGATATTTTGTGTGGTTCCAGCATGATGAGCTAAGTGATGGGCAAGTTGCTTAGTCAGGCCTGGATTGCAAAGGGTCGCCTGCTGGGTGAAATCGGTAATAATAATTGTGTTGATGATCCCATTCACGTAATTGCGGAGGTTGATTGGACCGTGGATTTCGTGAGTATAGGGGAACCCGCCCTCATTTAAATATTGATATAACGCTTGGGAATCAGCTTCTTGTTGGTTCCTTTTTATGTATTCACGGAAGCTGCAAGGGAAAACGGGGATGATAGTATAAGAAACCATTTGTTGAAGATTTTCTTTCTCCAAAATGGTTTTGTTGGAACTTGTAATATAGATATCAGTATTAGAGAGTGAATTTAGGGCATTTACAACGCGGGCAAACTGGGGAACCACTTCGACTTCATCAAGGAAGATATAATTCATCTGGTGTTTACTAAGTCGATCAAGAATAAATTGTAAGAGATATTCTGGATTGCATAATTCATTTTCTAGGAGATATTCAAAGTTGATCACTTGAATTTGACTTGAGGAAATTTCTTGACGCCGGAGAGTTGCCCGAAACTGGTCAAGAATAGTCGTTTTACCACACCGCCGAACGCCAACAAGAATCTTAATTGTTGACTGGTTCATGCTGTTTATTAGTTGGTTAAGATATTTTGTCCGAATAAACATATTGCACCTCAAGTAAAAAATAACTAACTAAATTTTATCAAATGCAGAAAGCGCATTCAAATCAACCGAATTTGGAATGGATTACAAATCCTGCATTAGAAAATCTAGTTAAAACATCTAGTAAAAGTAAAAAATAAATCTTTTTAATCCTAATGTATCAATGTTCGAAACGGTTGCACGTGATATTTATGACTCATTTTTATTGACAATTACTCACAGACCACTTAAGAAGGATACAGATTAAATGAGATGAGGAGGCTGTCGAAATGATAAAAACTGATAAAGATACTAAAACACTTGAGGCACAAGCAGTTGATGAAGAATTACGTCTATTAAATATTGATTTAGAACACTAATTAAATATCCTCAATAAAATTCCATCTAACGAAAAAGGCGTGAGAAAATTTAGCTCCCGTCTTTTTTGTTATGGAATATTAAATAATCATTGACCATGCCATGTTCAGCCTGTAAACTAGCCTTTAAGAATAAAAATTTGAACAAAGGAAGTGTCATTGTGGCAAACATCAATTTAGATGCGTTTGATAAGATCATTGTCTTGGATTTTGGTAGCCAATACAATCAATTGATTACTCGTCGGCTTCGTGATTTCGGTATTTATTCCGAATTGCTTTCTCACAAGTTAACCGCAGACGAGATCAAAGAGATTAATCCTAAAGGGATCATCTTCTCTGGTGGCCCTAATAGTGTTTATGATCCAAACGCATTCAAGGTCGATCCAGAAATCTTTAAGCTTGGTATCCCGATTCTAGGTATTTGTTATGGAATGCAATTAATGTCATACGACCTTGGCGGAAAGGTTGAAAAAGCTGATAACTCCGAATATGGACGAGCAGATATTGAAGTACTTGATGACGAGGCTGTATTATTCAAAGGTTTGCCAAAGAAGCAATATGTATGGATGAGTCATGGTGATTTAGTAACTCAAGCCCCAGCTGGATTTGAAGTTACTGCTACTAGTAAGAACTGTCCAATCGCATCGATTGCTGATAATGACCGTAAATTCTATGGTGTTCAATTCCACCCTGAAGTTCGTAATTCCGAATACGGATTAGACATTTTACGCCGCTTTGCTTTTGATGTTTGTGGCGCTAAAGCAAACTGGACGATGGATGACTTCATCGACATGCAGATTGATGAAATCCGCAAAGAAGTCGGTGATAAGAAGGTTATCTTAGGTCTTTCTGGTGGGGTTGATTCCAGTGTTACCGCCGTTTTGATTCATAAGGCAATTGGCGATCAACTTACTTGTATCTTTGTTGACCACGGATTGTTACGGAAGAACGAAGCTGACCAAGTGATGGATGCGTTGAGTCGCGACCTTGGTGTTAACATTATTAAGGTTGACGCAGCAGATCGCTTCTTAGGTAAGCTTGAAGGTGTTACTGATCCAGAACAAAAGCGGAAGATTATCGGTAAGGAATTTATCGAAGTCTTTAACAAAGAGGCCAAGAAGATTAAAGATGCTGATTTCTTAGCTCAAGGTACGCTTTATACGGACGTAATTGAATCTGGAACAGACACCGCCCAGACAATTAAGTCTCACCATAATGTTGGTGGTTTGCCAAAGAAGCTCGGTTTCAAGTTAATTGAACCATTACGCAAGCTCTTTAAGGATGAAACCCGTGAACTCGGTGAAAAACTTGGAATTCCACATGAATTGGTATGGCGTCAACCATTCCCAGGTCCAGGTCTTGGAATTCGTGTTATTGGTGAAATTACTCCTGAAAAGCTTGAAATTGTTCGTGAAAGTGATGCAATCCTTCGTGAAGAAATCAAAAAAGCAGGTCTTGATGAAGAAATTTGGCAATACTTTACTGTCTTACCAGGTATTCGTTCAGTTGGTGTCATGGGTGATGGCCGGACATATGACTATGCAGTTGCTATCCGGGCCGTTACCTCAATTGATGGGATGACAGCCGATTTCGCTAAGATTCCATGGGATATTCTTCAAAAGATCTCAGTCCGAATCGTAAATGAAGTCGACCACGTTAACCGCATTCTTTATGATGTTACGAGTAAGCCACCTTCGACGATCGAGTATGAATAGAATTATATAATGTAACTTAGAGTTGGAACTGCGATATGATGGTACTTTGGTAGTTTTAAAACTAAGTCAACTCAATTAAAAACAACATATTTGCCAATGAGAAACATCCAGTGTAAAAGCTGGGTGTTTTTTGCTATTAAAGGTAAGTTTCAAGCAGTAATAAATGCTATCGCTAAATTAGATTGTTCGTTTTTTTCTTATTGATAAGTTAGTTGCTCTATGATATTTATAAATAGACGAACTTATAGAGCTTAATTTATTACAAAGTTCGTAAATTATGTGGAGAAGGAGTAGTGAAGATGCCGAAAACAAGAAATCGTTATGGAGTAGCTATTGCAGGAGTAATTTTGCATTTGATGATTGGTAGTGTCTATGCATGGAGTGTGTTTACCAAACCAATCTCTGGATATACAGGCTGGAAGGAAACTTCAGTATCGTTTGCATTTAGCTTAGCTATCTTTTGCTTGGGGATGTCAGCTGCCTTTATGGGGCGTTTAGTAGAAAAATTTGGGCCAACAGTTACTGGAACTATTTCAAGTATTTGCTATGGGAGTGGGATTGCCTTAACGGGATTAGCGATTCAGTCTCATCAATTATGGTTATTATATGTCGCATATGGAGTAATAGGTGGCTTAGGATTAGGGTCAGGATATGTAACCCCGGTTTCTACTATCGTGCGTTGGTTTCCCGATAAGCGGGGACTAGCTACTGGTTTAGCAATTATGGGCTTTGGTTTTGCAGCGATGCTTACGGGGCCGATTGCGCAAAGTTTAATGGCGAACGTTGGCGTTGTAAATACTTTCTACATTCTCGGAGGCTTTTATTTTGTTGTAATGCTGGTTGCTGCCCAATTTATCAAGAAGCCACGATCACATGAACTCCCTCCAGCGATTGCTAAGAATGCTGAACGGATAAGTTTGACTGGTCGCGAATTAACTGCTAATCAGGCTTTGCGGACACGGACATTTGCTTTCCTATGGTTTATGTTTTTTATTAATATCACTACCGGAATTGGGCTAGTTTCAGCTGCTTCACCAATGGCCCAGGACATGACGACAATGACAGCGAGTGCGGCTGCCTCGGCCCTCGCTTTTTGGGAATTGGGTAATCGGAAAGTTAAATAATTGAACGAAAAAGGGAATAGAATTAAACTTGCTTGCGAGTTTTTAGTCCCACTCCTGCAAGGATGGCTACAACGCAAAGCTAGTCTACAAGGATTTCCACGATATCGTAACAAGATTCGTATAAAAAAAGAGGCTGTTGAAAAAGTTTTCTCGCAGCCTCATAATTAAAATTATTTATTGTCAAACGGATCCCATTCGTATTTTGCGCGCGCACCACCAATCAATTTTGGTCGGTTGCGGAGATAAGTCGTATGAGCCAGTCCAATTTGTTTTATCGAAGTGCGAACTGGAACTTGGACAAACTTAACATGCATGCCAATCGAGGTATCACCGATGTCCATGCCGGCTTCAGCAGTAATGTGTTCAACTTCAATCGGATCGTTAAAGTTTTCAAAAGCAGCAATTTGTCCTGCACCACCTGCATGGAGCGAAGGGAAGACAGTAACTTGTTCAAAGCCGCGCTCCTTAGCTACATTTCGTTCGACAACAAGTGCCCGATTAAGGTGCTCGCAACCTTGGACTGCTAAATGGAGTTGGTGTTTTCGTAAGATATTAACAACTGTCGAAACAATCGCCCAGGCAATCTCAATGTTAGAGTCCTTTCCGATTATTCCGTCATGGACTTCACTAGTTGAAAGACCTAACACTACGAGGTCATCTTTTTCTAACTGAGCTTGATCCAATAATTCGGTTAAACCTGTTGCTGTTTGTTCTTTAATTTTATCCATAAATTTGCGAGAATACCCCCACTTCTATAAGTAGGGGATGAATCGCTCTCTTAAAGCACGTTAGTGCTTTTTCTTTTGTTCTATGATATATTTAGTATATATCTATAAAATGTGGTGATAACAATAGAATTAGATAGAAATCAGCATTCAGTATACTTACTTAATTACCATTTGGTAATGGTGGTTAAGTATCGTCGAAAAGTAATTAACGATGAAATATCTGAATATCTTAAACATCGTTTTGTAGTTGTGGGACAAGCATACGGCATTAATTTGCAAGAATGGAATCATGATCAGGACCACGTACATGTTTTGTTTAGAGCAACGCCTCATACGGAAATGGCTAAATTTTTAAATGCTTACAAATCGTCTAGCTCCAGAATGGTTAAAAAACAATTTCCAGAAATCAAGCAATATCTTTGGAAATCAGCCTTTTGGACACAAAGCTATTGCTTAATTAGCACTGGTGGAGCGCCTTTAGAAGTTGTAAAACGATATATTGAAAGTCAAGGGAGAAAATAATGGTTCTAAAAGCCGTTAAAATGCGCATCTATCCAAATTCAGCACAACGAAATCAGCTCTGGCAAATCTTCGGTTGTGTTCGTTTTGTATAGAATCAAATGCTTAATATGCAAATTGAACGGCGCAAGAATAATCCGGAAGCTAAATTTGTGAATGCCTTTGGGATGAATAATCTGTTGAAACAACTTAAGGTTGAGTATCCTTGGTTGAAACAAGCAGAATCAACTGCTTTGCAAAGTGCTAATCGCAATTTAGCCGATGCTTTTCAACGCTTTTTTAAAGGTCAAAATAAGTTCCCTCGATTTAAATCCAGAAAATATTCTCAGAGCTACAATTCAAAGTACGTTAATGGCAATATTAAAGTTTTAGATTGCCATCATATAAAGTTACCAAAACTCGGTATCGTCTATTTTAGAGCTGGTCGATTGCCAATGGGTAAAATTAAGAATGTCACTGTTCGTCTGAACGTTGCTGGTCAATATTGCATTACTGTTTTAGTGGAAAGCGAAAACCAAATTCTTCCTAAAACAAATAAATATATTGGTGGCGATTTAGGACTTAAGTCATTACTTAATCTTTCAGATGGATGCAAGGAACCGATCAATCATTTTGAAGACAAATACCATAAAAAGTTGTATCGTTGGGAGAAATTGCGTAGTCGTCGATTCTTAAAGGCTCAGCAGGAAATCGCCTGGGATCATCATAATAAAGTGTTAGTTCCACGGCAATTAGATGATTTTAAGAATTATCAGAAAGCTCGTATTATGGTGGCGAAGTATCGGCAAAAGATTGCCAACCAACGGTTGGATCAGCTACAAAAATTCACTACTAAATTGGTCAAAAAGTACGACATCATTGTGTTGGAAAAATTTAATACTAAGGGAATGATGAAGAATCACCATTTAGCTAGAGCAATCGCTAACGCTAGCTGGTCAAAATTAGTAGATATGTTGCAATATAAGTGTGACTGGTACGGTAAAAAGCTTATTCAGGTCAATCCGTCATATACTAGCCAAATTTGTGCTAATTGTGGGAAGAATAATCATCGGTTAGGATTGAATAAATCGGAATGGTTAGCGGTACGTGAGTGGGATTGTCCAAACTGTGGTAAACATTTAGATCGTGATATTAACGCTGCACAAGTCATCTTGCAAAAAGGATTAGCTATCCGATAGATAAAGTTAGGCTCGGGACGAGCCTTGGCTAATAGTCGTAACCTCTGCTTGAAGGTTCGTTCAGAATCGGTAGGGTAAGTATGCGATGTTTCCAGAATCTCCCACTTCAAGCATTAAACCGTAGGTTTAGCTAAGTGGGAGTAGTCCAATTATACGAAAGGAGCTAAGGATATGTCTAAATTTCGCTTGCAGTCCGTTGTTTTTGTCTTAACCGCATTTTTATTAGGATGTAATGAATTTATGGTTGTGGGGGTTATTTCTGATATTGCCAAAAGTTACCATGCTTCATTATCAACGGTTGGCTTTTTAGTTACTAGTTTTGCAATTATTTATGCTATCTGCACGCCTTTAATTACCACTTTGACAGGTAAGTTTGATCGTTTTAAGGTTTTGATGGTGCTAATGCTAATCTTTTTAATCGGTAACACTTTAACCGCAGTTGCGCCTAACCTATTTTGGCTATTTGTTTCGCGGATTGTAACAGCTGCGGTCGCGGGGACAATTATTTCATTGATTCTTGTATTTGTAAGTATGATTGCGCCAATTGAAAAACGGGCAATGCTGGTCGCTTCAACTTTCGCTGGTTTTAGTATTGCTACGATTGTAGGGGTCCCCGTTGGAACGGCAATTAGTAATGCTTTTTCTTGGCGGGATAGTTTTGCCCTCATTTCGGTTTTAACCGTAATTATTTGTGGCTTTTTATATTGGCTGACACCACGGGACAGTCGTCAAGAAAATGCTTCGTTAAGTAACCAAGTTCAACTTTTTAAGGATCGGCGAATAATTCTTGGGGTTATCGTAATGGTAACATTAATGTCCGCTGAATATACCTTCTATACTTATGTTCGCCCAATTATTACCAATGTTCTTGGGTTTAGTACGACTAACTTAACATGGCTATTAGGACTTATTGGAATTACGTTTATTCTTGGTAATATATGTGCCGGCGTAATCGCAAATCGTTTTGGGATCACTAAACTTACTGTTATTAGTAGCACCGTCCTTATTTGTTTATTGTTGATGAATGCAATGTTCCATGTTGCATGGTTAGGGATCCTGTTATTGTGTGTTATTTGTTTTGTCCTAGGAATGCCCGGTTCAATTCTGCAAGTAATGTTTCTGAATATTGCTGATCGAGAGTATCCAGAAGCAATGAATTTGGCTTCTTCATTAAACCCGATTTGTACTAACGTGGGGGTATCGATTGGCTCCTTGACCGCCTCAATCAGTATTAATTTTGTTCAAATTAACCAGATTGGATACGTTGGAGCAATCTATGCCTTGATTGCGGTTTTTGGTTCGCTTTATCTGATTAAAACAAGCGCCAACTAGAAATGATTATATGCATTTGAAGAATTATTCCAATAGCAGTAAAATTATTTTTGGATTAATAGGTTTGATACTATTTGGGAGGATAATTTTATGAAGTTAAGTAAGAAGCAACTAGCAGCTACTTTTATGACTGCTGTTTTAGCAGGATCAGTAATGATTGGCTCTGTGGCAACTGCTGAGGCTGATAACGCCAGTGGACCACCAGAAGAGCAAGCGGATATTACTAATTGGATTGCCAATACCCCCGAACAAATTTCTAATAATATGGCGATGCAACACATTAATACCAATAACCTTAATGGCACTCGTTACATTATTCAATGGGGTGACACTTTATCGGGGATCTCAGCCGCAACTGGAATTTCTGTGGCTAAACTTTGCTACGATAACAACATTCAAAATGCTAATTTAATCTTTGCTGGGGATGTTCTTATCTTAAACCGTGAAGGAAGCGTTCCTGCTGGTTATGATCCCAATGTAAATCCGAATGTTGTTGCCCAGACAAAGATTACAATCAATAATGGCCCAACAACAGTGAATATTGCCGTTCAACCACAATCTGTTGTTAAGAATTACGATAATTCCGACAATTCTGATCATTCGACAACAATTTACAAGGCAGGCGCGGTAAATTCATTTAACAACAACGACAATGATAATGAACAAAGTGCTAGTCAATCCAGCTCAACTAAGTCTGCTAAGCATCAGAAGCATACTTCATCAGTCAGTGCTTCTGACATTGTGAGCGGCTTGAATGATGCCAATAATAATGACAAACTGTCCTTTGACGAAGGGGATGGGGGTAGTGACGCTGATGAACTTAATGTTGATTCAGCAGCTATCTTAAAGGATGCTAAGAAGAATGACTATGATGCGATCCTTAGTGAAATCGAAAGTGCCCTAGGTTCAAAAGCCAAGAAGGATACGACAGTTTACATTGAAAAAGATGGCAACGAGATCCATGTCTACGCTAGTGTTAATGATGACGCTGATAGCAGCAATAGTAGCAGCACTAAGGATGATGAAGATAGCGATAGCAGCAGTAGTAGCGAAAGTGAAAGCAGCGATGACAGCAGTCAAAGCAGCAGTGATGATGAAGATAGCAACAGTCAAGCTACTACAAGTGACCACGACACCGACACTTCTGACGATGAGTAATAGGGGATAAAAATGCAAAAAAAGACAAAAGTTATTATTTCTGTTTTAGTAGCAGTAATGGTTGTTATTGGCGGCTTTTATCTCTATGCTAGTCGGACAGTGGCTAAACGCCTTCCTGGTCACGTTTATGAATATACATCAGTGTCAGGTAATCAGAATGCTTATATGACCTTTGCCACAAGTGGGGATCAGGTTGTTGTTACTCCCGACAAGAATACGGCAATCAAAGCAAGTAATAGTGCTAGCGATTTTCAACAAGCCTACCAAGACAACGCCAAAGATGGCAAGTGGAATTATAAGGCGCAAGGAAATCGGTTGACACTTTCAAAACTGCAAGATGGGAAAGTCTCAATGTGGCAATATAATCATATGCTAGCATTAGGCAAAAAGATGCGGTCTGGTAACTTTACTTATCAGATTGCCAATGCCGGTCAAGGAATTGATCATAAAGCGACTAAGTTTGAACAAATTCGATGATATAAAGTTAAATAAAAGGGTCTCCCAATTCTAAAGGAGGCCTTTTTATTATGGATAAATATGAGATTCCCTCCTTAAAATGAAAACGCTGTGACAAAACACTTAAACTTAGCTAAAGCCCCATCAGTTTAATAATTAATCGTGATAAAATGACCATACATTAATATATTAGAATTTTGTTGTTAGGAGTGAGAGATGATTAAGGAGAAAAGATAATGGCAATTTACTTACGACGAGCAACTTTGGATGATCTTCAAAGTGTGATGACAATTATTGAACAGGCACGAGCACAATTAAAAGAAAAGGGTAATCCACAATGGCAAGATGGTCATCCTTTCCAGAAAACGATGGAAAATGATATTAAAGCTGGCTATAACTGGGTGCTAATTGATAATCAAAAAATTGTTGGGACGGCTACCTTACAACTAACCCCGGAACAAACGTATGAAGGGATTAAAGATGGATCGTGGTTAAAACCAAATGAGCCATATGCAATCATTCATCGATTAGCAGTCCTTCCTTCCCACAATGGTCAAGGTTTTGGGAAATATATCTTCTCCAATCTACTTACGGTTGGGTATTTGCAAGGAGTAAGGAATTTCCGTTATGATACTCATTACAAAAATATTCCTGTTCAAAAAATAGGCCAAGATATTGGTTTTATAAAACGCGGTACGATTTATATTGATGACAAAATTGACAATAAACATATGGGATTTGAACTGAATTTAAAATAAAAATTCCATCTGCCCTAAATGGTTATTAGGATAAATGGAATATAAATGCGGATGAAAACTAATTATGTGATGAATAGTTGTTGTGAGGCTCCTTAGAGGGCTTTTTTTCTTTGCAGCTTCCATTCCAACAAGCCGAATTCGACCACGTTGGTTAACGCAAATGCGCTCATCAAACTTAGGTTATTTTCGCGACATAAAATAATGCCAAGTGATCCTAGTAAAAGGACGATCGCCATTGCCCTAAGATCTCGACCATTAAAGCGTAAATGGCGGCGATTATAAAAACTATAAAGCCAGAGACAAAGGTAGAAGACGATGAGGTTAGATGCGACAAAGCAACTAAGAAACAAACGTGATACTTCTTCATCAGCCATATAGATAATCCCAGCCGTAATCGAGAGTAGGCTGATAATCATTACTACATGAGTGTACATCGCAATAAAGCCGCGAGTATGCTGATGATGATTTAAGAAGCGTTCTACTAGCAATGTATAGACGCCGAATAGGGCAGCTACTCCTAGAAAGATTGCGATTGCTAATGGTGAATAGATAGCGCCCTTAAAGTAATGGGTAATGTTAACAAGTGTTTCTCCGAACGTAATGATAATTATTAAACTTAGGCGTTCTACGAGGTGGGGAAAGTTGACTTGTTCCGGCCTAAACATGCGGTACATCACTAAGGGCATTAAAAAGCCGATTAAACCACCGGCAACGCAGAGATAGACACCATACTGATAACCAATAATCAGCCCGGTTACAAGAAGAATAAATTCTAAGTCAAGCGCAATAATAAATCCTTGGAGATCATGATCTCGTTTAAAATGAGTGCTAGAGCCAAATAAATATTGAAAGATTAAGTTAATAGTTGTTAGTGCTGCCGAAAGATTGAACGCATGAAATGTTAACCGCCATTCAGTATTAATATTATTAGCTAAATAGATGGCGGCAAACATACTAATCAATAAGCCAACTGTATCGACGGCCCGACTTGTTCCAAAGTGATTAATATAGACTGTCTGATAAAGCCAAATTTGTAAAACGAAGATAACGACAATGATAAATTCAACATATATTCTTGGCGGCAAGCTACCATCGATTGGATGATGAATCATCATTGTTATTCGAGAGATCGCATAAACAAAAATTAAATCATAGAAGAGTTCAAGCATTGATACTTGTTTAGCAACTATTTTTTTCATAAAAGTAATTCCTTCCTTGTAATTGCATTAATAATACCATTACTTAGTAGGAAAACTATAATTATTTCACTTTGACCAAATTGCGAACTTGCTGTGTACCCCAGGTCATTGCGATGATGACAATGATGGTAGTAACGGTACTGCCGAGCGGAAATGAATAATTTAGCAGAATTCGGTAAATGATAAAACCAATCAACCAGAGAATTAGGTTAGTCCATTGGCAATTTTGTTGACGATAATCTACTTTCAAAATGAAGTAATCTGTAATTTGAATCGCAATCATTGGGGCAAAAACTGAGCCAATAAGATAAAGAAAATTACTGAAGTTATCCATGGGGAAAATTAATGCACTAATTGTTCCTAGAATAGTTGCACCAATTGCGGCCATTGTTCCCGACCATTTATTGAAAATCGTTTTTGAAGAAACACCAGCAGAATAAGCGTCCATAAATGTCGTTGTGATTGTGGAAAAAATAATGATAAATAAACCGGCAATTCCCAAGCCGGCCCGTAAAATAATCGTGGCGATGTTAATGTCATGGGTAAGGATAGCAGCTCCTAAACCGATGAAGGCCATCCAACAACTAGTCAGGCCATAGACAACTGCACTAATCCCGCTAGTTGGCACGGGTCGTTGAGCAACACTGGTGTAATCACTAATAAGTGGCAACCACGATAATGGCATGGCGATAACTAGCTCCATCCCCTGGGCCCATGACAATGTATCAGTTGATGAACTAACAGAATGGTGGGTAAAAATTGCTGCGCATAGGAGGCCGCTTAAAATTAATAACGTCGAGATGGTTACAAGATTAAGATAATAAAGGTGCCGAACCCCAACGAGCAGCCAACCAATGATCAGGGCGCCGATTAAAATGACCCATAATGCTTGATTAAGGTGCCAGACCCCATTGGCTGCTAATGCACCGTCATAAATCATGATTCCGGTCCAGCCGATCAGTTGGAGAACGTTCAATAAGACAAAAAACTTACTGCCATTTTGCCCAAAACTAATTTTTGCAGCATTCATTGAACTGAGACGTTGCTGACCGCC
This sequence comes from Limosilactobacillus reuteri, assembly GCF_034259105.1. Taxonomy (NCBI): domain Bacteria; kingdom Bacillati; phylum Bacillota; class Bacilli; order Lactobacillales; family Lactobacillaceae; genus Limosilactobacillus; species Limosilactobacillus reuteri. Next base: position 1,771,651 of record NZ_CP139478.1, on the reverse strand, counting down.
GATAATTCCAGCTAAAAATAGCAAAAAACAGCCGATAAGGTGACCGATGATAATTACGGCGATCCCTTTTGTAAAACCAAGGGGTGCCAAGTAAGTCCCGGTTAGGATTTCGGCAATTGAAATTCCAGCGCCACACCAAATCATGCTGTTTTCGGTAATTGTTGTCTGTCGTTGCATAATTCCACCATCCTTATGTTTAATTTGATTAAGATAGTGCAAAGTAAAAAGCGACCAGTAATCACTTTGATCCTGGTCGTCCTTTATTAATCCTTCCTACGTTGGCATTATCCAAATCAGGTTCATTGGGTCGAGACGCATAGTCCCCTCTCAGCCTGTCTGCAAGCTCCCCGTTTATGCAATTCAACGTTAACCTTAGCAAATCTCAGTTGAATGTCAATTAATGATCTTAATTTACTGATTAAGCCAGACACTGCTCCTGTGATGTGATATAGTAAGGGTGTAATTTTTAAGTAAAGTGAGGGAAGATCATGGCTAAATACACTGTTGAATTAAGTGAAGAAGATATCCAAATGATCAAGGATTGTCATTCAAAGAATCCTTCTATCATGAAGGCAATGAACGACGCTAAAAAAGTTGAAGATTAATAGGTAGACTGGAAAGAAGAGGGAAGCATTCTTTCTGGTCTTTATTTACGTTTGGGGAGGATAAAATTGAAAAAATTAATGGAAGTTCTTGCGATTGCTAGTTTGGGCGTTGCCTTAACTGGTTGTGACAACTAAAGCACGCAAAGCAGTAGTGAATCGCACCACGATAGTTCATTGTGGAATAATCAAAAGAATGAGCAGTTGGCATCGTTTATGCAAAAATGGGGACCAACAATGCACCAATCCTATGAACAATATGATGGTCAAAATGAATTGAAGGTTTCAACAGAAATAACATACCCCGATGGTTTAAGCAAAGAATTAGTAGAAGGTCAGTCTGGCTTGATTGGCTGGGCACCATCAGGCAAGGGTGATTATGAATATAATGTTGTAGCAATCTATAATCATGACGGGACAGAACCGCCATTGCCAAATCGAATTACATACTTCTTTGCCTTCCATAATGGTAAACCGGTTGTATTAGTTGACCAATCAAATAACGGTGATCCAGATTGTCATCCGACGACTAATATGGATCTTGAAAACAATTTTGAACGAATCGCAACAGAATCTACTAAATAATCTTGGAAATAGATCCTTTAGTTTGTTATACTAAAATTAGTTTCGCGTATAATGGTCCAGCAAACTCAATTTGAGTGGCTGGACTTTTTTTGGCTCTACGTCAAGTAGTGTTGATACGCAAATATGAATCATCGCCAATTAAATTGGTCTAGTTAGAACTGTCATTCGTGACGGTTCTTTTTAGTTAGCTTGAATTTGGTGGCCAATAATTAAATAAATCCGAGTTTTAAATGCCGTAAAGTAACGATAACCACAGGCAACTCGTTTGATAGTCTTAATTCGATTATTAATCCCTTCGGTTCAACCATTTGAGAACTTAGTCTCAAAGCCACGCTTAATCCCCTCTTTATAACGCGCTAAAACCTGGCAACGGTGGATTGTATAATGGCTAACACTGTCTGGCCGAAGTTTAAGTAATTGAAAGAAAGTTGTAAAATCACGTTGATTATAAGCATGCTTCAAGGATTGGATAAAATTATAAGTGGCTCTTAACTCTTGGTCATACCCTAACATTAAGTCTAAGATTATCATGGAATTAACAACGCGATTAAAATAACGTCCTTCGTAATACAATTTTGTACTTAAATTTTCTCGATCTTGAAGAAATAGCCGCCAATAATGTTTAAGACGACGAGCTTGTTTCTGCTCCGCTGAACCACCTTTTCGCAAACGGTTAAAGACATGAATTCGTACATGATTCATCGTGTCATTAAGGTGTTTGGCAATGTGAAAGCGATCATAAATAATTTGAGCACAAGGAAAAACTGTTTTAACTAGTTGGTCATAAGCAGCGTTCATATCCATCACCAGATATTTCACTCGGCAACGAGTACGACGCTTAAACTGTTGATAATGTTTAAATAAGCTACGTAATCGGCGATCTTCAAGGAGCTCAAATAAGCAACTTCGATCACCATCAACGGCGATAAAACTCATCTTGCCTTTAGCGCTCCGCATTGATTTAAATTCATCAATGCATAGTGTTTCCGGCAGATAGTTTAAATTCGGCTTGTATTGATCAGCGAGGTCCAAAAGGACCCGCTGGACTGAAGCTTCACTGATGAATAAGTCATGAGGCTGGGAATTAACTATTAATTCTTGGTTCTCTAACAATAAAATCCGGACTATGATTTTTGATCGATCCAAAAATCGTAGTTCGGATTTTAAATTATTTATGAAATTAGTCTTCAATCGACTAATTGATTGGCCAAATTTCGTTAGATTTAATGCCACCAGGGCTAGCCCAATGTCATTTTCCACAGCCCCTTGGCCACGGAGATGAGTTCGGCGTATGCCAAAATCCCTCTTCATGTGACCAAAGACTGGCTCAACGTCGAACTTCCGTCGACGATAAATTGCCTTGCCTTCGTCACTTGAGAGGGTTGCTTTTACTTTAGCCTTGTAATAATTCCACGTTGGGTTAACCTGCATATAGCGTTGCCGACCACCTGGTGTTTTTGCCAACTCATCCAATTGCACTGACAGTTGGTGCTTATCCGCTCGATAGAGTTTGAAATCACGTTCGAAACCATATTTATCGGTTCGCTTACTATACCGATAAAAGCTAAAACGGACTCCTAAATGATCGATGTAGTAATCATCCTCGGCATTATACTGCCAATTTTGTGATTTAGTTGGATCGTTTTTAAATTTACGTTTCTGTTCCTTTTGATAGGTGGTGTATGGGATAACCGGCCGCTTTTCAAACCGATCAAGAATCATTGTATAATTGTACTCACTACCATAGCCTGCATCGGCGACGATATGTTCAAAGAAATCTAAAGCATGAAACTGGGTAAGGAATGGCACTAAGGTCCTGGTGTCAGTTGGATTTAAAAACAGCCCGTAATCAAAGACAAATTGCTTATGGGTAGCGATTTGCAGGTTATAGCCGGGCTTCAACTCCCGATTCATCATTGGATCTTCCTTCATACACATGAAGGTCGCATCGTGGTCAGTTTTGGAATAGCTATTACGACCTTGGAAGATATTTTCAGCACGTTCATACTTTTTGGCACGCGGAATTAGTTCGTTGCTTAATTGGTGACGAAGCTTTTTAGAAAACGACGGCGCCGTTTTCTAACTGAACCACCTTTGATGATTTTTGGTTCTTGCTTAATCTCTTCATCTAGCTTAGTGATTTTCTCCGCCAGTTCTTGTTCCATTACTTCCATGCCTTCGGCGAAAGTAACCAGCTCCGGTGCCATTTCTTGCACCACTTGCTTTTCTACTAGTTCCTCATAAAGCTTACTTGTCTTTTCTCTTAACTTAGCGTGATACTTTTCAATTGCCCGTCGCCAAGTAAATGAATATTTATTGGCATCGGCTTCTACCTTGGTCCCATCGATAAAAACTGCATCATTTTGAATTAGTCCGTGATCTTTCAAAGCCATGGTAAAGTAAACAAAGGCATGTTTAATTAGCTTACTAGCGTGCTGACTGCGTCGAAAGTTATTGATGGTATGGTAGCTATAAGTATAATCATGAGCTAACCAACGCATTGGCAGGTTCTCATCCAACATCATTTCAATCTTTCTTCCAGAATAAGTTTGACGTGCGTAGGCAAACAAGAGAATCTTAAGCATAATTGCTGGATGCGATGAAGGGCGGCCGGTAGCCGCTCCTGAATCTTCTAATAGCACATTTTGTGGAATCGAGTCGACAAAATCACTAATTAGCCGCGCAATATGATTTTGTGGTAAATCATAGTTATAGTTTAGTACGAATTTGGTTTGTCCTATGGTATAATTTTAATACATGAAAATTGCTCCTTTTGGTTGTTTTGTGGTAATTACATCATATCAGGAACGATTTCCTGTGTACATAAAAACCGGATGATGAATTGTTCAAAAAATTCATCATCCGGTTTTTATTTTGGACTAGGAGTTTTTTCCCAGCCTCGAAATGTCAATTTAAGTTAGAAAGAAAATAGTTGCTCATCAGTGACGTAAGATATGAATACTTCATATGGAGTTCGATAGCCTAGTGATTTACGGGGCAGGTTATTTCGCTTACTCATCAGTTGGGTTACCAATTCATCAGGAAGATTGCGGAAATCTAGCTGTTTCGTTAAGCCATCCCGGCGTAAAAGACCGTTGTTGTTTTCGTTCAGCCCTCGTTGATTGGGAGCACCAACCTCGGCAAAGTAAGTGTGAAGGTCAAATTGATTGGCAATCTCGCGCCAGCCGGCGAATTCTTTTCCGTTGTCAAAGATAATCGATTTGAAGAAGTGCCGCGGGAATTTCCGAAGCCACTGACTTAAGTGTTGGTTAATCGCATCAGCCGTCTTTTCGTGCACATTGAGTACAATTTCGACCTTCAATTGGCGTTCGGTCAGGGTCATTACCACCCCTTGGTGCTTTTTGCCTTGGACGGTATCAGCTTCAAGGTGCCCAAATTCAGTGGCATAGTGCGGAAAGTCCTTGGCACGCTCGTGAATACTTCGCCCCAATTGGCCAGCCTTCCCGCGGCGCTCGACATAGCCATTCGGGTGCCGCTTACCTCGCATCGGCAAGGAACGGACATCGAAGCCGAACTGGCCACGTTCAAACATCCGGTAAAGAGTTCGCCGGTTACAACTAATTGGGCGCTCAGCGCGCCCAATAATGGTATCAGGCGTCCACCCCTGGGCAATTTTGTCGTTGATATAAGTGAGTTCAGCCAGTGACAACTGAGTACGTTTTCGGCCACAACGTTGCTTATTGCGCATATAGTGATCTTGATAATCAGCAATTGAGGCACCGGTTTCCAGGTAACGATAAACGCGATAAACGGTTTCGGCGCAACGTTTGATCATTTGGGCCACTCGGTACGCTTTAAGCTTTTGCACGAAAGAATGGGCGATGATTGTCAGCTCGTTTGTGGTAAGATGGGTGTAAGTCATTTGTGGTTTCCTTTCTTTTGTTTAGGGGTATTCAAAAGTCTACCACAAATGGCTTTTCTATTTTTCTAACTTAATTTTACAAACGGCGAATAATAAAAAAAGGAGGTCGTTTCAATGAAAAAAGCTATTTTTGAAAAGGCGGGTCAAATGAAGATTGTTGATGTTGACCGTCCAACAATTGAAAAGCCTGATGACGTAATTATTAAGGTAATGCGGACCTGTGTTTGTGGTTCTGACCTATGGAACTTCCGAGGAATTAATCCGGTTGAAAAAGATTCTGAAAACTCTGGTCATGAAGCAATTTGAATTGTTGAAGAAGTTGGTGAAGATATCACTACTGTCAAGCCTGGGGACTTTGTGATTGCTCCATTTACTCATGGATGTGGGCACTGTGCTGCTTGTCGCGCGGGCTTCGATGGTTCTTGCCAAAGCCACAACGATAACTTTAGCTCTGGTGTGCAAGCTCAATACGTTCGGTTCCAACACGGTCAATGGGCGCTTGTTAAAGTTCCGGGCAAGCCAAGTGACTACAGTGAAGGAATGCTTAAGTTCCTCTTAACCCTTGCTGATGTTATGGCTACTGGTTACCATGCTGCACGAGTTGCTAACGTTAGTGAGGGTGATACAGTTGTTGTAATGGGTGACGGTGCTGTTGGCCTTTGTGCGATTATTGCTGCTAAGATGCGGGGCGCTAAGAAGATCATTTCTACTAGTCGCCATGCTGACCGTCAAGCCCTTGCTAAGGAATTTGGTGCTACTGACAATGTTGCTGAACGTGGTGACAAAGCGGTTCAAAAGATCATGGAACTCACTAACGGTGCCGGTGCTGATGCTGTCCTTGAATGCGTTGGTACTGAACAATCAACTGATACTGCCATGAAAGTTGGCCGTCCAGGTACCATCGTTGGTCGGGTTGGCTTACCTCATACCCCAAAGATGGACATGACGGTGCCATTCTACAACAACACTATTGTCGGCGGTGGTCCAGCATCAGTAACCACTTACGACAAGGACGTATTGTTGAAGGCTGTTCTTGATGGTGACATTAACCCTGGTAAGGTCTTTACTAAGAGTTTCAACCTTGACCAAATTCAAGAAGCTTATGAAGCAATGGATAAGCGTGAAGCAATCAAGTCTTACATTATTATGGATGGCTTTGAACGCGATTAATATTTAAAACTGATTGAAACAATAGGGGCTGGGTGAAAATTTTTGTTTTCTCTCAGCCTCAACTACTTTTATGAACAATAGAAAGATAACGTGGAAAATAACCACAAGGCTCGAGTTTAAGTACGAACGATAATCAGCTCGTGCCGTGCTAATCATCGTCCTAGCTTAGCCAACCGCCTTGTCGAGGAGGTTATTTCCCACTCTCTTTTGCATACTTACAAAAATTAAGGACAAGATAAACGCATGAAATCAATAAGCGTGCTAAAATACTGTGATAGAGAATAAGCGTAAACGGGATGATAAAAATGCGTCGGTATGTATTTTTAGCACTGGCGATTGTCTTAAACTCAATTGGTCATTCAATGACGATTGTAACAAACTTAGGGAGTATGCCCTGGCCAGCTTCTATCGTCAATATTATGCATATGATGGGCTGGAATATGACAGAGACAATTTTTACAGAGGGGCTATTTGTCATTGGCCTTAATATTCTTTTGGTTGGCGAATTTGTTCCTAAAGAATTTGGCTGGAAGTTAACATTTTTAGTTCCGTACAGTATTTTCATGCAACTATTTGCGAACTTATGGCGATTTTGGGGAATTGATACGATGAACATTTTTCTGCGCTTTGGTTTTAACCTGCTTGGCTTAGTGATTGCCTTTGCCGGGTATGCCCTTTATCAACAGTGTGATTGTTGTTTTCAACCGCATGATAAGTTGACAGTCTATTTAAAGCGCCGCGCCAGTCTTAAATTCACGAAGTACTTTAATATTATTTTGCCCATTATCATTATCTTGTTATGTTCTCTTAAAAATCATGCAATCTTTGCTTTTAATATTGGAACGGTGATCGGCTTTTTCTCCCAGAACTGGATTGTCAGTTTCTGGCAAGAACGCCTCGAACCGTGTTGTCATTTCTAACTTTATGGAATGGGGATGATTAAATGCGTCGATTTTTAGTAGCACTCTTAGTCGCGGGGATGGTTGGAATTAGCGATTATCATGTCCATGCTGATGCAGATGCGCCTTCCCAACCTTTCCAATCATCATTTTTTAGTCAGGATTCTTCTGATAGTAATGATTTTCAGTTTTCTAATGGCGGCCAACGACCAAATGCAGAACGGCTAAGAATCCCAGAAAATACACCGACACCGCTTGAAGGATTTAGGTGGAAGAAAAAGAATATTACTATTTACATGGAAACTGCTGATCCAAAATTAAAGTGGGCTTTTCGTGATGCGGTCAAAAAATGGAATAAGACGAAAGCAGTTCATATCCGCTGGACTAAGAACGAAGATAAGGCCAATATTATTGCGGCTGATGGTGATCTAGCACGAAATAATATGGGAAACAATGGTGTTGGCTATACAACATCTGAACTCGGCTCAACCCGGACGGAATATGATCCGACTACGAATACCTTGCATAAGGCAACCTCAACTTTGGACCCTAATCAGTTAGACTATACTAATAAAGAGTTTCGAAGTGAGGTTGCACAACATGAACTGGGACATGCCCTTGGGTTAGCCCACGCTCCAGAGTATGAGCATAGTGTGATGATCCCACGAAACATCAAAAACGGAATAACTAAAAATGATGCTAAAACGTTAAGAACGTTATATCGGGAATAATTTTGAAATAGGTGTTGACAATTAGTAAGGATAAGGATATTATAATTACAATTAAATTAGAAAATGCTTAGAAAAGATGAGTAATTATTTAATGCCATTACAGAGAGCTAGGAAAGATGAGAACCAGTATGGTAACGAATAATGAAGATGGTCTTGGAGCAGACTGATGCTGTGAGCATACGTGTTAGCAGCAAGCGATTAGCACCCGTTACCGTGCTGGAGTATTTTTATGTACTTCTTGCGGGTCTTATTGTGAGATAAGGCTAAATTAGGGTGGTATCACGTTAATGAATATTAAACGTCCCTAGGAATTGGTTGGATTGCCGTTCCTAGGGATTTTTTAGTTCCAAGATTCATTCTCATCAGGCAGAAAAGGAGAGATTTATTATGGCTAAAGTTGAAAGTTTTACATTAGATCACACAAAGGTTAAGGCACCTTACGTTCGTTTAATTACCGTTGAAGAAGGGGCAAAGGGAGATAAGATTAGCAACTATGATTTACGATTAGTCCAACCAAATGAAAATGCAATTCCAACTGCTGGTTTACATACGATTGAACACTTACTTGCTGGCTTGCTTCGTGACCGTTTGGATGGCGTGATTGATTGTTCCCCATTTGGCTGCCGGACTGGTTTCCACTTAATTACGTGGGGTGAACACTCAACTACTGAAGTTGCCAAGGCCTTGAAGTCCTCACTTGAAGAAATTGCCTACAAGACTAAGTGGGAAGATGTTCAGGGAACAACGATTGAATCTTGCGGTAACTACCGTGATCATTCATTATTCTCTGCTAAGGAATGGTCAAAGAAGATTCTTGATGAAGGGATTTCAGATAAGCCATTTGAACGCCACGTGGTTGACTAATAATAATTTTGGTAAACGCTGACTAAGGATTTCTCGAGAATAACGACATGTCGGATCCCGTTGGCTATTGCGACTAGTTATGACGAATAGCGAAAACAAAAGTAAAGGGGTAGTTATGATGAGAAAGAAAAAGCATACCGGCTGGTGGATTGTTGGTATTGTAGTAGTGATTTTAGTTGCAGCTGGACTTAGTGTGGGCGCTAATGGTGGGTTTACCCGCAACGATGAGATTACTGTTGGAACGATTGGCCCAGATGTCCAGGTTTGGCAACACATTGCAAATAGTAAACAGGCCAAAAGTGAAGGTTTGAAGATTAAGGTCAAGAGCTTTACTGATCCCGTAGCTTTAAACCGGGCGACTGCTAGTGGTGAAATTGACGTAAATGCTTTCCAATCATGGTCATATCTGCAAGCTTATAATAAGGAAAATAAGAAAGCACAATTAGCGGCGATTGGAACTACCTATTTAGAACCAATGGGCTTATATTCAGATAAGTATAAGAGTGTTAAAGACATTCCAGATGGTGCCACAGTTGCGATCGCTAATAACCCAGCAAACACGGCGCGTGGTCTCTTGCTCTTACAAAGTGCAGGCTTGATAAAATTGAAGCCGGGCTTTGGGGCAACAAGTGGAACCAATGAGATTGCGGCTAATCCAAAGAACCTTCAATTTAAAGAAATTGATGATACCACCGGACCACGAGTATTAAAGTCAACTGATTTAGTATTAATCGGTAATACGATTGCTTTAACTGGTCATTTAAATGTGTTGAAAGATTCTATTTATCACGAAAAAGTTGATCAAAGCACGAAGGATAACATTAATGTTTTAGCAACTGCTAAGAAGAACCGTGATAATAAAGAATATAAGAAGTTAGTCAAGCTTTACCATAATAAGCAAATTCAACAATGGATTGCTAAAAAGTATCAAGGAACAAAGGTGAATGTTGATAAGCCATTAAATTATCTAGAAAATTAATAATAAAATTATAATTAGCCAAAAGACAACATTGTGGTAATTTTAAGCCCTTTTTATTCGCAATTATCGAATAAAAAGGGCTTTTTGTGCGTTTATATTGATGAATTGAAGATTATTATGAAAATTAATAATTTTATCTAATCTTAAGATAAAGACTTCTATTAAACAAATTAATAAGAAACGAGTATAATTAAAGTGATAGAAGATTAGGTTTAACTACAAGGCATGATTTAAGTAAGGGAGCTAAAATTATGAAATGGGTAAGAAAACTTGCACAAAGCGTAGTAACGATTGTTTTACAAGCACTGGTTGCCCGACTCGTGTATCACTTATTTGCAAAGAAGCAACCGAAAGAAACAACGAAAAGTAATGACTGATGTATTGTGGTAGCGGATGGGATTAAGCGTAAAGCGACCATTCGTTTTTTGTTAATTTTGTTTTTAACAATGCCAAGTATAAATTCTATTGGCCCCCGAAATGTCAATTTAAGTTAGAAAGAAAATAGTTGCTCATCAGTGCCGTAAGACATGAATACTTCATATGGAGTTCGATAGCCTAGTGATTTACGGGGCAGGTTATTTCGCTTACTCATCAGTTGGGTTACCAATTCATCGGGAAGATTGCGGAAATCTAGCTGTTTCGTTAAGCCATCCCGGCGTAAAAGACCGTTGTTGTTTTCGTTCAGCCCTCGTTGATTGGGAGCACCAACCTCGGCAAAGTAAGTGTGAAGGTCAAATTGATTGGCAATCTCGCGCCAGCCGGCGAATTCTTTTCCGTTGTCAAAGATAATCGATTTGAAGAAGTGCCGCGGGAATTTCCGAAGCCACTGACTTAAGTGTTGGTTAATCGCATCAGCCGTCTTTTCGTGCACATTGAGTACAATTTCGACCTTCAATTGGCGTTCGGTCAGGGTCATTACCGCCCCTTGGTGCTTTTTGCCTTGGACGGTATCAGCTTCAAGGTGCCCAAATTCAGTGGCATAGTGCGGAAAGTCCTTGGCACGCTCGTGAATACTTTGCCCCAATTGGCCAGCCTTCCCGCGGCGCTCGACATAGCCATTCGGGTGCCGCTTACCTCGCATCGGCAAGGAACGGACATCGAAGCCGAACTGGCTACGTTCAAACATCCGGTAAAGAGTTCGCCGGTTACAACTAATTGGGCGCTCAGCGCGCCCAATAATGGTATCAGGCGTCCACCCCTGGGCAATTTTGTCGTTGATATAAGTGAGTTCAGCCAGTGACAACTGAGTACGTTTTCGGCCACAACGTTGCTTATTGCGCATATAGTGATCTTGATAATCGGCAATTGAGGCACCGGTTTCCAGGTAACGATAAACGCGATAAACGGTTTCGGCACAACGGTTAATCATTTGGGCCACTCGGTACGCTTTAAGCTTTTGCGCGAAAGAATGGGCGATGATTGTCAGCTCGTTTGTGGTAAGATGGGTGTAAGTCATTTGTGGTTTCCTTTCTTTTATTTAGGGGTATTCAAAAGTCTACCACAAATGGCTTTTCTATTTTTCTAACTTAATTTTACAAACGGCGTGATTAAATAAAGGATTGATTTCTTTACCTAGTGATATATTAAGAACGAAATACTTAACGATTAACAAATGATAAAATTATCACTTTTTAGTGAAAATTTAATATATTTTTATGAAAAGGTTTTCTTTTAATGTAATTGAGAATGAAATGTTTATTAAATAAGAGATTTTATTAACATTAAAATACAATTATAAATATAATTGACTTTTAATTCTGAGTCGATTAAACTAACAACAATCATTAATTAAAAATAAATTATAAGGAGGCGTTAATGATGGAAAATCGAGTTAGCAATTCTAAAGCTAATGCAACTTATCAAAATTCATCAAAGGTCAAGGAAGTGGCCTATCGAATTTTTGCGGCGGTGGCTAATGCTATTTTGGTCGTTCTAGGAGGAGGATTATTAACTCAAACAATTGGTAACTTGACAGGTATCCATGTCCTTACCCTAATTGGTGGTGAGGCTCAAGCATTATTAGCGCCTGCTATTGGGGTTGCGGTTGCTTCACAGATGAACACAAATACATTAGTTACATTTGCATCAATGGTAGCGGCTACCGTTGGATCAAATGGTGTTCATTTTACTGATACGGCGGTTAAAGGAATGACTGCAACAGGGCAAGTAACTGCGGCGGCAGCGGGAGCATCGGTTCTTACTACTGGCCAACCTGTTTCTGCTGTTTTAGTGGCACTTGTTGCTGTTCTTGTCGGTAAGTATTTAACTGGAAAGACGCCACTTGATATGGTTCTTGTTCCATTTGGTGCGTTAGCCGTGGGGATCGGTTTTGGTCTAGTCGTTGCGGCAGTTGTTACGCCGGCGCTTCTTGCTGTGTCCGCCTACATTGCGCATTCGATGCAAGTTTCACCAGTTTTAGGATCAATGGTAATTTCCGTTGTGTGGGCCCTATTTCTGATGACGCCTGCCTCTTCTGCAGCCTTGGCCGTTGCGTTGATGCTTGATCCGATCTCTTCGGCGGCTGCCTTGATCGGTACTACTGCTCAATTTGTTGGTTTTACTGCGATGTCATTTCGGCAAAATAACCTTGGCGCAAATATCGCCCAAGGACTTGTTACCCCTAAAGTTCAATTTCCCAATCTCCTCATCAATCCTTGTCTTTTAGTTCCAACGGTTGTTTCAGCAGCTGTTTGTGCACCAATTGCAACAGTTCTGTTTGATTTCCGTTCAACATCGACCTTAAGAGGATTGGGACTAAACTCCTTGATTGCACCAATTGCTTACTTATCACGCGGCTGGGCTCAGTTCAGCACATACATGGTTTTCGGCGTGGTAGTACCCGCTGTTCTTTCAATTGCTCTTTACCTTGTTCTTAAGCGCGCTGGATTCATCGGTGAAAAGCAATTACATCTTGAGCTAGTTTAGAAGTATCGATCAAAGAAAAAAGCTGTTTGTCTATTGAAAATTATGAAATAGGCAGACAGTTTTTTATTGATAAAACATCCTAACAACTGCTATTGTTGTGATTAGGGAATGTGATACAATAGACAGTGAATGTAAATTATAGATGGTAACTATCTATGATTAACGGCACGGAACGAAGCCAAAGATTAAGGCTTGCTTTAAAGCAAAGTCCCATTAATCGGTAAAAGAGTTCAGTTTTATATGAAGGAGTTTTTATACTATGATTCAAACAATTGATTTGAAAAAAGGTATGGTTTTTGAACGTGACGGTAAGTTATTAAAGGTTCTTCAAATCAACCACCACAAGCCTGGTAAGGGTAACACTTTAATGCAAATGGACATCCAAGACCTCCGTTCAGGTTCAATTGTCCACACTACTATGCGTCCATCTGAAAAGGTTGAACAAGTTAACGTTGACAAGCGTTCTGCTCAATACCTTTATGATGAAGGTGACTCAGCCGTATTTATGGACCTTGAAAGCTACGAACAATACAGTTTAAACCATGACTTGCTTGGTGACGACAAGAACTACCTTGTTGAAAACATGAAGGTTATCTTAAACTTTGTTAACGGCGACATCATTGGTGTTGAATTACCAACTACTGTTGAATTAACTGTTGCTGAAACTGAACCAATGATTAAGGGTGCTACTATCGATGGTGGTGGTAAGCCTGCCACGATGGAAACTGGTTTAGTTGTTAACGTTCCTGCATTTATCAAGAACGGTGACAAGTTAATCATCAACACTACTGATAGTAGCTACAAGTCACGGGCTTAGTTAAATATGGAAGTGGGAAATAACCCCCTCGACAAGGCGGTGGACTAAGCTAGGACGGCGATTAGCACGGCAATTATCGTCCGTACTTAGACCTGAGCCTTGTGGTTATTTTCCATGTTATCTTACTATTGTTCATAAAAACAGTTGAGGCTGGAGAAAATTTTTGTTTTCTCCAGCCTCATTTTTTTATAGGAGTATATTAATATGAATAAGAAAATAGGATTTTTAATGGTTACGGGGATGGCCTATTATTAGCTGGTTGTGGAAATCAGGCTAACAATAAAGCGGCTAATTCTTCATCTGCCTCAAGCAGTAGTTTATTAGTGGCTAAAAGTAATGTGAAAGTTAATAGTGATAACATGAGCCCCCAAGAAGCTGTTAGTTTGATTAGTACGTATTGTGGCCTTCGTTATGGTGGGAATTGGGCTGCCATGGCTAAAGAAGCGCAAAAAGAGGGATTGCAGGTAAATCTTTACCCAAGTTCTAAATACCAATTGAGTGATGGAGGACAAGGAGTAGCTTACGATGTGACTGCTGGTGGAAAGTCACAGGGCTTGGTTTACACTGTTAATAACGATGATGTAAACATCTACCAAAATGTCAAGGAAAATCAAAAGAGTACTAAACTCGCCACAATCTCAAAGTCAGAAATGGCCAATTATGTTAATCAAGAAGGTCAGGGAAAGCTCGTTAATGACTTAGCTGCTAAGGCACAGGTAGTCGATAAGCGCAGTGGGGATAGCAATTCCTCAGCAAGCACCAGTAATTCTGGCAATGATCATAAGTATGGCCGCAGTGGTACTATTGATGTTCCAAGTGAAATGCAGGGAACATGGTATTCGACAGATAATGATGCTGATTCAACAATAACATTTGGTCCTCATACCTTTACCTACAGTGGCGAGAATAGCAGTACAACAACTCAACTCTTTAAACAGGATTCTGAGTGGGGTGAAGACGAGGATAACTATACTAACGAAGGAATCCAAAACGCTACTAAGAACTGGGGGAAAGCCAGCTTCTTTAACATGGATGGATCACGATGGTTAAATATCCGTGGTTGGGTTCAAAATGCCGGTGACGGTTCATCATATACTGTTAAGACCGAAACAATCGATGGAAAGCAGGTTAAAGTTCTTGTATCAGCCGGGGGTGCCGGAAATTGGGTAGATGCTGTTTACTACCAATCAAAGGATATGGCGCAACAAAACGCTGATAAGAAGTTTGACGATCTTAATTACCAATAAAATCGAGTAGGAGATAATTGATTAGTTCAATTATCGACCTCTCACACCACCGTACGTACGGTTCCGTATACGGCGGTTCGACAACTTAATCACATTGAATTGACTGGAGCGTCTTGGACATATTCATAAGTCCGAGTTGTTCCAGTTTTCTATTAGTTAGAGAATAGCTCAAGGTCTTACTATGTGCAGTTCGCCAGTAGCCCTTTCGGGTACTAGCGAAGACATATGCATCATGCTGGGGCAGCCCCAACTTCTGTAAGTTAGTTACCTTAGTTTTAAACTTTTTCCATTGCTTCCAAATATACTGCCTTATTCGGACCCTCAACCACTTGTCAAGGCGTTGAATAAAGTTAGTTAGTTTCCCAATTGAGTAGTACTGAAGCCACCCACGCATTTTTCGATGAATTTCTTCAAACATTCTTGTCAGAGATATTCCACGATTACGTTTAGTTAATAACTTCAGTGCTTTCTTTACTCGTTGTTGCGATTGTTTAGCTGGACGGGCGTAGGCCCCATTGTGGTCTACACCCAACGAAAAGCCAAGAAACTTCAACCGTAGCGGGCTACCGACTTTGGTTTTATCTGGGTTCACTTTAACTTTCAAGCGCTTTTCTAGAAACTGGGTAATGCTTCGCATTACTCGTTCTCCGGCTCGTTGACTTTTAACATAGATGTTACAATCATCCGCATAGCGCACAAAGTGGTGACCACGTCTAGTCAACTCTTCGTCCAACTCATTTAGATAGATGTTCGCCAGTAGTGGTGACAATGGCCCTCCTTGTGGGGTTCCTTTTTCACTCTTAGCGAAAAGCCCATGGTCTAAGACTCCGCTAGTTAGAAACTTACGAATGAGTCTTAGTGTCCATGGGTCATCAATATATTGTTGGAGATACTTAATCATCAAGTCATGATTAACGTTATCAAAATAGGCTTTTAGGTCTAAGTCGACAACTCTTCGATAACCTTGATTATAAAGATCTACTACTTTTGAAATAGCGTCATGGGCCCCACGGTGGGGACGGAAGCCAAAGCTATTATCAGAGAAAATACGCTCAAAGATAGGCGTAAGAATTTGGGCTACAGCTTGTTGAACCATTCGGTCCACCACCGTTGGTATTCCAAGTCTTCTTACTCCACCATTAGGCTTCGGAATTTCTACCCGTTTGACTGGAGCTGGTTTATACTTGCCCTCACGCAAACTAGCGATCAGTTCCGTCTTATTTTCTCTGAGATATGGCAGAAGGTCATTGACTGTCATATCGTCAACGCCTGCTGCTCCTTTATTTCTCTTAACTCGCAAATAAGCCTGATTAAGGTTATTGCGATCCAAGACCAGGTCTTGGATAGTGACACTCATACCTTTACCTTCACCATAACCGGTACTACGCGCCCTTGTGTACTTTCGGTTTTCCAAACCTATCCTCGACAAGCGGTCAGCTTGTTGTTCTGTTTTCTGCGATTGTCGCACCTGATTACACCTCCGATATAAGTTACAAGTTATTGTCGTTCAGTCCTTCATCTGATTATTCAAACTACTATGACCTCGGCTGACTTCTGGCTTACTCAACACTGCATCACTGCACCGCTTGTTTCTGTGGAAATTAAACTTATTCCTCTTGTCGGAAACGTGTAGGCCAGATCTCCCCGGGTAAGAATATTAGCTTTCGTACCATGTCATCGTTAGCTTTACTGAGACCAACTTCGAGTAGTATTGGACTTCAACTTGTCTAGCAGCCTTATCCAGTTAATTCCAGCCTTATAGCTACTTCTTGTTCATCGATGCAGTACTTTGCCTTAGACTTCCTTCAGATTCCACCTCACGGTGGACACCCTTGTCCTCAGCTCATGGTTCCGACTACTACGGCCCATAGCGGACTTTCACCACCTAGCTAATACCCATGCCGGGCGCACAAGAAAAAACACGGCTGAAATTTTCAGGCGTGTTTTTTGATAAACAGTTATTTAATTTCCTTCTTTAGCTTAGCAAGCCAATTGGGGAGAGCTTCACTTAAGCTATCATAGGTATCTTGGAATCGGTGAGTGATCCAGGGGTCAACGATATAGCAATTTTCTTTTCCTGGGGTAGCTTCAAAGATTCCATGAACCTTATTTTCTAACCCAGCTGGTGCCATATCTTTTGCGTCCCGGACATTCATCTGATCCATTGCGATAATATAATCGGCATCATAATAATCCCTGTCCTGCAATTGACGGGCAATCATTCCGTCGTCTTTAATGTGATATTTATCGAGAATGGCTTTTGTTCGACTATCAGCAGGTGAACCTTCAGCAATGTTACTTGTTCCGGCTGAATCAATAGTAATTTGATCAGCAAGGCCAGCTTCTGCAACCATTTTTTTGAACATTGCTTCCGCCATTGGTGAGCGGCAAATATTACCAAGGCAAACAAAAATTACTTTCATAAAAACACTCCACCTAATTATTTAGCTAATTCAGGATCAATTTTGATGATTGGCTTAATAACCTTTCCGTTTGTTGAGTCAGCGATAACTTGGTTAATATCAGCAAAATCGTAGTACTTAACAAGCTTATCAAGGGGGAACTTGCCTTGCTTGTAGTACTTAACTAGTTGAGGAATAAACTCTTGGGGATTGCTATCTCCTTCGACAACCCCAGAGATTTTCTTAGATTCTGATAAGATATCATTCATTAAGTTTAAGGTAATATCGCCGCCAACTCCTAAGAGGACACATTCTCCAGCGGTGGCAAGACTATCAATTGCTGACTTAATTACACCGGTGTTTCCGGTAGTATCGATTGCATAAGTTACACCACGCGGAACGATTTCCTTAATTGCTTTGACGGGATCTTCAGCCGTGTTATTAATTGTTTCAGTAGCGCCCAATTCCTTTACCAGGTCAAGGTGGTTACCGTTACGATTGATCGCAATAATGTGTTTAACTCCAGCGATTTTAACAGTCATAATTGCGGCTAAGCCAACAGCACCAGCACCGAAAACGGCAATTGCATCTTCAGGAGCAGGTTTAATATAATTTAGAACGGTTCCAGCACCTGTTTGCATTCCAAAACCGAGTGGCCCTAATAAGTTAAGATCAACATCTTGATCAACTTTAACAATATTATTGACATTGGCTGTTACATATGTTGCAAAGGAAGACTGACCAAAAAAGACACTGACGGGTGTTCCATCATCTAAATGCAGGCGGTGAGTACCATCATAGGTTTTTCCTTCAAAGTTTAGCTGATTGAAGTTTTCGCATAAGTCTTGATGATTATGAGTACAGTTATAGCAATGGCCACAGTAGCTAAATGACAGAACAACATGGTCGCCGGGGTTAACGTCCGTAACGTTAGCTCCCACTTTTTGAACGACGCCCGCACCTTCATGCCCGAGGACAACGGGGAGAGGAGTAGTGGCACCGCTTCGACCAACAATATCTGTATGACAAAAACCTGTTGAAGCAATTTTTACTAATACTTCATTTTCTTTTGGTTCATCCAATTCGACGGTTTGAATCTCTAAATCAGCGTTAGGATTAGTTGCAACAGCAGCTTTAATTTGCATATTTGGCTCTTCCTTTCAATATAAATACTCTGGATATTAAACAAAATTATTGTAGCATTAGAAAGAAAAAGTATAGACTGTTAATGGAAGTCTACACCCGAATTAAAATGTTCGCCTAGGAGATAAAAATGAACGAAGAATTATTACGATTATTTTTGGATGTTGTTCAATTAGGCAGTTTTCAAAAAGTAGCGAAAAAGAATTACGTCTCACAACGAGCTGTTTCACGACAAATTCAACGGTTAGAGCAAAATCTTCATACCCAATTGTTCGAACGCAAGAAAAATAAAATCATTTTGACGCCAGCTGGTGAATTCTTTAAAAAACGCAGTGAGGCAATTATTAATATGCTAGATGCAACTGAATATGAACTCCACCGTTTTTCTTATCGGGGTGCAACTAACTTGTCAATCGGCTATTTTTCGCCTTTTGATGGCCTCTTTATCCATAAACTGCTTGCTAAGTTATCTCCCACTGTAAATGCCTTTGTAAGCGAAGAGAGCGTGGAACATTTGGTCTCAGATGTATTAATGGGTAACCTTGATTGTGCCATTGTGATGGATAATTATGGCTTTAATAATAATTATGCACAAATGGGATTACAAACGGTTACCATCCATCGTGACCGAATGATTATCGGAATAAGTGAGCGTTTAGGTCATAATAGTGAAGTTGATCTTGCTACTATTCAGAAAATACCAGTGACCTATTATAGTAATGAAGATTCATCATATTTAAAACAAGCCTTTACCAGTAGTCTCCAAGGAATTGTGCGACCTGCTGAAGTATTGCGGGTGCCGACTTACGAGCAAATGCAGATGTTAGTCGGATCAGGTCAAGCCTTAGCTTTTTATCCCGAAAAGTTGATCAAGGTCCTTCAGAACCCCCTTGAAAATATCTGCTATTTACCGTTGGCAGGGAAAAGCAATCAGTCGTTTGAGTTTAAATTAATTTTTAAAGCGGAGAATCCGCATGATATTGTAAAACAAGTAGCTAAAATACTGCAGGTAGCAAATGATTAATCTGTCGGTTCAGAAGCAATGGCTAAAAGTGTACCGTCCATCGTCCAGCTTTTAACGGTTGCGGGGATGATAAAATGATCGCCTTTGTGAAGTGAATATTGTTGATCATCAACGGTTAAAATTCCATTACCATCAATAATGGAAACCAGAGTATAGGGACCATGATCGTGGGTCAAGCTGGTTTGATCATTGATCTCCCACTTGTAGACGGTAAGAATGGTGAGTCAGATTGAGAAATTAAAGTAGTAATTATTGAACTATCATCATGGACGATGCGGGGGTTAATTTGTGGCTCAGTAAATGGCACTGTTGTCACGCCTTTTGCTTGTTTTAAATGAAGCTGGCGTAGCTGACCTGTTTTTTATCTCGACGGTCATAGTCGTAGATCCGATAAGTGGTATCAGAACTTTGCTGGGTTTCTAAGACGATAATTCCTTTGTTTAAGGCATGGATGGTTCCGCTTGGCACATAGACAAAGTTCCCCGTTTTTATTGGCTTTTTACTAAAAAGTTTTGACCATTGATGATTATTGATCATCTTAATAAGCTCATCGCGCGTTTTTGCGGTATGTCCGTATGTTAAATAAGCTCCAGGTTCTGCATGAATGACATACCAACACTCTGTTTTACCTAGTTCGTGCTCATGTTCTTCGGCGTAAGCATCGTCGGGATGAACTTGAATTGATAGACTAGCATTAGTATCAAGAATCTTTGTTAATAATGGAAAAACAGAAGAGCGTGGATTACCAAACAGCTCTGGATGTTGCTGATAAACTTTTGGCAATAGTTGGCCTTTGTATTGACCATTGGTGATGATATTTGGCCCATGAGGATGTCCAGAAATTGCCCAGCACTCCCCAATTGTCCCTTCTGGAATTTGGTAACTGAAATCAGTTGCAAGGTGTCGACCCCCAAAAAAAATTTTCTCATGAAAGACTGGCTTTAAAAATAATGGTTCTACCAATGTTATCACCCCTTTATATATCCGCTTACATAAATTGTAACACTTTTGTAAACCTTATTTTCTTGACAGTAAAAAAAGGCTGTTGAAAAAGCAAAAAAGCTTTTTCTCAGCCTCAAACTAGTAAAATCGAAACATTTATTGAATCAACCAACCAAGCGGCCATGAGAACCACTCGAAGGCCTTATCAATCTTTCGTTGGTTGATTTTTTTATTGGTTGCTAAAACTTGGAAAGTGACTTTTTCCTCTTTGAAAAGTTTTGGAGTTGGGAAAAAGCCATTGCGCCGATAAAATTTAAGTCGTCGTAACCGCTGCTGGTTATTTGCCGCTTGGGGATTAGGCTGCTCAACGTCCAAGGCTAGCGAATCCTCAGGGTAAAGGCGACGAAGTTCATTAATAATCCGTGTCCCGTATCCTTGAGAACGGATTTGATCATTAACTGCGAGGTACAAAATATAATGCATACCGTGACTGTGAATAACGTAAGCAAATCCAACAAACTGTTCCTGGTCATAAAAGGCCATAAAGTCAGCGCATTGATACTTACTCTTGATGAGCAACCACGTCCACGGTTCTCGCTCATATTTCGGAAATGCGCGCATATATAATTGTTTAACTTGTTTATATTCTTTTAAACTCAACCTCACGGGCTGTATGTCTAAATCCAAATAATATCACTCCTTGTAGTTAAATATTTTACCAGAAAAGGATTAAATAGACAATTTGAAATCAAACATTTGTTCTGATATAGTAATACAGTATTTTTAATGGGAGGGATGAGAGGATGGACAAAATCATTGCGTTGACCCGTCAACAGCGAGAAGATATTTTACAACAGTTAAGGCCAGACCAGGTTCAGGCATTGAGTGAATTTACGCGTTATGCGATGCTATCGCGTTTTCATACCCACCATTATCTCAAACAGACTGATTGGGAGTTCCAGGGGATGGTAATTGACCCATGGTATCAGCGACAACATGATCATCCTGGCGATAACCTCTATTGTGATTGTGGTCGGCGTTTAAAGAATCAATTTATCTTACGTTCGCGGACAACTGGTCGGCAACTATTTTTGGGCATCTCTCATTTTCAGCAGCATGCAAGTATTCCCCACAAAGTCGCGAGGGAGATCCAGGCAGGAATTAATGAGATTAACCTGTATATGGATAGTATTCTGTTGGCTTATCAAGCTGGTCGGCGTTTTCCAAAAAAGATATTCCAGTTTGTTGTTGCCCAGCAGGGATTTAAGAACCACGAAGGGACGATCCTTTACCAGCGATGCAACTTATTTAGTCAGGTTGACCTTCCACTCCACCAACGCGATTATCAAGATCTGCAAACCTTATATCACCAATTAAAACAAGGAGTTACCCACCGTCTTACCAAAGAAGAGATTGAGCAATTACGAGATGATATTGCAACGGATTGGCGACAAGTCGACCAGCAGATTACGATGTTTAATTATCTTCTCCGTCAACACGGCCTCACAGTTCAAGACCTTCACCGGATCAAGAGTAATTCAATTAACTATGCTTTACAACGCCGGAAAACCCGTTTCATGATTCATGACTATAAGCAGTTTAAGGATGTGACTTTGACGAAGGCACGGAGCCAGTTAGCGATTAAATTACGGCAATTATCATTCTACCTGCAAATATTCCAGCCAAATGAGTTAGCAAAAGTACAGTGTGAACAAGCGCAACAAATATTGATCGCTCATAAGATGAGTAGTCCTAAATCACATTTCTTTGGAATAAAAGAGGCACAAATTTTACTAAAAAGTAAATATACAATATAATGTTATTGATAGCGATTTCATTGTATAAATTGACTTTATTTATAAAAGTGTCTTTAAGATTAATAATCTGATAAATAAATAGGGGGGGGGTCTTTTGAGATTGTTTTTCGCTCATGTTATAATTTGTGATGATTATTACAATATTTTGTACGCGGGAGTGGGTTAATGATGAATCAAGAAACTAATCATGGCATTACTTATTCTTTAAGCCTTTTGCGCAATAGTGATTACTCTAAAGCTCTTTTCTGGCTAGGAATAAAACCGTTAGACTTTGATGAATTACATGAATTGTTGACTAATATTTATGATAATCAATTGATAACAATAATTGAGGAACTGCAAACCAAATATTTGATCAGTCCGATTAAATATTTGGTTGTTTTGTTCTCACGGAAGGTGGTCAAGAATTTGCCCGTCTCGTTATGTCTTTGGGAGTATGGGGACGTCAACAAATGGATGAAAACGGTGGCAATGATAGCGCTCAAGTTGTTCTCCCTGATTCTTCCATGGATCAAACAGAACTATTAAAGTATCGAAATACGGTTGAACAGTATATTTAGTTTTACTAAACTCTACACGGAAAAAAATAAATCAAATTAATTACACTAATAAAACAAAAGCCTATGAGACTATCAATTCTCATAGGCTTTTTTAGTCGTTATATTTTTTATGAAAATAAAAAACTTGTTTATTTTAATAATTAATATAAACATTATTATAAAAAGTGAATATTAGTGAAAAGAATTTAATAATCATTTAGCAATTACGTGTTTATTATCAATATTTCATTAATAAATCAATTAGCAGTAAAGGAGGAATTATATTTTGCATATTAATAGTGGTGACACAGCGTTTATGATGCTCTGTACGGCAATGGTTTGCCTGATGACGCCAGGCCTCGCTTTCTTTTATGGCGGTTTAGCTCGTAAGCGCAGTGTTTTATATATCATGATGCAATCATTTATTTCAATGGGAATTGTTACACTGATTTGGATTTACAGTGGATTTGGTCTTGCATTTGGAAAAGATGAGGGGGAGTTATCGGACGGATTTCTGATTACTTTGCTTTGGCTAATGTTGGATTAGTACCAAGTTCAGTTCACGCTGCTTCTATTCCATTTACTTTATTCTTCCTATTCCAGTTAATGTTTTGTGTAATCACAGTTCCATTAATTAGTGGAGCCTTTGCAGAACGGCTGAATATGAAAGGGTATATTCTTCTCGATATTTTCTGGACATACCTTGTTTATATTCCAGTATGTCACTGGGTATGGGGTAATGGTTTCTTAGCAAAATGGGGCTTTGTTGACTTTGCTGGTGGAACGGTTATTCATACCACTGCTGGTTTTGCCGCCTTAGCAAGTATTATTGTGCTCGGTAAACGGAAATTAAAGCAAGCGGGAATGAAGCCAAGTAATTTGATGGCTGCCGCGATCGGGACAGGTCTTCTTTGGTTTGGCTTTAATTCAGGTGGGGCCTTAAAAGCAGGTGCCCTATCTACCAAGGCTTTTGCTAATACTGCGATTGGATTAGCTAGCGGAATGATTGTATGGGTCTTATATGCCAAGTTTGTTCGTGGAAAGGCTAATTTTATTGACGTTTTAACTGGTTCAGTTGCCGGTTTAGCTACAATTACCCCTTGTGCTGGTTATATCAATCCTGCCTCCGCGGTCTTAGTTGGTTTAGCAGCTGGTGTCATTTGTAATGTGGCTGTCAGTCTTCAAGAAAAGATTGGCTGGGATGACGCACTTGGTGTTTGGGGAGTTCACGGTATTGGTGGATTCACTGGAACGATTTTGATTGGTATCTTGGCAGATAAAACCGTTAATGGTGTTGCTGCAAGTGGCCACCAATTCTTGATTCAAGCTGGTGGCGTTATCTTAGTTGCTGCTTATTCGTTTGCAATTACCTTTATCTTACTTAAGGTTTTAGGTGCAATTACTAATATTCGTCCTTCTGATGAAATCATTCAAGAAGGTCTTGATCAAACGTTGCTTAATGAAACGACATACGACATTGATTAGTACTCTTTAACTCGTCTCAATGAAAGGAGGCGAAAATGAATTGTTAGGTTGTATATTGCTTTATGTCGGCATGGTACTGATGAGTAATGGTTTCTATACTGTAGAAGACATAAAGGATAAATCGATTGTGGTTATGAACTTCTTTACCGGTGGTCTCAGTTTAACTCTTAATATCGTTGCGTTATCTTGGGGAATTATCAACAATAAACCGGCAAGTTGGTTCTATGCCAGTGCCACTGGGTTGCTATTCGCATTTACTTATCTTTATGTAGCTTTTAACACTCTCTGTGATTTCGACCAACGACTTTATGGTTGGTTTAGTTTATTTGTTGCGATCAATTCAATTCCAGCTGGGATTCTTTGTTTCCAAAACTATGGTGGAAATTGGATGTATGGAATCATCTGGTGGGCCTGGGGAATTCTCTGGTTAACAGGATTCTTGACCAACAATCTAAAGATGAATCTTGGGAAGTTTCCAGGATATTTAGGAATTATTGAAGGAATTTGTACAGCATGGATTCCAGGATTCTTAATGCTCCTGAACTGCTGGCCTAACTAACTCAATTTAGGCAGAAAGGAAGGATATACAATGAGGCAAAGCGTGAACAGGAAAAAATGATGATTAGTTTAGCCGGAATGGTTGCTGAAAAGCGTAAGGATCGTGGCTTAAAGCTAAATGAACCAGAAGCAGTTGCCTTAATCACCAGTCGTTTAATGGAAGGTGCCCGTGATGGTAAGACCGTGGGTGACTTAATGAACGCTGGGGCTACTTGGCTAACAAAGGATGATGTTATGGAAGGTGTTCCAGAAATGATCCCAATGATCCAAGTTGAAGCAACATTCCCTGATGGCACTAAGCTAATTACTGTTACTGACCCAATTCGTTAATTATTAGCATAGATAAAAGGAGGAAACAAAATGGTTCCTGGAGAATACAAATTACAATCAGATAAAGTTCCATACAATGTTGGTTACGATGACATTTCACTCAAAGTAAAAAACGTTGGTGACCGTCCTGTCCAAGTTGGTTCAGAATATCACTTCTATGAAGCTAATGAAGAAGGGCTCCAATTCGACCGTAGTCAAGCCTGGGGCGAGCACCTTGATATTCCAGCTGGTACTGCTATTCGTCTAGAAGCTGGTGAAGAGCGAACCGTTAAGCTAATTGATTTTGGTGGTAAGCGCCGTGTATTCGGCTTTAACAACAAGGTCAATGGGTGGCTTGATGTTGATAAGAAGGCCGATACCTTTAATGGATACCCATTTGAAAAGAGTTATCCCGAAGAGAAGTAATGAGGAGGTAAAGTTATGAGTTTTGATATGGATCACGAGCAGTTTGCCTCATTTTATGGACCAACTACTGGCGATAGTGTACGACTAGGCGACACTGATCTGTTTGCCAAGATTGAAAAAGACCTAACAGTTCATGGTCAAGAAAGTCTTTTTGGTGGTGGAAAAGTCCTTCGTGACGGTATGGGTGTTAGTGCTACTGAAACCCGTGCTGAAAATCCAATGGTTGCTGATTTAATTATTTCTGATGCAATTATTATCGACTGGACCGGTATTTACAAAGCAGATATTGGTATTCGTGATGGTAAGATCTTAGCCATTGGTAAGGGTGGTAACCCTGATGTCATGGATAACGTTGATTTCATTGTCGGTGCAAGTACTGAAGCCATTTCTGGTGAAGGAATGATTGTTACCGCGGGTGGAATTGACTTACACGTTCACTACATTACACCATCAATTGCCCAAGCAGCTTTGGATAACGGTATTACGACTCTCTTTGGTGGTGGTACTGGTCCTGCCAATGGTACTCGTTCAGCTACTTGTAATCCAGGTGCTTGGTATACTCATCGGATGTTACAAGCCGTTGATAATGCACCTATTAACTATGGATTGATGGCTAAGGGTTCTGGTGATCGTCCAGAACTAATTGGCGAACAAATTGAAGCTGGTTGTGCTGCTATTAAGACCCACGAAGACTGGGGTGCAACTGCAGCCGGAATTGAAAACTCAATTGCTGCTGCTAACAAGTATGATGTTCAATACGCTGTCCACACTGACTCCTTGAACGAAGGTGGATTCGTTGAAAATACGATCAATGCGTTCGATGGTAACACTGTTCACACATTCCACACAGAAGGTGCCGGTGGTGGACATGCTCCTGACATTATGGTTGTCTGTGGTCAAGACAACGTTCTTCCATCATCAACTACGCCAACCAACCCATATTGTAAGAACACTCTTGATGAATTGTTCTACATGACAATGGTTTGTCACAACCTTAATCCAAAGATTCCTGATGACGTTGCCTTTGCTGAATCACGGATTCGGAAGCAAACTGAAGCTGCTGAAGACGTTCTTCAAGACATGGGTGCCCTTAGTATGATGACTTCTGATGCGCAAGCTATGGGACGTGTTGGTGAAGTTGCAATGCGGACTTGGCAGTTAGCAAGCAAGATGAAGAAGGTTCGTGGACCACTAGATGGCGATTCCAAGTACGATGATAACAACCGGATTAAGCGTTACGTTGCTAAATACACAATTAATCCAGCTATCTGTAATGGTATTTCCGATTATGTTGGTTCAATTGAAGTTGGTAAGTATGCTGACTTAAACATTTGGGATCCTA